>DASQUK010000243.1:0-2315 GCA_035641315.1 Acidimicrobiales bacterium | reverse complement strand
GTCATGGGCAAGGACAGGAAGGGCAACGACCCCAAGGGCGGCACAAAGTGGCCGGCGATCTCCGCCGGCTTCGCGGCCGTGCCCGCGACCATCGCCACTGGTTACGTCTGGCCGATAGCTGGAAGTATCGCCATCGTGCTTCTGGTCCTGGCACTGCTGGCACTCGTCGTCGGCTTTCGGCTGCCCGGCCGATAGGAACCGGCGCCCATGCCGAGTCGAGGTGTGGTCCTGGCGTGCGGAGCGCGGTGGAAGAGTCGGTCTGCATGCGAACCTAGCCCGCTCGTCATCGGCGTCGCCCTACCATTGGATTCTGCTGGTAGGATCCGAGTCGTGCCTGCCGACAAGCTGAGCGTGTCGTTCGACGAAGAGCTGGCGGCCGTGGTCCGTGAAGCAGCGGCCGACGAGGGTATGACCGTCTCGGCATGGCTGTCGGAGGCCGCCCGCGATCGCGTACGCAACCGGCTCCTGAGGATCGCGTTGGACGAGTTAGCGGCCGAGATGGGCCCGCTCGACCCGGCCGAGGCCGCACGCCTAGTCGCCGAGGCCCGCCGTCACGCCATCGTCACGCTGCCGGATCGGGCCGCCTGATGGCGGTCGTCCTCGACGCTGGGGCGCTCATCGGCTACGAACGCGGCGACCGAGCCATCCGGGCGCTTCTCGAGACGGCGCAACGCGAGCGCGCACCCGTACGTACGTCGACGGGGGTGGTTGCCCAGGCCTGGCGCAACGGCGCTCGGCAGGTCCACCTCGTTCGGCTGCTCCGGGGTGTCGACCAACGGTCTCTCGATCAGCCCGCGGCGCGCCGGGTCGGCCAACTGCTCGGTGCCGCCGCGACCGTCGACGTCATCGATGCCGCGGTCATTGATGTCGCCACGAACGGCGACGAGGTCCTGACCAGCGATCCCCAGGACCTCGCCGTCCTCGCTAACGCCGCCGGCAAGGGCCTGACGATCATCAAGGTCGGCTGAGACGTCACCGGTGGCCCACGCCCTCAGGCCGATGGGTGCACATGCCCGACGGGGATGACCAACACGAAGAACACCCCCATCGAGGCGCTGGAGCGGACGTTTCCGTTGCGAGTCCTGCGCTACAGGCTGCGGCAGGGGAGTGGGGGCGCAGGTCGGGAGCCGGGTGGGGAGGGCATCGAGCGCGACCTCCAGGTGCTGGAGGACTGCACGGTGTCGCTGATCACCGAGCGTCGCGTGTCTCGGCCGTGGGGCGTCTGGGGTGGGCAGCCGGGAGCGGCGGGCGAGAACTGGCTGCTAGCGGGTGGTGACGAGAGCCGTCCCGAACGGTTGCCCGACAAGTGCACGGTCCGCCTCCGGGCGGGAGACGTCCTTCGAACGCTCACCCCAGGCGGTGGTGGGTGGGGCAAGCCGCCAGCGCCGAGCGGGAAGGCAGTTGATGCGCCTCCTGGTTGACTGCAGGCTCGACGCGGCCGCGGAAAGGAGTGCGTGATGATCCTGGTGTTCGGGGCGACGGGCAACGTGGGTGGGGCGGTCGCGCGGGAGCTGGCGGCGGCCGGCGCCAAGGTGCGGGCGGTGGTGCGCGACCCGCAGCGGGCGGGCGTGCCGGCCGGCGTCGAGGTGGTGGCCGGCGACCTGGGGGATGCCGACACGCTGCGGCCGGCGCTCGCCGGCGCGGACGCAGCGTTCCTGCTCAGCGGGTATGGCGGCATCGACGGCCTGGTGCCCGAGATGCCCGCCGCCGGAATCCAGCGGGTGGTGCTGCTGTCCAGCAGCGCCGCGCCGACCGGGGACCTGTCCAATGCCGTGGCCCGCTACCACATCCTCTCCGAGCGGGCGGTGCGTGACACCGACCTGGGATGGACCTTCCTGCAGCCGAACAGCTTCATGACCAACACGTTCCAGTGGATCCCCCAGCTCCGGGAGGGCGACGTGGTGCGGGCGCCGTTCGCCGAGGTGGCGGTCGCCATCATCGATCCCGCGGACGTCGCGGCGGTGGCCGGCCGGGCGCTGCTGTCGCCCGGCCTGGAGGGGCGCAGCCTGCGCGTGTCGGGGCCCGAGGCCCTCCGGCCGGCGGACCGGGCACGCATCCTCGGCGCCGCCCTCGGCCGGGATCTGCGGTTCGAGGCCGTGCCGAACGATGTGGCCCGCAAGGAGATGAGCGACTCGATGCCGGCCGAGTACGTCGACGCCTTCTTCAGCTTCTTCATGGACGGCACCGTGGACGAGACCACCGTCCAGCCGACGGTGCGCGAGGTCCTCGGGAGGGAGCCCCGCTCGTTCGCCGAGTGGGTCGCCGAGCACCGGGACCGGTTCCGGTGACGATCACGCTGGTTTCGGCGCCGAGAA
>DASQUK010000242.1:0-6494 GCA_035641315.1 Acidimicrobiales bacterium | reverse complement strand
GTGCGCGGCTGGCTCGACCACCCCAAGCGCCGCCGCTGGCACCTGCACTTCACCCCGACCTCGTCGTCGTGGCTGAACCTCATCGAGACCTGGTTCTCGGTGCTCACCCGCAAGGCGCTGACCAACACCAGCTTCACCTCGGTCGGCGAGCTCGAAGCGCGCATCGACTGGTGGGTCTCACACCGGAACGACAACCCCGAACCGTTCGTGTGGACTCGCACCGCCGAAGAGATCATCGACAAAGTCACCCGCGGCCGAGCCACCCTCGACCGGATCATCAATCCCGCGACGCACCACTAGAAACGCCGGGTTTCAGTCACGGTTCCGCGGCTCGCCAGCGGCCCTCCTACGCAGCTCCACCCCCGCTCAGATCCGAAGCGATCACCAGCATCACGCCGGCGCCCGGCGGGCCCCGCTCCACGGCGACAGTCGGCCGCCCCTCGACCGGCCGCCCGATCTCCAGCGTCTGCCGCGCGTCAGTCGCCAGCCCCGCCACACCCGGCACCGTCGTCGTGCTCGAGGTCGTCCTGGTCGTCATGGTCGAGGTGCTGGTGCTGGTGTAGGCCGGGGCCGAGGAAGCGAGCGTGGTCGCGGTGATCGCGGTCGCCCTGCGTCGGGCGCGCTGCTGGCCGCGTCGGCGACGCTGCCGGTGACCCTGCTGGCGGCCGGCGTTGGCGTCGTCGCGGTCGCACCCGGCGGCGGCGAGCCCCAGCGCCGCTGCGAGCGCAAGGACCAGCCGGGCGACCTGAGACGAGACCAGCCGCCGTCAGCCGAGACCCCGCACGGACGCGTAGGCGGACAGGGCCGGCTGGCCGCCGAGATGGGCGTAGAGCACGCGTGAGCCTGCCGGGATCTCGCCTGAGCGGACCATGCCGATCAACCCGGCCATCGACTTGCCCTCGTAGACCGGGTCGGTGAGCATGCCCTCGGTGCGGGCGGCGAGGTGGACCGCTTCGATCGTCGACTCGTCCGGGATGCCGTACACCGGGCCGGCGTAGCCGTCGACGACGGTGATCTCATCGGCGCCTAGCTCGCGTGCGACGCCGATCTTGTCGGCCGTGTCGTTGGCGATGCGTGTGACCTGGTCGACGGTCTGCTCGAGCGTCTTGGACGCGTCGATGCCGACGACCCGGCGGTCGTCGCGCTCCTCGAGGGCGAACCCGGCGATCATCCCAGCGTGCGTCGACCCGGTCACGGTGCACACCACGACGTGGTCGAAGAACACGTCGAGCTCGGCCTCCTGGGCGGCGACCTCCCGCGCCCAGTTGGCGAAACCGAGCCCCCCGAGCGGGTGGTCGGAGGCACCGGCCGGGATGGCATAGGGCCGGCCGCCGGCGGCGGTCACAGACTCCAGCGCCGCCTTCCAGCTGTCGCGCACGCCGATGTCGAAGCCGGCGTCGTCCATCCGGATGTCGCCGCCCATGATGCGGCTCAGCTGCAGGTTGCCGACGACGTCGTAGTTCGGGTCCGGCCATTCGACCCAATGCTCCTGGACGGTCACCGCCTTCAGGCCGACGTGGCACGCGACGCCGGTGACCTGACGGGTGTGGTTGGACTGCACGCCGCCGATCGACACCAGCGTGTCGCATCCCTGGGCCAGAGCCTCGGCGACGAGGTACTCGAGCTTGCGGACCTTGTTGCCGCCGAAGGCGATGCCCGAGTTGCAGTCCTCGCGCTTGGCCCAGATCTCGACCTCGCCGCCCAGCGCCGCGCTGAGTCGCGGCAGCGGGTGGACCGGCGACGGGCCGAACAGCAGCGGAACCCGAGCGAAGTCGTCGAGGCCCATCGCCCGATTGTAAGCACCGCCCGGCTTGGAAAGGCCGAACAGCTCGGTGCGGCCGCGCTCGTCGAGCCGTTCGCCGGCCTGGTCAGCAGCCGTCGGCGGGCACGTACTGCTCGAAATCATCCGCCACGAAACGCCACCAAACGCCGTCAGCCACAGGACCGCCCGGCCGAGCCCATCGCGGGCCGGAGCTCCCCCCAGGCTCCACAAGGCGTGCGGCTGCACTCCCCCAGCCGTGGCTCTCCACAACCTCAATCGCTCGACCGCCGACCCACGAGCCACACGAAGCCGTCCCGGCACGTGGCCGGCACGGGGAGCCGTACGCGGCCGCCCTGGCCTGGAGCACGAGAGCGGGAACCGTGACCTGCGCTGAACCATCGTCCGCGACGCGACGGTGATGGCCGCCCGAGTGGACGCTCGTTGCGCGTGCGGCGACTGGCCGCCTAGGAGACCGTGACCGATCGTCCGGGGTGTCGGATGCAGTCCGCTGAGCTGGTTATCGTCGGTGGAATCATCCACCGACGACACTGCGTCCAGGGGGTTCGCGGGGTTATTGCACCCGAGAGCCGACAGCGTGCAGCCGCCCGTCCTCCGGATTGCGGGGGCGACCGTGAGCGAGGTCGGCAACGCTTCGTCGTTGGCGCTCCTCACTCACCCCAACGCTCGCCCACGTGCGGTGCGGGCCTGGCCACCACGCGTGCCTCTCAACCGGCGTTGGAGGGCACTTCGGTGTGGGATGGCGCCGCGTGTTCTGGACACCTCTCGGCGGCGCTCCCGCCATGCAGATCGATGCTGCCGATTCGGTCGCGCGTCAAAGTGCGTACCTCGGGCGCTCGTGCTCGCGGGGACTTGCGCGCCCTCGATCAACAGTTCGGGGGACGCGCTTGAACACACGCCCGCGTCAGGCGCCATCACCGCACTGAACCCCGCCACCGACAAGACATGGCCGATGGTGCGGCTGGGGTTCGACACGAACATCGTCCACGCGCGGGGCCTCTACCTGCGGTCGGGTAGGTGGCGGATGCTGGTCGCGGCTGCTCGCGTGGGGTTACCTCTGAGGACCGCCGCAGTGCTGAGTTCGTGCCGCCGCCCGTGCGTACACCGCCTGTTCGCTCCAGCGGCCAGCTACGCGGCCGCGGGCGCCGACGCGTCGGTGCTGCCGGGCTGCAGGGCGAGTGGTCGGGTTGGTGGCTCGCCAGGCGGAGCAGCGGACGCTCACGGGGCGTGCTGGCTGAGCGAGAATGCGGCGCCCTCCGGGTCGGCGAGCACGGCGCTGCGGAACGGCGGCCGGTCGTGGATTGGCACCAGCGCGCGGCCGCCGAGGTCGGCCGCGCGCGCGACTGCCGCGTCGAGGTCGGCGACCCAGAAGTCGACGGCCCAGGCCGGGGCGCCGCCGGGCTGCGCGGGCGCCATCACGGCGACCACGTCGCGCGGGACCGGCTGCTGGTCGGTGCCGCCGACATAGCCCGGCAGCCGGAGCAGGTGCACCGGCCCCCACGCCTCCGCCAGCCAGCCGAACACCCCCTCGTAGAACGCCGCCGCCCGCGCCGGGTCGGGCGTCTGCAGCGCGCTCATTGCCCGGGCGCCGGGCTCGTTGATCCGCTCCGCGCCCGCGCGGATCTCGGCCTCCCAGGCACAGAAGACGGCGCCCAACGGGTCGGCGAGGACCACGAAGCGCCCCGCCGGCGAGGCGTCGACCGGCCCGTCGAGCACGGCGCCACCGGTGGCGCGGGCGCGCTCAGCAGCGTCCTGGGCGCTGTCGACGCGCACGTGGGTCACCCAGGACGGCGCGAGGCCGTCGGGCAGCGCGCCGATGCCGGCCACGTCGGCCCCGTCCAGGCGCGCGACGAGGTAGGTCCAGTCGTGCTCCTCGTCCGGGTCCTCGGAGCCGACGAGCGTCCAGCCCATCAGCCCCTCGTAGAACGCCGCGGCGGCGCGGGTGTCGGCCTGCAGGGTCTCGACCCAGCAGGGGACGCCTGCCGGGTAGCTGTCACGAGTGCTCATGGCGCGAATTGTCCGTGAGCCGCCGCGCGAAGAGAAACACTTGCTCGCCAGCGATCTACACTCCGCGCCTGTGAATGTGGAGCTGCGGCCCTTGCACTACTTCGTCGCAGTCGCGGAGGAGCTGCACTTCACGCGCGCAGCTCGCCGCGTGCACATCGCCCAGCAGCCGCCTGAGCGCCGCGATCGCGCAGCTTGAGCAGCAGCTCGGCGTGACGCTGCTGGAGCGCACGACGCGGCGCGTCGAGCTCACGGAGGCCGGCGCGGCGCTGCTGGAGCCCGCCCGCGCCGCGCTACGAGCGGTCGACGAGGCGCTCGCCGCCGCCCAGGCGGCGGGCCGCGGCGAGGCCGGCGAGCTGGGCGTCGGACTCTCCTCCGGCGCCTGGTACGGCCTCGAGCCGCTCTTCGACGCCGTGCGCGAGCGCCACCCGGGGCTGCACCTGCACGTCCGCCAGCAGTCCACGCGCCCGCTGCTCGACGACGTGCGCGCCGGCACGCTCGACCTCGCGGTTGGGCTCTGCGTGCAGGATCCCGGTGGGCTGGGCTGCCGGCGGCTCAAGGACGAGCCCGTGTTCGTCGCGGTGCCGGAGTCGCACCCGCTCGCCGGCCGCGGGCGGATCGCGCTGGCCGAGCTCGCCGGCCAGACCGTCGCGCTCGACGACCCCGCCGACGGCCCCGACTACAACGCCGCCGTGCTCGGCGCGCTCGCCGCCGCCGGCGTCACCCCGCACACACGCACGTTCGCCACCCATCACGACGCCTGGCAGAACGCGATCCTGCACGACGGCTGCATCGGCCTGACCGTGCGCTCGGCGATCCACTCCTCGCACCGCGGGCTGCACCTGCTCGCCGTCGAGCCGCGCACCACCTTCCCGCTCGACCTGCTATGGCGAGCCGGGCCCGACGAGCCGCCCCCGCGAGCCATCGCCGCCGTCGCCGCGATCGCCGCCGAGGTGACCGAGCGCGAGGGCTGGCTCGCGCCTCCGCCGACGCTCGGCGACGCGTGAGATCTGGGCCAACGATGGGCCCGACGGGATCATCGCTGCAGCTCACGCCACGGGATTGACCTCATCGCCGGACAATCTCGCCGCTCACGATGAACGCTGAGCGCAGGTTTCCTCGCAGCGACCGGGGCTCGTCGCGAACGGCGACCATCCGCGTCGTCGCGACGGACGGCCAGCGCGCTTGCGGCCGGCACGGCTGGTCCTGCTGCCTGCCGCCAGCGCGTCCGATCGACGGCTCCGCGGCTGCCGAGCCCGCGCCAGAATGCTCCTGACCTCGACCCCTGATTCGGTCGCGGCTTGCGCGTCGTTCGGGACCGTGACCGCGCTGCTCGACCGATGCGCGGGATCGCCGAATCGACCGCGCCGACTGTCACACACTGCTGCATCGCGCTCTCGAAGGTTGCTGCACCCGGAACCGCCCTTATGCGCACAGTCCTCGCACTCTGCTCGGGTTCGCTGTCAGCGGCGGCGAGGCACGACGGTCAGCCCGACGATCATCGCGCCGGCGAGACGAGCGATCGTCAGGCAGCTACGGCTGTCGCCTCGACGGCCTGCAGGATGAGTTGGGTCGCGGCCTCGGGCTGGGACACGAACGAGACGTGCGAAGCCGGAACCTCCACGATCGTCGCGTTCGCGCGCTCGGCCATGAACCGCTGCAGCGCCGGCGGGATCGCCTTGTCCTCGGTACCGAGCAAATACCAGCACGGCAGTGTGTTCCACGCTGGTGGGGCCGCCGGCGTGGCTGCGAACGCGGCGGCGGCGTAGGGCCGCTGCGCCGCGGCCATGACCGCGGCCGTGTCAGGATCGACGTCGGCGGCGAAGGCTTCGTGGAACGCCTCGGGGGCCAGGTAGAGATCGATGCCCTCGCTCCCGTCGGGGCTGGTGAACGGAACGGGCCTGATCGAAGGCCCCACAAGGCTGCCTTCGAACGTCTCGAGGAGCTGCTGCTGGCTCTCGCCCACGTCGCACATCCAGCCGTTGAAGTAGACGAGCGCCTGGACCTGCTCGTTGCCGATCGCGGCGGTCGAGATCACATTGCCGCCGTAGGAGTGGCCGACGAGCACGATCGGCCCGCTCAGGGTCCGCAGGAACTCGGCCAGGTACCCGGCGTCGCCAGCGAGATCGCGAAGTGGGTTGCCGAACCCGATAGCGGAATACCCACGGTCCCGGAGAGCACGGATCTCGGCGTCGAAGCCCGTCGCGTCCGCCCACGCACCGTGGACCAGGACGATCGTCGGGGTCTCAGCAGCCATTCTCGTCTCCTCTCCTACGTTGACCACTTGCCGATGCCGGAATGTAGCCCTACGGGCGTCCCAGCCAAGGCGAGCGAAACGTATTGGTATGGCGTGGTATCACCCATACGCACCCGCGTCCACGGGCCCCCTCACGATCACCGGGGCGGGGCCTGCGACCCGCACAGAACATCAGCTCGGGGCGCGTACCTATGAGCGCAGGCGTCACTGAACGCGCGGACATATCGACGCGGGGCATGACACCGAGGTGCTGTTTGTGGGCGGTCCTTGGCTGGCTCGGCCGCGGTGCGTTCAGGCTGCTCGGGCGGGCCCGCAACCGTGAGGTAGGGGTCGGGCCGGGGCGCGGTGTGTTTCTTTCGAAGCGTCCGTTTCCCCGGCCCGCACCTCCGAACCGGACGTGCGCGTTCCCACGCATCCGGCTCTCCACGAGCCCATGTCTTTGGGCCAACGCCC
>DASQUK010000241.1:0-35643 GCA_035641315.1 Acidimicrobiales bacterium | reverse complement strand
GCAGAAAGCCCGCCACCAGCCGCCGCAGGTCGACCGCCTCGCGGTCGACCCGGGCGGCCCTGGTCTGCATGTGCGCGACGTTGGGCAGGGGTATGTCCGCCTCGAACACCTCCTCCGCCACCACGACGCGCAGCGCCGGGTCCAGCTCGGCGGCCGTGCACGTCAGCAGCGTCGTCTTGCCGGCGCCCGGGTGGCCGGCGAACACGATCGACAGCCGGGCCTGGACGCACGCCCGCAGGACCGCCGCCACCTGCGCGGTGAGCATCCGGCGCTCGACGAGCTCCCCCAGAGACGCGAACGGGATCCCGGTGAACTTGCGGATGTTCACCAGCACGTGCCCGCCCCGGGCCACGTCGCCGTGGACGATGTGCACCCGGGCACCGTCGTCGAGCTGAGCGTCCTGCAGGCCGTCGGCCGGATCGAGCTTGCGGTGGGCGCTGGACGCGTCGTCGAGCAGCTTGGTCAGCGTGCGCACGACGTGCTCGTCATCGTGGAAGACCTCGTCGTGGTACCCGGACGGCCCCCGATGACGCCGCACGAACACGGTCTCCGGGTCGTTGACCATGATCTCCCACACATCGTCGTCCTCGAGCAGCGGCGTGATCGGGCCGTAGCGGGCCAGGTTGCGGAAGACGCGCTCGGCTACCCGATCCGGATCGGCCAGCGCGAACGGGCGGCGGCCCCGGCGGTGGTCGTCGCCCCAGCGCGTCACCTCCTCGGCGATCAGCGCCCGGAGCTTGGCCTCGCCGGCGGGGGACGACATCTCCAGCGAGATGTCCTTGGCCCGCTCCTGGACCAGGCGTTCGATCTCGACCAGCGGCGAGTTCACGGTCGCCCCTCGTCCCCGGCCGCATCGGCGTCGACCGCCCAGCTGCCGAGCGAGCCTGGCACGACCGCCACCGGCTCCGGCGCCAGAGGCGGCGGGGGCGGTTCGGGCCTGCGGTCCAGCAGGGCCCGGACGGCGCCCGTGACGGGATGGACGACCTGGGGCGGCAAGGCGGCGCCGTCGCGCAGCAGTTCGTCGAGCCGGCGCCGCTCGGGGACGAAGACCGGCGTCGAAGCCAGCGTCACCCCGGGACACGTTGCCGCCAGCAGGCGTGCCAGCGTGGCGCCCAGCTCGGCCCGTTGGCGGGAATTGCGCGGCGCCCGGTTGACGACCGGCACGATCCGGTCGCCGGGGATGCCGAGCTCGATCAGGTCGCGCACGACCCGCAGCTGTGCGTGCAGCCCGGCCAGTCCCGGGTGCCCCACCGCCATCACGATCTCGGCGTCCCGCAACGCCGTGCGGGCCAGCACGTTGCGCTCCTCGACGTCGACCGAGCCGCACTCGGCCTCGCCCTCCACGTCGGCATCGACGTCGCTCACCACCACCCGGTAGGCCCGCCGTAGCCCGTCGAGGGCAACGGCCACCGCCCGGGGCCGCAGGGCGGTCCAGTCGCGCTGGCGGCGCAACCCCAGCAGCAGGTCGTAGCCGCGTGCGGGCATCGAGAAGCACAGCCCCCGCACGGCTGCGGGGTCGAGCGCCGCGCCCCGGTGCCCCTCGGCCAGTTCCACGACGCCGGGCACCACGTCACCGGCGTCGTGGAGCAGCGCCTGCTGAGCGTGGAGGGCCAGGTCGGCCAGCACCACCAGCCCATGATCCCGGGGGTCGGCGGCCAGCCCGGCCGCGAGCGCCATCGCCAGCGTCGAGCGACCCACGCCGCCCGACCCCGTCACCGCCACCGAGCGGCCCCGCCAGCGGACGGGCGCCGGCGCCACCGGGTCGGGAGGTACGGGCAGGTCGTCGCTGCGGGCTATGGGCTGCGCCACGGCCCGCAACGCGTCGAGCAGCACGCTGCGCTCCACCTCGGCGGGCAGCACGGCGGCGACCCCCAGCTCCCGCCACGCCCGGGGGGACCGCCCGTCGTCCACGGCGATGACGGCGCAGCGCTGCTGGCCAGCCAGCTCGACGAGGTCGCGGTCGAGCGCCGGCAGTCCTCCGTCCACCAGCAGCGCCGAGAACGGCCGCCCCGAGCGCAGCCGGGTCCGCACCTCCTCGGCCGACATGGCCTTGACGAAGTCGATCGGCAGCGCCGCGGCGGTGGCCCAGCGGGCGACCTCGCCGAACCAGGCCGCCCGCCCCCGGGCCAGGCCCAGCACCACGTAGCGGTCGGCGGCCATCAGCCGTCGCCGCCAGCGGACAGGTGCGTGCTGCGGACCAGCGTGACCTCGCCCACCCTGACCGCCTGGATGAGCGCCTCCCGCAGCGAGGGATCGGTGATGGCGACCGTGACGGTCAGCTCCCCGGTGGTGCTGAACGAGCCGTCGCCGCGCTCGCCCACGTCCACGATCTGGATGCCCTCCGCGACGGCGGTCGTGCGCTCGTCGTCCGTCACGAACACGTCGACCAGGTCGCCGGCGCGCAGCCGGCCGTCGACGGCCCGGTCACGCTCGATCGAGAACGACAGCTCGGCCGCGGGCCCCGCTGCGGCCACGTCGCTCACCTGGCTCCGCTGCACCAGCTCGCCCTCGCCGATGGGCCCCAGCGCCGCCCGCCCCTCGATGCCCGCGCCGTCCGTGAACGCCGCCGCCGACAGGCCCTCGGGCAGCTCGAGCGGCTCCAAGCGGATGTCATCGGCCGTGAGCGACTCGCCCGGGTGGATCGGTCGGGCGGCGACGGCATAGGCCCGGCCGGCAGTGCCGGTGGCCTGCTGCCATGCCACGAACGTGCAGACGCCGGCAACGGCGATGAGTAGCCCGCCGACGATGGCGCGGGCGCCCGGCAACCCGGGCCGCGGGCCGATCGTGCGGCGCGCCGCCGTGCCGGGCGTGCCCGACGGTACGTGGGCACCGTTGCCCGGCCGCGTCATGACCATGCGGTCACCATGGCGTCACGCCTCGTGTCGCTTGCCCCAGCATGCGTTGGTCGACGACCTCCCCAAAGCCGCCCGGCGCCCTCGGGTCACGATCCGTGAGGGCCCGACTACAGCCTAGCGCACTCAGCAGCTTGGGGTGAGAATTAGACCGAAAGATGCCAAAACACCACACGAGGGAGTAAGGTGTGTGCCGTGAACACCGACGAGACCCAGTGGCTCTCGACTCAGGAAGCGGCTCGCCGTCTCGGCATCACGCCTCGCACGCTGTATCGCTTCATCGATCACGGCGAACTGCCCGCCTACCGGTTCGGCCGGGTCATCCGGCTCCGGGCGCACGAGGTCGATGACTTCATCGGCCGCTCGCGCATCCAGCCGGGCGAGCTCGAGCACCTCTATCCCGAGCCGGCCACTCGCGGCAGCGACGAAGACATCTGACGCCGTCCTAGCGGCGGGCGTGGAACACGAAGCGGAAGCGCTGCATGGCCTCGAGCAGGCTCATGTCCGAACGGCCCCGCGACTTGTTGCGCACCCACCCCGCCACGCGCCGTGGCAGTCCCCGCTTCCACACGACGTCGGCTTGGCGGAAACCGACGGTGCGCAACATGCCGACGACCGCCGCCGGGTTGGGGGCCCACCAGTTGCTGGGGTCGCCGCCCAGCTCGTCTCCCGGATAGAAGGCCGCCGCCGGGCGCCGGGTGAGCAACATGCCGACTTCGGTCTCGACGATGAGCAGGTCGCGGGTCACCGACGCCACCCGTTCCAGGGCTCCGACCGGATCGCGCATGTGGTACATCCCACCCAGGAACAGCACCACATCGAAGCGGCCGAGGCGCCGCGGATCGAGCTCCATCACATCGACGTGCACGTCTTCGACCCTCGAACCGAGCGCCTCGCGGGCGAGCTCGAAGCCGGCCTTGCTGCCCCAGCCGGGGCCGCCCCACGAGTACGAATCGGTGGCCACCACGCGGGCGGCGCCGCGGCGTTCGGCCTCGAAGGAGAAGTAGCCGTCCCAAGCGCCCACGTCGAGCACCTGCTTGCCGGTCAGTTCCGGCAGGCGGAGGCGGGGAACGAAGACCGACGGATCGGTGGTGCCGCGGGTAGTGAGCCCGGCACCCAGGTCCATGGTGTGGTACCAGCGCAACTGTTGCGCGCGCCGCCGCAAATGCTGCGGCTCGACTACTGCTGACATCGGGATTCGCCCAGCCCTCCCGGGGATGTCGAGGCGGGGAGACTACCCGGCCGGCGGCGCGCGTCGCGAGGCGTCTGGCAGCTGTGGACAACTCCGCAAATTCACAGGGTTGCGCCACTCGTAGCTCACAGGCGGCCGGCCGTACGGTTCACGCATGCCGACGTTCGAGGTCATCCTGCGGGATCGGACCGTCGAGACCGTCGAGCGCGCCGACGCCTACCAGCAAGAAGGCCCGATGACCACCTTCTTCCGCCGTGGCGACGGACGGGAGGTCATCGACTCCTGGAGCACCCGCGTCGCCAGCTTCCGCACGGCAGATCTGCTCGCCGTCCGCCGCCACGAAGCGACCGCCGACCGGCTGCGGGCGGCCAGCTGACCCTGACCCCGAGCGACTGTCACCCGAGCACGACCTCGGTGATGGCGCCCAGGGGCACATAGGCGGTCCCCGGGGCGTCACCGGCCAGGCGCACCACCACCACATCGGTCCCCACCGAGCGGACGATGCCGGCGACGGCCTCGTCGCCGTCCGCCATGACCAGGAGCGCCGGGGACCGCTCGCCGGCCAGCTCGGCCAAGACGTCCGACAGCCGGAGCGCGGTCGTGATCGGCCGGTCGCCAATGGCGGGCGCCTCGCCCGGACGCGTCTGGACCGACACGACCGCGTCCAGGGCGACAATCGTCTCGGTGGCCCCCGACCGCAGGGCCACGAAGTCCCGGCCCACCGCCCGGACGTCGCCGCGGTGCTGGCGCCCGCCCCGCACGTGCAGGATGACCGGCGTGCGCCGCTCGGCCACGTCGGTCAGCACGCCCGACAGGCTCGCCTCCTCTTCGGCTTGGTGGCGCAGCCAGTGCTCTCGGGCGCGTCGCCGGGCAGCCTCGTCGACCCGGGCCTCGGCCGCCCACCGGTCGATGCGGGCGGCCAGCCCCTCGCCCAACATGCCGGCCGCGGTCACCGGTTCGGGGGGACGATCGGCCGATGGACGGTCCACGGGCGCGGCACGCTAGTGGGACTCCTGCGGCAAAGTCGTTTACCCCCGCGGGGTGCTGCGGACGACCATGCATCCATGACACGACAGCACCCCGTAAGGATCCTGGCCGCCTCCGTGCTCGCCCTCGGGGGAGCCGCCGCCCTTGCCGGCTGCGGCGACGACGGGCCCTCCACCGAGGAGGCCACATCTGAGGTCTGCGGCGCACGCGACGACCTCGACGACACGCTGACGCAACTCAACCGGCTCGACCCCACCGACCTCCCCGAGCTCGCCGACGTTCGGGAGCAACTCGCCGACGACGTCGACGAGCTGAATAGCGCCGGCCAGGAGCTCGCCGAATCGCAATGGGACGACGTGGAGCAGGCGTGGGACGACTTCCGCGAGACGGTCGACGACTTCGACCAGGACACCAGCTTCCGCGAGGCCCGCGAGCAGCTGACGTCGGTCACCGACGAGCTCGGCAACGCCTGGGACGAGTTCGTCTCCAATGTCGACTGCTGAGAACCGCCGCGGCCGCACCCAAGTCGCTACGAGGGGGCCTAGGCTGGCCCCCTCGTGGCGACCACGCAGGTCAAGATCTCCGTTCCCGGCAACCATCTCATGGTCGACCTCCTCGGCCAGCGCGACGAGCTGTTGCGTGTCGTCGAGTCAGCGTTCGAGGGCGTCGAGATCCACGTCCGGGGCAACGAGATCGCCATCGAGGGCGACGAAGCCGACCGGGTGGGCCACCTGTTCGAGGAGCTGGTCCTGCTGCTCGAGCGGGGCCAGCGCCTGGAGCCGGCCAGCGTCGTGCGCACCATCGACATGGTGCGCGCCGACCAGCGTCCCTCCGAGGTGCTCACCGCCGAGGTGCTGCGCTCGTCGCGGGGCCGCACGGTGCGGCCCAAGTCGGCGGGCCAGAAGCGCTACGTCGATGCCATCCGCGACAACGTCATCACGTTCGGCATCGGGCCCGCCGGCACCGGCAAGTCGTGGCTGGCGGTCGCGATGGCGGTCCAGGCGCTGCAGGCCAAGCAGGTCGACCGCATCATCCTCACCCGCCCGGCCGTGGAGGCCGGCGAGCGCCTGGGGTTCCTGCCCGGCGACCTGGCCGCCAAGATCGATCCCTACCTGCGGCCGCTCTACGACGCGCTGTTCGACATGGTCGAGCCGGACGGCGCGCAACGGCTGATCGAGCGGGGCACGGTCGAGGTGGCGCCGCTGGCATTCATGCGGGGCCGCACGCTGAACGCCAGCTTCATAATCCTCGACGAGGCCCAGAACACGACCCCCGAGCAGATGAAGATGTTCCTGACCCGCATCGGGTTCGGGTCCAAGGTGGTGGTCACAGCCGACATGACGCAGGTCGACCTGCCGACCGGCCGCAGCGGCATGACCAACCTCGCCCGGATGCTGCGGGGCATCGACGGCCTCGAGTTCGTCGAGCTCACCTCGCGCGACGTCGTCCGGCACCGGATCGTGCAGGACATCGTCGACGCCTACGAGCGGGCCGACACGGGGGTCGGCATCGACCCCGGGACCGGCGGGGGCCAGCAACCCGACGGGCGCACATCGCCCGCCGCCTGATGGTGGCGCCGCCAGCGGGCGAGGTCCAGGTGTTCGGTGCGGACGAGCAGCGGGCGGCGCCCGTCGACGTCCCGCGCTGGGTGGAGCTGGCGCGGAACGTGCTCGAGGCCGAGGGCGTGAGCGGCGACGCCGAGCTGGCGCTGCTGTTCGTCGACGAGGCCACCATCACCGGGCTCAACCGGCGGTTCATGGACAGCGACGGCCCCACCGACGTGCTCGCGTTCCCGATCGACGACCCGGCCGCCACCCCGCCCGCCGAACCCGGGACGTCCGATCACGGGCCGCTGCTTCTGGGCGACGTGGTGGTGTGCCCGACCGTGGCCCAGCGCCAGGCCCCCGAGCACGCCGGGACGTACGACGACGAGCTCGCGCTGCTCGTCGTCCACGGCGTGCTGCACGTGCTCGGGCACGACCACGCCGAGGCCGACGAGGCGGCGCGCATGCAGGCCCGCGAGCGCGAGCTGCTCGACCGCTTCCACCGGAGGTGAGGGACCTGCCACCGCCTGCGCTCCTGGCCGCCGGCCTGTCGACGGGTGACCGCTGGATTCTGGTCGCGATCGCGGCGCTGCTGCTGGTCACCATGCTGCTGTCCGGGGCGGAGACGGGGCTGGCGCGGATGCCCAAGTCGCGGGCGCAGTCCCTCGCCGCCGAGGGGCGGCGCGGCGCCAACCGGCTGGTCGACCTCGTCGAGCGGCCCGACCAGTTCGTCAACCCCCTCCTGTTCGCGCTGCTCGTCTGCCAGCTGGCGCAGGCCACCCTGGTCGGCATCGTCGCCGACCGCCTGTGGGGCGTCGGCGGCGTAGCGGCCGCCATGGCCGTTGACATCGTCGTCGTGTTCGTGGTGGCGGCCTCCGCCCGCACGTGGGCGGTCCTCAACCCCGACCGGGCGGCGCTCGTCGTCGCTCGCCCCGTCGGCGCGCTGGCCCGGTTCCCCTTGCTACGACTGACGACCCGGGCGCTCATCGGCCTGACCAACGTGCTGCTCCCCGGCCGGGGCCTGAAGCAGGGTCCCTACGTGTCCGAGGAGGAGCTGCTCGCGGTGGCGGAGCTGGGCGTGGAGGAGGGCGTGATCGAGGAGCACGAGCGGGCCCTCATCGAGTCGATCATCGAGTTCGGCGACACCGTCGTGCGCGAGGTGATGGTGCCGCGGCCCGACATGGTGACGGTGGACCGGGAATTCCGGGTCGCCGACGTGATGGAGGTCGTGCTCCTAAACGGCTACAGCCGCCTGCCGGTATGCGGCGAGGGCATCGACGACGTGGTGGGCATCAGCTATGCCAAGGATCTCATGCGGGCCGAGCGTGACGGCCACGAGGACCGGCCGGTAGCCGAGCTGGTGCGGCCCGCCCGTTACGTGCCCGAGACCAAACGGGTGCCCGAGATGCTGCGGGAGATGCAGCGGGACAAGTTCCACATGGCGATCGTGGTGGACGAGTACGGGGGGACCGCCGGCCTGGTCACTCTGGAGGACATCATCGAGGAGCTGGTGGGCGAGATCGTCGACGAGTTCGACGTCGAGGACCCGCTGGTCGAGCCGCTGGCCGGTGGGGGCGTACGGGTCGATGCGCGCACGCCGCTGGACGAGGTCAACGACTTGCTGCACGCCGGGCTACCGGAGGGCGACTGGGACACCATCGGCGGGCTGCTCTATCACCACCTCGGGCACGTGCCCGTCGAGGGCGAGTCGGTGGTGGTCGACGGGTGGCAGCTCACGGCCCAGCGCATCCAGGGTCGGCGGATCGGCAGGGTGCGCATCACGCCCTCGGATGGTATGGAAGGTGCCGTGAGCACCCACCGAGCACCGCGCCCGCCGTCCTCCCCCGACACGACCGCCTCCCCGCCGCCGGGAGCGTGACGCCTTCCTGCGGCGGGCGCGGCGGCGACAGCGGGCAGATGGGCGGCATCGAGGCCATCCCGTTCGGCCTGCTCGTGTTCGTCGTCGGCACGCTTCTCGTCGCCAACGCCTGGGCCGTGATCGACGCGAAGTTGGCGGCCGACGCCGCCGCCCGACAGGCCACCCGCCACTTCGTCGAGGCCGACGTGCCGTCGGCCGACGACTTCGGCGACGCGGAGTCCGAGGCGCGCCTCGCCGGCTACGACGCCCTGGCCGCCCACGGTCGCGAGCGCTCCCGCTCGACCGTGGAGCTGACCGGCCTGGCGTCGGCCGACGGGCAGGCGGGGTTCACCCGCTGCGCCCGTGCCACCTTCACCGCCAGCTACGAGGTGCCGGTGCTGAGCCTGCCGTGGATCGGCGGCTTCGGCTCGGGGCTCGACGTGACGAGCACCCACACCGAGCTGATCGACCCCTACCGCGACGGCGTCCCCGGCAGCGCCGAGGCATGCTCATGAGGCGTTCCGACATGAGGCGGGACGATCATGGCAGTGCTCTCATGCTGATGCCGGCGGGCCTGCTGATCGTGCTGGTGCTCGCCTCGATCGCCGTCGACATGTCGCTCGTCCACCTGCGCAAGCGCCAGGCCTTCGAGCTGGCGGCGGCGGCCGCGAACGACGCCGCCGCCGCCGGGGCCGACCAGGGCCGGCTGCGCTCGGGCAGCTACGTCCTCGACCCCGACGCGACCCGCAGCGTGGTCGAGGAGGTGGTGGCCGCCAGCGAGCTGGCATCGGAGCTGGCGGGGCCGCCTCTCGTGACCGTGACGGACGACGGCGTGCGCGTCGAGCTGGCGGTGCAGGCCGACTACATCTTCGCTGGCGTGGTGCCCGGCGCCCCGGACGGCACGGTGGTCACGGCCAGCGCCACGGCCACGGCGCTGGCGGGTCCGGCGCCGTGATGCGATAAAGCCCTTGACATCTTTCAGTATTTTTCAGCATGCTCCGATCTATGAGCATGCACGTGAGGGTCGCGCTCGACGGCGAGGGCCCCATCGCGGTGAAAACCGCAACCGGCGACGACGACGTGGCTCGGCTCCGTCTCGAGGCCGAGCGCCTCGAGCGGGCCGCGCACCCGGGGCTCGTCGCCGTCCTGAGCGGGCCGCACGGTCACGGCGAGCCCGACACCGACGCCGACATGGAGCTGCGCACCCGCTTCGCCGGCGACCCGGTCTCCAACTGGACGGGCTCCGTCGCCAACGTCGCCGGCCTCGGCGCCGCCGTGGCCGCCACGCTGGCCGACCTCCACGACCTGAGCGTGGTGCACGGGCGCCTCGACAGCACGCACATCCTCGTGGACCACGATGGCCGTCCCCGGCTGTGCGGCCTGTCGCATCCCGGCGAGGCCGCGCCCGAGGACGACGTGGCGGCGCTTGGCCGGGTTCTGGCCGAGCTGCTGGAGCGGGTTCCCGCAGAGCGTCATCGCCCGTTCCCGTGGCTGCGGGGCGACGCCGCCGACCGGCGGGCCCTCGAGCAGGTGATCGCCCGGGCGATCGATCCCGTGCCCAGCCGGCGCCCGAGCGCCCGCCTGCTGGCGGGGTCGGTCCTCGGTGCCGTCCGTGACGCCGAGCTGCCCGCCGGCGATGCGGGCACCGTCGAGCCGCAATCTGCCTACGTACCGCCCGACGAGGAGCTGCTCGACCTCGTCTTCACCCACGAGCTGACCGACGAGGAGCGTTGGGCCCAGGCGTTCGGTGATGACCCGACCGAGCTCGACCGGGAGACCGGGGAATCCGACACCGAGCCGCTGTCCGCGTCCGATCCGACCTGGCCCTGGGACGAGGCGCCGACCGATGCGGCGCTCGCGCCCGCCGCGCCGGCTGGAGAAGGGGCTCGAAATGGGCACGGCTCCCGTCTCCGGATGGCAGCCAGTTCCGGCGCGCTGGCGGCCGTCGTAGTGGCGGCCGGCGCGGTCGTCGTCGGCGGCTGGGGCCGGCCGGGTTCGGCTGCCCATCCCGAGGACGGGCCGGCAACGGTGCCGGCTGCCGCGGGATGCCCGGCGGCCGCGGCTCCGGCCGCCGACGTCGACGGCGACGGGTGCCCCGAGGGGCTGGTGATCGACGGCGGCACCGTCTCGGCCGGCCCCGCCCGCTGGACGTTGGGCGAGCCGGGCGACGTCGTCGCCGTCGGCGACTGGGACTGCGACGGCCAGGCCACCCCGGCGCTGCTGCGCCCGGCGAGCGGCGACATCTTCGTGTTTCCCGCATGGGCCGGTGAGAGCGAGCCGGTGACGGTCGAGGCGCGCGATCGGCTCCCGGGCGCGGTGGACCTGCGCTCGGAACCGGCCGACGACGGCTGCGACGAGCTCGTGGTCGAGCTCGAATCCGGAGCCACGACGACCGTCGAGATCTCCCAATGATCCGGCCACCGTCACCGAGACCCCGCTGCCGCGGGGGACGAATGAGCCAGCGGTGGCGCCTGCTGGCATGGACCGCGGCCCTGGCACTCGGGCTGCGGGGACTGCACTCCCTCGGCGCCGGGCCGCTCGGCGTGCCGCTGACGTCTATGGACGACCTGTCGGCCTGGGTCGACGCCACGCGGCCAGACGCCATGGCGCTGGCGCTGGTGCGGCTCGCCGCGCTGGCCGGCGGCTGGTACCTGGCCGTGTGCACCCTGGTGCTGGCACTCACCCGACGGTTCGGCAGGCACCGGGTGGCGGCGGTCGTGGCCCGCGTGAGCCCGTCGATCCTGTGCCGCATCGTGTCGGGCGGCGGCGGCCTAGGCCTGGCGGCGGGCACCCTCCTCGGTGTCGTGCCATCGACGACCCTGGCTGCCGCCACCTTCCAACCGACCCCGGCTGCGGCCATCCCCGCCGACCCTGCCCCGGACCCCAGCCCCACCGCCACCATGACTCGACTGCCAGCGACCACCCCCGAGCCCACCCGTGCCAACCAGCAACCGGGGGCAACGCATGCGCTGGCCCCGGACTCGCCGCAGACGGCGACCATGACCCGGGACCCGGCACAGATACCTGCGAAGACAACGCACGCCGGAGCCGCGAGCCCACCCCCGACAGCCACCATGGCCCGAACTCCCGCCACACAGGCTCCTGCGCCGGCGACGGCGCCCTCCGTCGCACCGGCTCCGTCGCCCACCCAACCGAGCCGCGGCACCGGGTCGTCCACGTGGATCGTCGAGCCCGGGGATTCGTTCTGGTCGATCGCCGCGGAGATCGTGACCGTGTCACCCGGCGCCAGCGAGCCGGGCGACCGCCAGGTGCTCGGTTACTGGCGGCGGCTCATCGAGGCCAACCGCAGCCGCCTCCTGGACCCCGCAAACCCCGATCTCTTGGTGCCCGGCCAGGAGCTCGTCCTGCCCCACCCGACCCGCTGATCATCTGTGCTGCAGAGCGGTTGGTCACCAACCACCTTGCAACGCGGAACCGGGCAGCCAGCGGGCCGTCACGGCGTCCCAGCGCCGGTCGCGGTCGCCCCGAGTGGCGCCGTCGAGCGCCCGGCCCACAGCCTCGTCGAGGGCGGCCCCGTCCTCGCCGATCACCTCGTCGACCACGCCCAGCCCGAGCATGTCACCCGACGTGAGGCGCAGTCGGTCGGCGACCTCGGCGGCCTTGGTGACGTCCCGTTCCAGGATCGCGGCGGCGCCCTCCGGTGCGATCACCGAGAAGATGGCGTGCTCGCACATCAGCAGTCGGTCGGCGTAGCTGAGCGCCAGCGCACCCCCGCTGCCCCCCTCCCCCACGCACACCGACACAGTCGGGGTCGGACAGGCCGCGAACTCCGCCAGCGTCCGGGCGACCTCGAGCGCGATGCCGTCGACCTCGGCCGCTGGCGACGGGTCGGCGCCCGGGGTGTCGACCAGCGTGACCACCGGCAGCCCCAGGCGACCCGCCAACGCGACCGCCCGCCGGGCCAGGCGGAAGCCGGCCGGGGTCGGGCGCCCGGTCCCGCAGTAGCGGTCGGTCGCCACCACCACGCAGCGCCTGCCCGCGACCCGGGCCAACCCCACCCGCACTGTGGGATCGCCGCCGCGCAGCTCCACCCACGACGAGCACAGCCGGGCGGCCCGGTCGATGCCCGACGGACGTCCTGCCGCACGGGCCCGGAGCACCTCGCCCCAGGCGCCGCCCCCGCCCCCCGTGCCGCCGTCCCCGGCCGGTTTGGACCAAGCGGGAAGCGACCGGGTCGGGAGAGCGCGGTCGACCAGGCCGAGCGCGGCCTCCACCCACGACGCGACGTCGTCGGGGTCCAGCCGGGCGTCGACGAGCCCGTGGTCGTACACCGCCTCCGCCGTGTGGGATCCGGGTGGCAGGGCGATGCCGAGCGTCCCCTCGGCGACCCGTGGACCTGCGAACCCCACGACAGCGCCCGCGACCACCGCCCGGAGGTCGACCAGCGATGCGTACGACGCCAGCACGCCGCCAGTGGTGGGTGACCCGTACACGGCCAGCGACAGCAGGCCCGCCTGGGCATGGCGATGGGCGGCGCCGGCGGTCCGGGCCAGCTGGACCAGCGCCACCATGCCCTCCTGCAGCCGGGCGCCGCCGGTCCGGGTCAAGACGACCACGGGCAGGCGTAGCTCGCGAGCCCGGTCGTAGGCCCGCACCACCTTCTCGCCGGCGGCCGCGCCCATGGTTCCGCCCAACACCTCGAACCGACTCTCGATGAACGCGTAGTGCTCGGTGCGCCCGGTCCGGACCGCCTCACCCGTCTCGGCCATGGCCAGGCGCCGCTCGTCGTACCCGGGGAAGTCGAGGGGGTCGCCGGCGATCAGACCGGTGTCCCAGTCCTCGATGACGGGGTGGAACGGCATGGCCGAGTCTCCCGCACCTGCGCCCCGGTCAGCGAAGGCGCAGGGCTACCTCGTTGGCGAGCAACCGCCCCCGCACGGTCAGCACGGCCCGGTCGGCGTCGACGGCGACCAGGTCCTCCAACTCGTCCACCGGCAGCGCCTCGACGGGCACCCCGCTGCGGGTCCGCACCGCCAGCTGCAGCGCCTCGAGCCGCCTGGCGTCGGGTTCGAGCAGCTCACCCGCGGCTTCGGGCGAGCGCCCCTCGGCGACGAGCGCGATGTACCGCTCCGGCGTGTGGACGTTCCAGAACCGCCGCCCGTGCCGGTGGGAGTGTCCTGCGCATCCGAATGCCTGGTACGCGCCCATCGACCAGTAGAGCCGGTTGTGACGGCACTCGTGGCCCCGCCGCGCCCAGTTCGAGATCTCGTACCAGCCCAACCCGGCCGCCTCCAACGCCTCGGTAGCGGCCAGGTACTTCTCGGCCTGGTCGTCGTCGTCGGGATGACGGGACACGTCGGCCGCCAACGGGGTGCCCGGCTCGACCGTGAGGGCATAGGCGCTGACGTGGGGCGGGTCCAGTTCCAGGGCGGCGTCCAACGTCCGGCGCCAATCGTCGAGCGACTCCCCCGCCGCGCCGTAGATCAGGTCGAGGTTGAACGTCGCGATGCCCGCGCCGCGCACCGCCTCGACGGCCCGGCGCACGTTGGCCGGGTCGTGCGTGCGGCCCAGCGACCGCAACACTTGGTCGACCATCGACTGCACGCCCAGGCTGATCCGATTCACGTCCCCTCGCTCGACGTACACCTCCAGCAGCGCCGGCGTCACCGTGTCGGGATTGCACTCGATGGTCACCTCGCATCCGGGCGCCCGGGGCACCGCAGCGAGGACCGCCGCCAACTGTTCGGGCTCGACGAGCGAGGGCGTGCCGCCACCCACGAAGACGCTGGTGGCCGGCGGCATCCCGTCGGCCACGTGACGGTCGACGTCGCGGCGACAGGCGTCCAGGTAGGCGGACTGGAGGTGGTGCCGGTCCGTCCAGGTGGCGAACGCGCAGTAGTCGCACCGGGCCGCGCAGAACGGCACGTGCACGTAGACCCCGAATGGCGACCGCGCCGACGATTCGATGGGCGCGAGCCTAAGACCCGGGCTACCTGACGAGGCAGAGGCCCAGGCTGTCGAGGCGGGCCGGCACCTGATCCGGATGGCAATCGAAGATGCAGGCCACCGCCCGCAGGTCCTCGCGCCGGATCGTGAGCATGCGGCCGTTGTAATCGCCCCGCTGCACCTGGATCATGCGGAGGTAGCGAGTGAGCATCTCGCCCTCCTGTCCGCCGAGTTGTTCGACTGCGCCCAGGTCGATGGTGACGGGACGATCGTCGCGCCGGGCCGTGCGCAGGGAGCGCAGGTCGAGGACCTGCTCGTCCTCGCCGTTGGACCGACCACCCAACTCCTCGTCGCTCGGCAGCATCTGGTCAACAGGCACCCGATAGAACCGGGCGAGCCGCTGGAGCCGCGGCACGGAGATCGCTCTCTCGCCACGCTCGTAGGCTCCGAGCACCGATGCCTTGAACTCGTGCTCCGATGCCGCCTCGACGTCCTGAAGCGAGAGGTGCTTCTGGCGCCGGATCGAACGAAGCCGATTCCCCACCTTGATGGCGTAGCCGCTCTCGTGCTCAGCCTCGAGGTCGCTGTCCATGCTGTTCCTCCCCTTTTTTGCCGCTCCCCAGCGGAGCGACACCGCGCGGAACCTCTCGGTCCTCACGCGGTCCAGGCGGGCGCTAACTGTAAGGCACCGTGATCGGCCATGGACAATCACTGCCTGTCCAGCCACCCCCGCCTTTCGTGGCGAATCCGACATCGGACCACGGGATCACTTCACCATGTGGCCAAGGGGCCCTGATTGCGTCAGGACACCGGCTCGTAACGCAGTGAGGATCGCACCAGCCGTGATGGCCGCCGTCTCGGCCCGCAACACGTGGTCCCCCAACCGGAGGGTGGGCAGCCCCGACGCCCGTTCTCCGGGCGCCCACCCCCCCTCAGGGCCGATCAGCACCACCGGCCGGTCGAGCGTCGGCGGTGCCCCGCCGCGGTCTGCGAGCGCGGCACCTGGCAGGGCCGCCACCGACTCGAAGCTGGTCACCGACGCCACCTCGGGCAACCACGTGCGGCGGCATTGCATGGACGCCTGACGGGCGATGGTGCGCCACCGTTCGACGTGGCGCTCCGCACGTTCCGGTTGCCAGCGCACCACCGAGCGTTCGGCCACGAACGGCACGATGCGATCGACACCCAGCTCGGTCAGCTTCTGCACCGCCAGCTCGGGGCGCTCGCCCTTGACCAAGGCGAACGCCACCGTGATCGGAGGAGACGGTCGGCGGTCGGCGACGGTGGGCCCCGCGATAGCCAGGACGGGGGCGCCGCCGAGCCGGCATGCCCGCCACCGCCCGGCGCCGTCACCGGCCGTGACGTCGCTGTCCGGCGGCAGACGGAGCACACGGCTCAGGTGGTGGTGGTCGTCGTCCCCGAGCACCGGTTCCTCGAGGTTGGCGACGAACACGTGGGCGCGGGCCGTCACCGGGGTGACGCCGCTGTCCCCAGGTCCGCCGGCGCCGGACATCGACCCCTACTTGAAAGCCGACCGCAGCTTGGACAGCAGGCCGGCGGGCGGGGGCGCGACCTCGTCGCCCCGCAGCTCGGCCAGCTGGCGAACGAGCTCTTCCTCGTCCTCGGTCAGCTCGGTGGGCACCTCGACGACGACGTTGATCAGCAGGTCACCGCGTGCCCGGCGGTCGATGTGCGGGACGCCACGGCCTCTCAGCCGGAACGTGGTGCCCGACGCCGTGCCCCGGGGGATCTCCAGCTCCTCGGTGCCCTCCAGCGTCTCGAACGGGATGGTCGCGCCCAGGGCGGCCTGCGTGTAGGGCAGCTCCAGCACCGTGGTCAGGTCGGTTCCCTGGCGCTCGAAGCGGGGATGGAGCTTCACGCGCACGTGCACGTAGAGATCGCCGGACGCCCCGCCACGGGGCCCGACGGCGCCCCGCCCGGCCAGCCGGAGGGTCGAACCGTCGTCGACGCCGGCCACGATGTCGACCGTGTAGGTGCGCTCCTGGATGCGCCGACCCTCGCCCCGGCACACGGGGCATGGCGTGGGGATGAACTGGCCCGAGCCGCCGCACCGTGCGCACGGCGACGACGTGACCATCTGCCCGATGAACGACTGACGCACCCGCTGCACCTGCCCGGTGCCCCCGCACTCGTGGCAGGTCACCGCATGGGTGCCCTCGGCGGCGCCGGTGGCCTGGCAGGCGTCGCACAGCACCGCGGTCTTCACGGCGACCGGGTGCTGGCAGCCGAAGACCGCCTCCTCGAACTCGAGCTCGACCACCTGCTCGAGATCCTCGCCCCGCGGCGGGCCGGCCGGTCCCCGTCGCCGTCCCCCGAAGGGGCTCGACCCGAAGAACGCCTCGAACACGTCGCCGATGCCGCCACCGAAGCCGAAGGGATCGGCGCCCGAGACCCCCGATCCGTCCACGCCGGCGGGGCCGTAGGCGTCGTAGCGCCGGCGCTTCTCCGGATCGGACAGCACCTCGTAGGCGCGGGTGATCTCCTTGAACCGAGCTTCCGACTGCGCGTCGCCGTGGCCGGTATCGGGGTGGAGCTGGCGCGCCAGCCGCCGGTAGGCGCGCTTGATGTCCTCTTGCGTGGCGTCCCGGGAGACGCCGAGCAGCTCGTAGTAGTCCGTCGGCAAGGTCTAGCCCTCGGTCAGGCGATCGGAAAGGCGGTGGCCCACGACGGCGACGGCCGCCAGCGCCTGCGGGTAGTTCATGCGGGTGGGGCCCAGCACGCCGATCGTGCCGGCCCGCTCGCCCTCCACCTCGTAGGGCGACACCACCAGGGCGCACTCGGCCAGCGGTGCCATGCCGGTCTCGGTGCCGATGGCCACGTGCAGCCCCCGGTCGATGACGTCGCGGATGAGCGACACCACGACGTACTGCTGCTCGAGGATGCCCAGCACCTCACGCACGGTCTCGATGGCGTCGAAGGCCTGCGCCATGCGGGCGGCACCGCCCACGTAGACGTGCTCGGGCTCGTCGGCGGGCGGGTTGCGCAGGGCGTCGATCGCCCGCCCCACCAGGGCGTCGGTGGGGGCGTCGCCCGTGTGCGGAACGACCCGCAGCGCCTCGCGGGGCGCGCCGGAGAGGTGGGCGGCCAGGTGGGCGCTCGCCGCCGCCACGCGCTCGTCGCCGGCGCCCGCGGGCAGCTCGACCGTGTGCTTCTCCACCGAACCGTCGCTCAGCACGGCGACGAGCACGGCCGAGGTCGACGTGAGGGCGACGAGCTGGACCGAGCGCAGTCTGGTCTCGACGGGTGTCGGCGCCACCACCACGCTGGTGAGGTTGGTGAGGTCGGACAGCAGCCGGCTCGTCTCCGACAGCATCTGCTCGACCTCGCCGTGGGCGCGGGCGAAGAAGACCCGCACCTCCTCGGCCGACCTCGTGGCCAGGCGGGCGGGTCGGCGCAGGTGGTCGACGAAGAACCGGTAGCCCTTCTCGGTCGGCACCCGGCCCGCAGACGTGTGGGGCTGGCGCAGGAAGCCGTCGATCTCGAGCGCCGCCATCTCGTTGCGCACCGTGGCCGACGACACGTCGACCCCCGGCGCCTGCGCGACGTGACCCGAGCCGACCGGCTGGCCGGTCTCGATGTACTCCTCCACGACCGCCCGGAGGATCGCCGCTTTGCGCTCGTCCAACATCTGGCAGTCGAGTGTACCGAGTGCTAACTCCCGGGAACCGGTTGGCGTCGCACCTAGTGAGGGTCGATCCCGCCGGTCGCTCGCGATGCGACGAATCCCAGTCGACGTTGCGTGCATCACCCGCGGAATCGACCCTCAGTCCTCCAGCTTGAGGGCGCTGATGAAGGCCTCCTGGGGGACCTCGACGCGGCCGATCGACTTCATCCGCTTCTTGCCCTCCTTCTGCCGCTCCAGCAGCTTGCGCTTGCGGGTGATGTCCCCGCCGTAGCACTTGGCGAGCACGTCCTTGCGCTTGGCCTTGACGGTCTCCCGGGAGATGATGCGACCGCCGATGGCCGCCTGGATGGGCACGTCGAACAGCTGGCGGGGGATCAGCTCGCGCAGCTTCTCGGCCATGCGGCGGCCGTAGTCGTAGGCCTTGTCCCGATGGAGGATGGCGCTGAAGGCGTCGGCGGCCACGCCGTTGAGCAGCACGTCGACCCGGACCAGATCGGATCGGTCGTAGCCCGCCGGCTCGTAGTCGAGGCTGGCGTAGCCCTGCGTGCGCGACTTGAGCTGGTCGAAGAAGTCGCGCACCACCTCGGCCAGCGGCAGCCGGTACACCAGCTCCATGCGCTCGGGCGACAGGTACTCCAGCTTGGACATCTCGCCCCGGCGCTGCTGGCACAGCTCCATCAGCGTGCCCGTGTAGTCGGTGGGAGTGAGGATGGTGCAGGTGAGGAACGGCTCCTCGATGTGGTCGATCTCGCTCGCTGGGGGCATCGCGGACGGGTTGTCGACCTCGACCACGGACCCGTCGGCGCGGTGCACCCGGTACGCCACCGACGGTGCGGTGGCGATGAGGCTGAGGTCGAACTCGCGCTCGAGCCGCTCCCGGATGATCTCCATGTGCAGCAGGCCCAGGAACCCGCAACGGAAGCCGAAGCCGAGGGCCCCCGATGTCTCCGGCTCGTAGGTGAAGCTGGCGTCGTTGAGCCGCAGCTTCTCGAGCGAGTCCCGCAGGTCGGAGAACTGGTCGCCGTCGATCGGGTACAGCCCGCAGAACACCATGGGCTTGGGGTCCCGGTAGCCGGCGAGGGCCTCGGCCGCGGGGTGGGCCGTCTCGGTGACGGTCTCGCCCGAGCGGGCCTCGGCCACGTCCTTGATGCCGGCGATGAGGTAGCCGGTCTCGCCGGGCCCCAGCGCGGCCAGGGGCACGTTGGCCGGCGTGCGGACGCCCACCTCGTCGGCGTCGTGGACGACGCCGGCCTGCATGAACCGCAGGCGGCTGCCGGTCTTGAGGTTGCCGTTGACCACCCGGACCGACGAGACGACGCCCCGATAGGGGTCGTAGTGGGAGTCGAAGATGAGCGCCTGGAGCGGGGCGTCCGGGTCGCCGGTGGGCGGCGGCACCCGCTCGATGACGGCGTCGAGCAGCTCGGGCACGCCCTCGCCCGTCTTGGCGCTGATGCGCAGGATCTCGTCGGCGGGAATGCCGAGCACCTTCTCGATCTCGGCGGCGTAGCGGTCGGGATCGGCCGCCGGCAGGTCGATCTTGTTGAGGGCGGCGACGATCTCGAGGTCGTGCTCCAGGGCCTGGTAGCAGTTCGCCAGGGTCTGCGCCTCGATGCCCTGGGCGGCGTCGACCAGCAGTATCACGCCCTCGCACGCCGTCAGCGAGCGAGAGACCTCGTAGCCGAAGTCGACGTGGCCGGGCGTGTCGATCAGGTCGATGACGTGGTCGCGGTAGCCGAGCCGTACCGACTGCAGCTTGATCGTGATGCCCCGCTCCCGCTCGAGGTCCATCGAGTCGAGGTACTGGTCCCGCATGTCGCGGGGGTCGACGGCGCCGCACAGCTCGAGCAGGCGGTCGGCCAGCGTCGACTTGCCGTGGTCGATGTGGGCGATGATCGACGCGTTGCGGATGCGGGAAAGATCCATAGGCAGCTCCTGAGGGCAGGCGACAGCCTGCCCGTGGCCTGAGCGGCCCGCTGCGAAGCAGCAAGAGCGGGGAACATGTCTAGCGTACCGGCGGGGGGTGGGCGCTCCGGAGGTGACAATTGCCGGGCCCCGCCGCTAGCCTGTCCCGGCTATTTCACTTGACTGAGGCCGAGCGAGCAGCGAGGCCGTGGCCGGAGCGGCCCGCCGCCGGAGGCGGCAAGAGCGGGAAGCACAGGAACGCAGGCCGCAGCCGCGTGAGTTCTCAGACAGTCCTCGAAGGAGCAGTCCCGCCCGTGGCGAACATCAAGAGCCAGATCAAGCGCAACCGCCAGAACCTCGTGCGCCACGAGCGCAACAAGGCGGTGCGCTCCGAGCTCAAGACCCGCGTCAAGGCCGCCGTCGTCGCTGCTGAGGACGGTGACGAAGACGCCGAGGCCAAGTTGCGGCTAGCCGTCAAGCGGATCGACTCGGCGGCCGCCAAGGGCGTCATCCACAAGAACCAGGCGGCGCGGCGCAAGGCCCGCCTCCGGGCCAGGGTCAGCCAGGCTTCCGGGACCACGAGCGAGGCAACCGAGGCCGACGAGGCCACCGAGGCCTGATCCCTCTCCTTCTGTCAGAACTCACTCGCCATATCGCGGGTGAGCGCTGACAGAAGCATCGGCTAGCGAGCCAAGCGCGCCAGCCGGGCCACCAGGACCTCGAGCACCAGGTCCTCGGGCCACGCCTTGCCACCTCTGAGGTCGAGGTCGGCGGCCGCGATCAGCGAGATCGCCTCGACGATCCGGTCGTGACCGAGCCGGCGGGCCTGCGCCAGCGCCTTGCGGGCCGGAAACGTCGATCCCCGGAGCCCGAGCAGCGTCGCCGCATCCTTCTCCCCCCGCACGTCGGCCCCGTCGAGCTGCAGCATGCGCGCGTAGTGACCGTGCAGCGTGGCCATCACCACCAGGGGATGCCGGCCACCGCCGTCCAGCATCCGCCGCAGCTTGGCGAGCGCCTTGGCGATGTCGCCCCGGTCCAGGGGGTCGGTGAGCTCCCACGGGGGTACGCCGCCGCCCTCGCCGAGGAGCGGCTCGATGTCCTCGACCCCCAGGCGAGCAGCCTCGCCGAACGCCCCGACCAGCGTGCCGATCAGCCCCACCAGCCGCTGGGGGTCGTCGCCCAGCCAGGCCACCAGGCGGTCGGTGCCCGCCCGGTCGAGCTTCAGCCCGGCCGCGGCCAGCTGCTCGTCGACCCAGGCCGCGACCTTGCGACCCGGGCTTGTGTCGACCTGCTCCCCACCACAGCCTTTGACGGCGTCGATCAACGACTTGGGCACGCGGCCCTGTGCCCACACGAGCACCAACGACGTCGTCGGCAGCGGGTCGTCCAGGTAGGCGACCAGCGGCGCCACCTGCTCCGCCCGGGTGAAGACTTCGAGGTCGCGTCCGACCACGATGCGGCGCTCGGTCAGGAAGGGCGGCGTCTGGGCGGCCTGGACCAGGGGTGCGATGGTCGGCTCCGAGGCGTCCGACGGTTGGAAGCGGTCGCGGCCGATTTCCTCGACCGCCAGCCCGGGGTCGACGTCGCCCAGGAGCCGGTGGATGAGCTCCCGGGCGGCGTCCCGAAGGATCACGTCGTCGTCGCCACGGACCAGGTACACCGGGGCGTCGAGGCGCACGGCCGTCACGGCCCGGCCCCCCGTTCGCACGGGTCGCGGAGGTCGGACGGGTCGCGTCGCGCGGCCAGCAGCGCCGCGACGGTTTCCACCACGCGGCGCGTCCGCCGCACGTCGGTCGTGCACACCAGCCGGCACCCCGAGGGGATGGCGGCCGACTCGACCGCCAGCGCTTCCGTGGGCGGGAGGCCGGACGTGTCGACGGCCAGCGGCATGTGACCGTCCGCTGCCAGGGATCGGGCTCCGTCGATCGCGTCGAGGTCCTCGACCAGCAGCGCCGCCGTCCACCCCGCCTCGGCCGCCGTAGCGGCGAGACCGACCGGGACCAGCACCAGCGCCGCCCCGGCCCGCAACGCCGCTTCCGCCGCCTCCCGCGACGACACCCTGACGGCGACGGGGACGCCACCGCCGCGGGCCGCAGGACCGACCAGTTGGGGCGACAGCGACGCCACGGCCAGGTCGGCGCCCGCATGAGCGGCGGCCCGGACCGTGGCGAGCACCTCGCTCTCCCGCCCGAACCGGGGCGCGGGCACCGTCGCCGCCACCAGGGCCCGCCACCGCAAGTCGAACGTCGACTCACCCAACTGCAGGGTCAGCTCGACGCGCGGCACGGGCGGCAACGCGGAGTCGATCACTGCTGGGAACCTACTGGCCGGCCCGAGGCGGTGACCGCGCCGATTCGGGCGACCGCTCGCGGACGTCGATGAGCACCTCGAGCCGCTCGCGGGAGCTGGCGGTAACGGTCAAGCGCAGGCCGCCCAGTTCGACCACGGTGCCCGCCGGCGGCACGGCGATGGAGCCCAGGCCGTCTTCTCGGGGCCCGGTCGAGTCCGAATCCTCGGGCCCGAGGACCACGACGCTCGGCCAGCGACGGCGCAGCGTCGTGGCGACGTCCGCTGCACCCTGGGCCGCCGTCCCGAGGACGACGACATCGACCCGGGCCACGCCACGATCCCGCAACCCGCCCAGCACCGCCTCTTCCCGCGCGCGTCCGTCGACGATCAGCGCCGCTGCTCCCCCGGCCTGCCACAGGGTGGCCCCGGCGCCGAGGGCTTGGCCGTCGATGACCGCCGGTCCGCCGCTGGCCGCAGCGGCGTGCACCAGGACCACGACGGCCACGAGCCCGGCGAACCCCTGCGCAACCGACGCACGGCGTGCCCAGCGCCGGGCCGCCACCGCGGTGACGACCCCGGCTGCGAGCCAGGCGACGTGGCTCGCATGCAGCTCGCCCAGGGGCCAGCGGGCGGCGGCGGTGGCTACTCCGTCGATCCAGGCCAGCAGCACCCGGGTGGGAACGTGCACCGCCGTCGCCACGGTGTCGCCGGCCAACCCCGCAGCCAGACCGCCCGTGAGTCCCCACACCATGACGGGGCCGGCCGCCGGCACTGCCAGCAGGTTGGCCGGCAACGACGCCACCGGCACGGCCCCGAAGCTGGCCACCAGCAGGGGCGCCACCGCCAGCTGGGCGGCCAGGGTCACGGACAGCGGGGCCGCCAGCCGGTGGGGTCCTGGCAGCACCGGGTGGAGCCGGGCCGCCCCCACCACGATCCCGGCGGCGCCGGCCACCGACAGCCGGAAGCCCAACGAAGTCGCCAGCAACGGATCGATCAGCAGGATGCCGGTGACACCCAGCGCCAGCACCCGCAGCGTCGACGCCGGCCGGCCGAGCGCCGCGCCGGTCGCGGCCACCGCGGCCATGGCGGTCGCCCGGAGAACCGACGGCTCGAACCGCGTGACCAACGCGAACGCCCCCAACACGCCCAGCGTCGCCACCAGCCGGGGACCGAAGCGGAGGCGCGACAACGCTGGCGCCACCAGCACCATGACGAAGGCAACGTTCTGGCCGGACACGGCCAAGATGTGCGTCAGCCCCGCCGCCCGGAAGGCATCGGTCATGTCGGCCGGTTGGTCGCGGTCGTCGCCCAGAGTCAGGCCGGCGAGCAGGCTGGCGTGGCGATCGGACAGCACCTCGGCGCCCCGGGCCAGGGTGCGGCGCAGCCCGTTGGCCAGGCGAGTCACGCCGTCGCCGGGCTGCCAGCCCGCGACCGCGTCCACGTCGAGGCGCCCGGCCAGGTGGCGGTAGCGCAGCCCGGACTCGATGGGACCCGGGGGCTTCACGTCCCCCACGACCAGCACCCGCTCGCCGGCCAGGCGGTCGTCGAGGGTGGCGGCCGGCGCCAATCGGGCGTGGGCCCGCAACCGCCGCCCGCCCAGTCTCACGTCCACGCTCACCCCGCCCCGGCCGTCTGGGACCGGGTCGCCGACGAGCGTCACCTCGGTGGTGACGGGGCCGGTGTCGAGCGGCGCTGCCAGCCCGTCCAGCGATCGTTGTCCCAGGGATCCCGCCAGCAACGCCGTCGCCAGGCACACCACGGCCGACCGCCGCAGCGCCAGGGCCACGGCGACGACCGCCAGCGCCAGTCCCAGGGGGGCACCGGGCATGTGGCCGTCGGCCACCACCAGCGAGCCGACGAACGTGGCCAGGGCCACCACGACCACCCAACGGTCGGACACCTCGGCGGTCCCTCAGACCGTGACGAGGTCGCGCAGCTGCTCGAGCTTCGCCTCGCCTATCCCGCGTACGTCGAGCAGCTGGTCCACCGACGTGAACGGCCCGTTCTGGTCGCGGTGGGCGATGATCGCCGCCGCCGTCGACGGGCCCACCCCCGGCAGCGTGTCGAGCTGCTCCGCGGTGGCCGTGTTGAGGTTGACCAGACTGCCGGGCGCGTCGCCAGCGACTCCGGACGGACCGGCTCCCGGCGGCCCACCGGCTCCGGCGACGAGCGGGGGCTGCTCCCCCGGTTTGGGCACGTAGACCTGCTGGCCGTCCATCAGCAACGCGGCGAGGTTCAACCGGGGGAGGTCGGCGTCGGGGAGCGCGCCTCCGGCCGCATCGACCGCGTCGATGACGCGGCTGCCGATGGGCAGGCGTTGGACGCCTGGGGACGCCACAGCGCCGGCGACGTGGACGACGACCTCGGTGGCGGCGGTCGTCGAGGTGACCACCTCGTCGCTGCTCGGGGCCGGGGTGGCGCCGTCCGCCAAGTCGTCGGCCGCCGATTGCCCCGACCCGGGCTCGGATCCAGCGAACGGCAGCCGCATCTCGGCCGGAGGTGCGGGCGGGGCGAGCAGCCGCCAACCCAGGACGCCGACGCAGGCCAGGGCCACCGCTCCAACCACCAGTCGCCGTGGCGACAGGTCCAACGACTCCGCCAGGTCGGACAGGTGGTCCCGCCAGGTGCGCGGCGGCAGCGGTCGGGGGAGCTCGGGAGAGGGGACGGACATGGCAACCCTCCGGGCGCGCAGGGACGTCGGGAGGGGAAGTCCGAAGCCCGAAGGCTAGCCGCTTCGAAGAGCCGCCCAGCGTCCCTCGATGGGTGCCCGGCGGGCGAGCCACTCCGCCTCGATCTCGAGGGGGATGCGGCGGTAGGCCGCCCGATGGCCGTAGCCCCGGGCGCGCCAGCGTACGTAGGCGCCCAAGTAGCGCCGCAGGAAACCGAGCACGCCGTACCTACGCCATTGGCGCACGTGCACCAGCTCGTGGCGCAGCAGCCGGGCGTTGCCGACCGCGCGAGGACGCATGAGGATCAGGGGACCCAGCGTGGTCGCGGCCGCCCCCGGCGCGGCCGGTCCGACCAGGATCCAGTAACCGTCGTGCCGCTCCAGCCGCACCGGGACCCCGGGCTAGAACAGGCGGGCGGTGAGGCGCTTGCGGTAGTCGGCGGTCCGGGGGTCGTCGGACCCCAGCACCTCGAGCAGGTCGACGTAGCGCTGCCGGGCGGCCTCGTCGGCCTTGACCTGGTCGAGCAGCGCCTCGAGCTCGGTGGTGATCTCGTCGGTCGAGGTCTCGTCGCCGCCCGTGCGCACCAGTGCCGCCACCCGGCGGGTCTCGGGTGTCTCGGGGATGCGCCCCAGCAGCGCCAGCGCCTCGTCCGTGTCGCCGTCCTTCCGGCGCCGGGCCAGCAGCTCGGCCAACGCCACGATGGCGCCAGGATGATCGGGCTGGCGGTCGAGCGCCTGGCGCAGCGACGGCTCGTCGCCGGCCGCCACCAGCTTCTCGACCTCCTCCTCGGTCTCGCTGGGCAGCAGCCGATCCACGAACTCGCGCACGGCCGGCTCACCCTGAGCGCCGACGAAGCCGTCGACCACCTTCGCGCCGTTCACCGCGTAGACCGCGGGGATGCCCTGCACGCGGAACGCCGCCGACACCTGGGGGTTCTCGTCGACGTTGACCTTCGCCAGCACCACCTTGCCGCCGGTCTCGCCGACGACCTTCTCGAGGATCGGGCCGAGCTGACGGCAGGGGCCGCACCAAGGCGCCCACAGGTCGACAACGACCGGCGTCGTCTGGGACCGGTCGAGTACCTCGGTCTGGAACGTGGCATCGGTGACGTCGATAGGCATCCGCGCCAGGCTATCGACGTCATGGACTCGTCCCGACGGCCGGTGCGCGAGCCGGACGCAACGGTCCCGTCACGCCAGGGTGCCACTACGGTGAACCTCCAATGGCCGACACGTCCGCGATCGAGACCAGCGAGGTGCCCGAGGGCATCGACCCCGACGGGGTCACCGCGTGGTTCGAGTCCCACGCACCCGAGGTCGAGCCGCCGCTGCGCTTCGCACTCATCGCCGGCGGCCGCTCCAACCTCACCTACCGGGTCACCGACACCGGCGGTCGGTCGTGGGTGCTGCGCCGGCCGCCGCTCGGCCAGGTGCTGGCCACGGCCCACGACATGGGCCGGGAGCACCGCATCATCTCGGCCCTGGCGCCCACCGACGTGCCCGTGGCGCCCACGATCGGCCTCTGCACCGACGACACCGTCAACGGGGCGCCTTTCTACGTCATGGGCTACGTGGATGGGCTGGTCGTGCGCGACCGCGCCGGCGCCGAGCGGCTGGGCACCGACCAGCGCCGCCACGCCGGTCGGCAGCTCGCCGACGTGCTCGCCCGCATCCACGCCGTCGACCCGGACGCGGTCGGGCTCGGCGAGCTGGGCCGCCGCGAGGGCTACATCGAGCGGCAGCTGCGGCGCTGGTACGGCCAGTGGCAGAGCTCCAAGACCCGGGACTTGCCTGTCGTCGACGAAGTCCACGACGCCCTCGCTGCCCGGGTGCCCCAGCAGGGAGCGGCGACGATCGTCCACGGCGACTACCGCTTGGACAACTGCCTGCTCGAACCCGACGGCGCGATCGCCGCAGTGCTCGACTGGGAGCTGTGCACGCTCGGTGACCCCTTGGCCGACGTGGGCCTGCTGCTCGTCTACTGGACCGAGCCCGGCGACGCCCACCCGGCGCTGCTGGACTCCCCCACCCTGGCCGAGGGCTTCCCCACCCGGGCGCAGCTCATGGACCGCTACGCCGCCGCCTCCGGCCGCGATGTGAGCGCCGTCGATTACTACGTCGCGTTCGGCTACTGGAAGTTGGCCTGCATCCTCGAGGGGGTCTACGCCCGCTACCGCGGCGGGGCCATGGGAGCGGCGTCGGGATTCGAGGGCTTCTCCGGCCAGGTCGAGCTGCTGGCCGAGGCCGCCCGGGCCGCGCTGGCGCGGCTGGACTAGGGACAAGGGGCGGCGCCGGTGAGCGAGCGAAGCGAGCGAACCAGACAACGCAGGCCTGGGCGCGAAGCGCCCCGGCTCACAGCGACGCCTCTGCAGGAGGCGCAGCCATGAGCCTGTACGAGCTGATCGAGCAACCCGATCTCGACGATCCCGTCTTGGTGCTGGCCGTGGAGGGCTGGATCGACGCCGGCTTGGGCGCGGCCACCGCCGCCGAGGTGCTGTCCGACCAGCTCGACACGATCACGGTCGCCCGCTTCTCCACCGACGAGCTGCTGGACTACCGCGCCCGGCGGCCCATCGCCCATCTCGAGAACGGGGTGATGCGGGGGCTCACCTGGCCGTCGCTGGAGCTGCGAGCCGCCGCCGACCTGGAGGGCAAGGAGCTGCTGTTGCTGGTGGGCGCCGAGCCCGACCGGCTGTGGCAGCAGTTCACCGACGAGGTCGTCGGCCTGGCGCTCGACTTCGGCGCGCGCATGTGCGTGGGGCTGGGCGCTTACCCGTTCGCCTCCCCCCACACCCGCACGCCCCGGGTCGCCTGTACCGCGTCGACGCCGTCCCTGGCGGAGGGAGGGTTCCTGCGAGCGTCGCTCGACTTCCCGGGCGGCATCCAGGCCGCGGTCGAGCAGGCGTGCCACGACCGGGGCATCGCGTCGCTCGGCCTGTGGGCGCAGATCCCGCACTACCTGCCGCCCGCCATGCCGTTCCCCGCCGGCAGCGTGGCTCTCATAGAGGCGCTGGCCCGGGTTGGCGAGCTGTCGCTGCCGTTCGGGGACCTGCCGGCGCGCGCCGACGCCACCCGCAGCCGGCTGGACGAGCTCATCGCCGGCAATCCGGAGCACGTCGCCATGCTCCGCCAGCTCGAGGCCGCTTACGAGCAGGCCGAGGCGCCGCAGTCGTTCGCGCCGGAGGACCTGCCGACCGGCGACGAGCTGGCCGCCGAGCTCGAGCAGTTCCTGCGGGACCAGAGGGGCGACACATAGGCCCTCCCGATTACGGTCACGCCTCATGAAGGTCGACGGAGGGATCTGGGGCGGGCTGGACAACGCAGGCAAGGCGGCGGCCCAGCAGGAGGCCCGCGGCTACGACGGCATCTGGGTCCCGGAGACCAGCCACGACCCGTTCCTGCCCCTGCTGCTGGCGGCCGAGCACACCGAGCGGCTCGACCTGGGCACCGGCATCGTGGTGGCGTTCGCCCGCAATCCCATGACCCTGGCCCAGGTTTCCTGGGACCTGCAGGCAGCCTCGCAGGGGAGGTTCATCCTCGGCCTCGGCAGCCAGATCAAGGCCCACATCACCCGGCGGTTCTCGATGCCTTGGTCCCACCCGGCACCCCGGATGCGGGAGATGATCCTCGCCATCCGCGCCATCTGGGACTGCTGGAACCAGGGCACCAAGCTCGACTTCCAGGGCGACTTCTACAGCCACACGCTGATGACCCCGTTCTTCAACCCGGGGCCGAACCCCCATGGCGACGCCCGCATCTTCCTCGCCGGAGTGGGCGAGCTGATGACCCAGGTGGCGGGTGAGGTGGCCGACGGCTTCCTGTGCCACGCCTTCACCACCCGGCAGTACCTCGACGGGGTCACCCTGCCCAGCCTGGCCAAGGGGCGGGCCAAGGCGGGCAAGACCATGGACGACTTCGAGCTCGCGGGACCGATGTTCGTGGTCACCGGCCGAGACGAGGCCGAGATGGCCGAGGCTGCCAAAGGCGTGAAGGGCCAGATCGCGTTCTACGGCTCGACCCCGGCCTACCGCCCCGTGCTCGAGCTGCACGGGTGGGGAGACCTCCAGGACGAGCTCAACCGGCTCTCCAAGGAGGGCCGCTGGGCGGAGATGGGCGAGCTGATCGACGACGACATGCTGGCGACGTTCGCCGTGGTGGCGCCGCTCGACCAGGTGGCCGCCGCCCTCGACGGGCGTTGGGGCGACGTGCTCCACCGCATCAGCTTCTACGCCCCGTACGACACCGACGGCACCCAGTGGGACGCTGTGATCGCCCAGCTAAAGGCGGCCTGACCACGAGCCGGCGTTCGTTTGTGCCGGAACCCGGCGCCTGGGAACGCCGGTTCGCGACTCACGCAGCGGTGTTGATGGGCTCCAGGCGTCCGGCCAGGTAGTAGCGCTTGCACAGCGAGCGCTGGAGCTTGCCGGAGCTGGTCTTCGGCAGCGTGCCCGGTGCCACCAGCACAATGTCCTTGGGCGGGACGCCGGCGACGTCGAGGACCCGCTCGTGCACCAGCCGCCGCAGCGCGGCCAGGTCGTCGTCGGCGGTCTTGGACTCGGCCACCACCACCAGCGACTCGCGGCCCCGGTCGCCCGCGACCCCGAGGGCGATGACGTTGCCCGCCCGCACGCCCTCGAGCTGGCCGACCGACCGCTCGACGTCCTCGGGGAACAGGTTGCGGCCGCCGACGATGATCACGTCCTTGATGCGGCCGCACATCACCAGCTGGCCGTCGAGCAGGTAGGCGAGGTCGCCGGTGCGGAGCCAGCCGTCGTGGAACAGCTCGGCGTTCGCGTCGGGCCGCTTGTAGTACCCGGGCGTGACCGACGTGCCGCGGATCTCCAGCTCGCCCACCTCGCGCTCGCGCAGCGGTGCCCCGGTGTCGGGATCGACGATGCGGATCTCCAGCCCCGGCACCGGTCGGCCCAGCAGCGGCAGCCGGCGGCTGCCCTCGGTGCCCGGCTCCACGGGCGCCGCGTAGCGCTCGGTCTCCAGCACCCGCCGGTCGACGCAGTCGGTCGTCATGCCCGACAGCGGGGCAGGGAAGGTGCCGCCGATGGCCACCTCCGCCATGCCGAAGGCGGGGCACACGGCCTCGGATCGCAGGCCGTGGCGCCGTCCGGCGGCGACGAAGGCCTCCACCTGATCGGGGTCGATGGGCTCGGCACCGTTGAGCGCCACCCGCAGGCGTGACAGGTCGAGCGGCTCGCTGCGATCGAGCGCCTGGGTGGCGAGCACCCAGGAGAAGTTGGGGCCGGCCGTGGCGGTGCCGCCGTAGGTCGACATCCACTCCATCCAGCGGGCAGGCCGGGCTGTGAAGTCCTGTGGGGCACCGAGCACCAGCGCCGTCCCGGTGGACATCGGCAGCGTCAACAGCCCGACCAATCCCATGTCGTGGTAGAGCGGCAGCCACGACACCAGCACGTCGTCGTCCGGATCGAGCGTCGCCGCCTCGGCCACCGCGTCGAGGTTGGCGCACAGCACCCGGTCCGGGAGCATGACCCCCTTGGGGTCGGACGTCGATCCGCTGGTGAACTGCAGGATCGCCAAGCGCTGCGGGTCGTCGGCCGGGCGGACCCAAGCGGCCGCGGCACCCGCGGCCAGCTCGTCGATTCCCAGCAGGGGCGGATCTCCTGCCTCGGGCGCCACGAAGGCGGCCAGCTCGGGATCGGCCACCAGGAGGCGGGCATCGGCGTCGCGCATGCGCTGCCGGGTCTGCGACACGAACTCGTCGATCGACGACAGCCGCATCGGCAGCGGCAGCACCACGATGGTGGCGCCGGCCAGCCACGTGGCCTGGATGGCCGTGACCAACGACCGGGTGGTGGGCGAGAGCAGGGCCACGTGGTCGCCGGGCCGCACGCCGTGGGCCTGCAGCGCCGCCGCGTAGGCCTTGGCCTGCTCGTGCAGCTCGCCCCAGGTCACGACGTCCTCGGCGCCCCCGACGACGAACGTGATGCTGGCGTCACGCACCGCGGCGCGCTCGATGCGGCGGAGCAAGCAAGGCATTACCGGCTCCGACTCCCCCGCCCGAGGGGGAGTTACACATGCCGTGGAAGCAGTTCACCCAGCGTTTTCGCTTCTGACCCTCATCACCTGGGCCGGTACCCTTCGCAGCCATGGCCGAAGCGTCCCCGCCGTCGTCACCGCCCCCGGATCACCCCCCGCACCGCTACACGGCCGCGCTCGCGGGGCGCATCGAGACGGGCTGGCAGGAACGGTGGGAACGCGAGGGCACGTTCTACGCTCCCAACCCGGTCGGCGACCTGAGCGAGGGGTTCGACAAGGTCGCGGACCTGCCCAAGCTGTACGTGCTGGACATGTTCCCCTACCCCAGCGGCGCCGGGCTCCACGTGGGACATCCGCTGGGTTACATCGGCACCGACGTCTACGCCCGTTACCAGCGGATGACCGGGCACAACGTCATCCACACCATGGGCTACGACGCCTTCGGCCTGCCCGCCGAGCAGTACGCGGTACAGACCGGCCAGCACCCCCGGGCGACCACCGAGGCCAACATCGCCACCATGCGCCGGCAGCTCCGGCGGCTGGGCTTGGGCCACGACTCGCGGCGCTCGATCGCCACCATGGACGAGGGCTATTACCGCTGGACCCAGTGGATCTTCCTGCAGATCTTCCACTCGTGGTACGACACCGACGCCGATCGGGGCCGGCCCATCGACGACCTCGTCGCTGAGCTGGACGCCGGCACCCGCCAGCCGGGCGAGGGCACCAACCCCACCGGCAAGCCCTGGTCCGAGCTGACTCCCACAGAGCGGCGCGTGGTGGTGGACAACCACCGCCTGGCCTACGTGCACGAGGCGCCGGTCAACTGGTGCCCCGGGCTGGGCACGGTGCTGTCCAACGAGGAGGTGACCTCCGAGGGGCGCAGCGAGCGCGGCAACTTCCCCGTCTTCCGCCGCCCGCTGCGGCAGTGGATGCTGCGCATCACCTCGTACGCCGAGCGACTGCTGCGCGACCTGGACGGGCTGGACTGGCCCGAGCCGATCAAGCTCATCCAGCGCAACTGGATCGGGCGGTCGGAAGGAGCGAACATCACGTTCCCGATCGCCGGCGACGCCGCCGGTGCCGCCGGTCCCGGCATCGAGGTGTTCACCACCCGACCGGACACGTTGTTCGGCGCCACCTACATGGTGCTGGCCCCGGAGCACCCCCTTGTCGACCGGCTGACGGCGGCGGCCTGGCCCGAGGGCATCCCGCCCCGGTGGACCGGCGGGCACGCCACCCCTGCGGAGGCGGTCGCCGCCTACCGCCGGCTGGCGGGCGGACGCTCCGACGTCGAGCGCCAGATCGAGTCGCGCGACAAGACCGGTGTGTTCGTGGGCAGCTACGCCATCAATCCCGCCACCGGCGGCGAGATCCCGGTGTTCGTCGCCGACTACGTGCTCATGGGGTACGGCACGGGGGGGATCATGGCCGTGCCCGGGCAGGACGACCGCGACTGGGCCTTCGCCGAGGCGTTCGACCTGCCGATCGTGCGCACGGTTCAGCCCCCGGCCGACTGGGAGGGCAAGGCGTACGTCGGCGAGGGCCCGGCCATCAACAGCGCCAACGACTCGGTGGACCTCAACGGCCTGGGCATCGCCGACGCCAAGCGTCGGATCATCGACTGGCTGGAGGCCACCGGGTCCGGCACGGGCACCATCACCTACAAGCTGCGGGACTGGCTGTTCAGCCGCCAGCGGTTCTGGGGCGAGCCGTTTCCCATCGTCTACGACCCCGACGACGGGCTGCCCCGTGCCCTGCCCGAGTCGATGTTGCCGGTCGTGCTACCGGACGTCGACGACTACTCGCCGAAGACGTTCGCCGAGGACGACGAGACCTCGGAGCCCGAGCCGCCTCTGTCCCGGGCCACCGAGTGGGTCAACGTCACGCTCGACCTGGGCGAGGGCACCAAGACCTACCGGCGCGAGACCAACACCATGCCCAACTGGGCCGGATCGTGCTGGTACGAGCTGCGCTACCTCGATCCCCACAACGACAAGGCGCCGGTCGATCCCGAGATCGAGCGCTACTGGATGGGACCGCAGTGGGACGCCGACTGCGGCGGCGTCGACCTCTACGTCGGCGGCGCCGAGCACGCCGTGCTGCACCTGCTGTACGCCCGCTTCTGGCACAAGGTGCTCTACGACCTGGGGCACGTGTCGTCGTACGAGCCTTACCGGCGCCTCTACAACCAGGGGATGATCCAGGCCTACGAGTACACCGACCGCCGGGGCCAGTACGTCGACGCGCACGAGGTCACCGAGCGGGACGGCGCTTTCTGGCACGGCGCCGAACAGGTCAACCGGCAGCTCGGACGCATGGGCAAGAGCCGGAAGAACACCGTCGCCCCGGACGAGATGTACGACAGCTACGGCGCGGACACCATGCGGCTCTACGAGATGTTCTCCGGGCCGCTCGACCAGAGCCGTCCCTGGGAGACCAAGGCCGTGGTCGGCGTGTACCGGCTGCTGCAGCGGATCTGGCGCAACGTCGTCGACGAGGAGACCGGCAAGACGACCGTCGTCGATGGTGACATCGACGACGACACCAAGCGCGTGCTGCACCGCACGATCGCGGCCGTGCGGGACGACATGGAGAAGCTGCGCTTCAACGTCCCCGTCGCCAAGATCACCGAGCTCAACAACCACCTGACGGCGCGCTACCCCGAGGGGGGCGTGCCCCGCGCGGTGGCGGAGCCCCTGGTGCTGCTGCTGGCACCGCTGGCGCCCCACGTGGCCGAGGAGCTGTGGTCCCGCCTCGGTCACCCGGACTCGCTGGCGACCGAGCCGTTCCCCGAGGCCGATCCGGCGTGGCTGGTCGACGAGACGGTGGAGATCCCGGTGCAGTTCAACGGCAAGGTGCGGGCCCGGGTGCGGGTGGCGGCGGACGCCGATGCCGAGGCGATCGAGGCGGTCGCCCGGGCCGACGGCCAGGTGGCCGAGCTGCTGGCGCAGCACGGCACGATCCGCAGGGTCGTCGTGGTCCCGGGTCGCTTGGTCAACTTCGTCGTGGGGTGACGCGCTGCGGCCGACTTGTGGTGTCGCATCCGGTTGGGCATCAACAAATGCGTTACCGAAATGGATTGATCTGCCTGTCGCCTGCGGTATGACAGGCCGCTCGCACCGACGGTAGGCTGTCAGTTCCCGATGGGGCCGTAGCTCAGTTGGTAGAGCGTGTCCATGGCATGGACGAGGTCGCGCGTTCGATCCGCGTCGGCTCCACCCTCATCTATTGCCGTTGCGCGGTGGCCGCCTCCGCCCACTCGACGCGCGGCACGTCGCTCCAGAGCCGTTCGAGCTCGTAGTAGTCGCGGGTCTCGTCGAGGAAGACGTGCACGACCACGTCGCCGTAGTCCATGAGCACCCAGTGGCGATCGTCGAGGCCCTCGACCCGCAGCGGCTTCGGGTGCCCGGCTTCGGCGACCAGCCGCTCGACCTCGTCGACGATCGCCTTGACCTGGCGGTCGTTGGGAGCCGACGCGATGACGAACTCGTCGGCCACCACCAGCACGTCGCCGACCTCGAGGATCACGACGTCGCGGGCCCCCTTCGAGTCGGCGGCACGCGCCGCCAGCATGGCCAGGTTCCGAGCTTGCACACGTTCGTTGGTCAGGTTCGCGGTTCTACCTCCCGATCAGATCACGGGCGTCGTCGCCCAGGATCACGGTCATATCGACCTCGTCGTCGTCCGCCGCCGACCCGTCCGCCGCGGCCGGGCCCTGCTCGACCCGCGCACCCCCGAAGGCCGCCGCCAGCCACAGCACCTGGTCCCGGTGCTCGGGGCTCCCGTAGAGCATCAGGGTCTCGTCCTCGCCGAACGACGGGGCGTTCCCGGCGATCGTGATCTCGGCCCCTCCCCGGACCAGAACCTCGGCGGCGGCTCCGGTCAGATCACGGTCGGTGGTGCCGTTGAGCAGGCGGACACGGATCCGTCGGCCCGGGGTCGGCGACACAGGATAGGGGACCGCGCGCGCCAACAACTCCGAGACCCGCTCGCCGTGCAGGGCATAGGCCTCGGGCTCTTCCCCGTCGCCGCCGGTGGGCTCCCCGGGCAGTGGCACGATCGACGACGGGCTCTCGGCCAGTCCCCGCACGAACCGTCCGATCCCCACGTCGATCTCACCCGGCAGAGCGTCCACCCCGGCGTCTCGCACCAGCGGTAGCCACGCGGTCCAGAAGTCCGCTTGGCGGTTGATCCGGTCGACCTCGGACTCGTCGTCGGCCCGGGCGGCGAGGAACGGTCCCACGTCGTCTCGCGCCAGCGAGACCTCGCCCGCCGGCCACTCCCCGACCGGCTCGGGAAGCTGGAGCTCCACGGGTGCCACGGGCGCCACGAGCGAGGCCCAGCGGGCATCGTCCACCTCGAGATGCTCGGGGATGGCCACCCCCAACAGGTCGGCCACCGCCGCCACCACGCCAGCGGCCCCAGCGTCGCTGTACACCTCGGCCATCGTGGGTGGCGGCTCGCTCGTCCCGCCGTCCTCGGGCGGTTGGACCCCCCGGGTGAGCGTGGCCGCGGGAACGAGGATCACCGTCCCGGCGTCGTCCCGCGACTCCAGAGCCAGGAGCGCCACCCCCGTCAGCTCGCCATCGCCGCGCTGAACCAACGCCATGGTCGGTGTGGGCACGACGTAGGCCTGATAGCCCGGTTCGTCCGGACCGGCTCGCTCCACGTAGCGGCCTGCCGTGCTGTTGCGCACCAGGTCGACGCCCACGAGCGCCAGGGCCACCCCACCGGCCAGGAGCGTCGCCATCCCCGCCAGGACGAGCCGACGCCGCCGCAGCAGCCGGTC
>DASQUK010000240.1:0-18582 GCA_035641315.1 Acidimicrobiales bacterium | reverse complement strand
CGTGGCCAGCGGCTTCATGCCGACTCGGCACACCAGCAGCTCGCCGGTGGACATGCCGCCCTCGATGCCGCCCGCCCGCGTCGTGGTGCGCCGGTACGACCGGCTCTCGGCGTCCCAGGTGATCGCGTCGTGCGCCTGGCTACCGGGGCGCCCGGCGACATCGAAGCCCTCGCCGACCTCTACCGCCTTCACCGCCTGGATGCTCATGAGCGCCTGGGCCAGCAGGCCGTCGAGCCGGCGGTCCCAGTGGACGTGGCTCCCCAGGCCGACCGGCACGCCGTAGGCCAGCACCTCGACCACTCCGCCGAGGCTGTCGCCCTCCTTTGCCACGGCCTTGATCTCCTCGACCATGACCTCCTCGGCCGCGGGGTCGAAGCAGCGCAGGGGCGAGGCGTCGACCCGCCCGAGGTCGGCGGGCGCGGGCCGATCGGCGGCCTTGGACCGAACCGAGCCCATCTGCACCACGTGCGAGACGACCTCGACCCCGAGCTGGCGCAGCAGCCCCTTGGCCAGGGCGCCGGCCGCCACCCGCGCCGCCGTCTCGCGGGCCGACGCCCGTTCCAGCACGTCACGGGCGTCGCAGAAGCCGTACTTCTGCATGCCAGCCAGGTCGGCGTGTCCCGGGCGAGGCTGGGTGAGCGGTGCCTTGGTCTCCCCCGGCTCGACCGCCATCTCCTCGTGCCACCGGTCGGACCGGTACCACTCGGTGTTGGCGATCTCGATGGCCACCGGCGATCCCAGCGTGCGGCCGTGGCGGACGCCTCCGATGAGCGTCACCTCGTCCTGCTCGAAGCGCATGCGGGGACCCCGGCCGTAGCCGAGCCGGCGGCGGGCCAGCTCGTGGCCGATCTCCTCGACCGTGATCGGCAACCCCGCGGGCAGTCCCTCGACGATGGCGACGAGGCCGCGGCCGTGGGACTCGCCAGCGGTGAGGAACCGGAGCACGGCACAACGGTACAGACGTGTGTACGCCTACAACGAAGCCAGTATGACCACCGCGGCCCCCAGGGCCAGCGACGGGCCGAAGGGGAACGGGGCGTTGCGCCGGCGGGCCACCAGCAGCACCACCCCCACCAGCGCGCCGATCAGCCCGCCCAGCAGGGCGGCGTCGAGGGCGTCCTCGACCGGGCCGAGCACGGGGCGATCGGGCGTCCACGCCAGCCAGCCGACGACCAGCCCGGCCACCGTCGCCAACCGCACGTCACCGAAGCCCAGCATCCGAGGCGAGATCAGGTGCAGCACCAGCAGGCCGCCGCCCAGCACCGCCGCGCCCGCGGCCGCGCCCCGCAGCATGTCCACGTCGCCGTCGACCACGATCGCCACCACCAGCGCCACGACGACGGCGAGCGCCGTGGCGTGGGCGAACCGGGTGGGAATCCGCATCGCCCAGATGTCGACCGCGGACATCGCCACCAGCCCGGCGAACAGTGACAGCACCGGCAGCAGGGCCGCCGACCAGCCCGCCCGTGCCGCGGCCAGGCCGAACGACACCCCGGTGGCGGCCTCCACGGCGGCGCACCAGCGGGGACGGGCCGCGCCGCACGGTGCGCAGCTACCGGCGGCCAGCGCCCAGGGCAGGGCAGGTAGCCCCGCGGGGGCCAGCGAGTGGCCGCAGGCGCCGCATCGGGCCACGGACCGCCCCAGCTCGTCGAACTCCGGCACGCGCCGCAGCAGCGTCGGCATCACCACCCGCCACCCCACCCAACGGAGGATTGCGTGGTTGAGCGCCGGCCCCACGACCCCGACGCCGAGGACCGCGGCGCCGACGACGAGCAGCGCTTCGTTCAGTTGTTTCCCGCTCTCGGCCTTCGGCCGGGCCGCTCGGGCTTCGGCGCGGTGACACCCGCTCTTGTCGCCTCCGGCGACGGGCCGCTCGGGCCCAGGGCTCGCCGCATTCGCAGCTCGCTCAGCGAACCGAGGAGAGGAAGTTGATGAGGCGGCCCCGGTGCGCGACCTCGTCGCCCGTGCTCGGCCCGCGGGTGCCCACCGAACCGCCGGTGGGGCCGACGGTGGCCTGCACCGCCGCCCGGGCCTCGGGGCTCATGGCGGCGAGATGGGGCGCCAGCTCGCCGTCACCGGGAACCGACCGCGCTGGGCCGAGCGAGCCGAGCCCGGCGAACGGCGACGTGATCGGCCCCGTCGTGCCGGGCCCGTCGTCGGCCGCCCAGTGCATCTCGGGGGGCAGCGCCGACGACGACACCGCGCGGATCTGGCCCGTGTGGATGGGGTCCGTCGGTGGGATCAGGCCGGTGCCGCGGAACGGCGATGCCTCGTCGGGCGCCAACGGGCTGGGCTCGGGCGACAGCCCCTGCGGCAGGCTGAACCCGGGACCGGTCGACGGTCCCTCGAGCGGCGCCGGCGTGGTGCCGGAGCGGGGCGGCGGGGAGGGGTCCCCGCCGTTGCGCGATGCCGGCGGGACTGCGGATGCCGGCGGCGGCGCTGCGGGGGCCGGGCGGCCACGACCGGATCGCTCACGGCCGCGACCGCCGTTGGGCGAACCTGGCCGCGACGCAGCGGACGGCGCCGACGGAGGGGGAGTGTCGGCTGAGGCCCGGCGCGGCCGCGGCCGGGGCCCGGGTGGCCGGCCCTGGCCGTTGCCGCTGCGGGCGGACGGCGGCGGGCCATCAGGGCCGACTGCCTGCTGGGGACCGGTGGTGCGCTCTGATTGCCGCCAGCCGGCGCGGGGCACCTCGCCCGCCAGGTAAGGCTCCGCCAGGGACTCCCCGTTCTCACGACCGCCGAGGACATGCTCCCCGCTCCCGCGGCCGCTCGGGACATGCTCCCCGCTCCCGCGGTCGCTCGGGGCGGGAAGGCTCGGCACGCCGCGTGGCGGGGTGAGCCCGCGGGACCGTGGCGCCGACGGGCTACGGCGCGACAGCTCGCCCGACAGGTCGGTGAGGTCGGCCAGCCGCCCGGGATCGGGGATCCTGCCGGGTTCGGCGACCTCGGCCACCCCCAGCTCGACGAGGTCGCGCACCGCCCGGGACACGTGCAGCTCGCTGAGTCCGAGCGCGCTCCCCAGCTCGCCCACCGTGTGACCGCCCCCGACCGCCACCACCGAGCGCCAGCGGTCGGCATCGATCGTCACCTCGTCGGTTGACAGCTCGGTGCTGAGGCTCACCCGGTGGTCCATCGACGGCACGACCGCCTCCAGCTCGGTCCACTCGCTGAGCAGGCCGTTTGCCCGCGGCAGCAGGTCTTCGACCTGGTCGGAGCGCTCGCCATGGGGCGTCTGCGCGTCGGAGTCGAAGGCGAACGAGCCGCTGCCGAACCGCAGCAGCTCGAAGATCACCTCGTCGGTCGGCGCCCCCTCCACGGCCCGGTCGGCATCGGCGTCGACGATCGACCCGTCGCGCAGCCAGACGCTGCCCTGGCCCCGATCACCGTCGATCCGGAGCCGCCCGGTCTTGGCGGTGGTCGCCAGCAGTCGCAACACGTCAGGGAGAGAAAACGTGTCGAGAGTCCCTTGGAGCGCCAAAGCTGTACCTCCGGTGGATCGGTCCGCCAACTTCCCCAGCGCCTGACACCACCCTAAACCTCGCGTCCAGCGCGCGCCCAGTGGGCTCCTCATCACGCCAACCGCGGTCAACCCATTGCATGCTTCCCGCTGTTGGCGCTGCGCGCCGCGCCGCTCGGGCTTCGACGCGCTTTCCCCGCTCCCACGGCCGCTCGGGCCGGGGCGTCGCCTACGCTCGGCCTCTGCGGGCAAGCTCCGCCATGGCGGCGGCCGACATGGCCTCCAGCGGAGGATCCTCCCCCGTCCAGCGCCGGAAGGCATGCGCGGCTTGGTGGATGAGCATTCCCAGCCCGTTCACCGCCACCGCACCCCGGTCCCGCGCCGCGGCCAGCAGCGGCGTGGTCGCCGGCTGGTAGATGAGGTCGGTCACGATCTGTCCGGGGTGGAGCACCGCGGGGTCGAGCGGCAGCGGCTCCGTTGTGCCGTCGGTCCCTGTGACGATCCCCATGCCCAGGGGTGTGGCGTTGACCACCAGGTCGGCCGCGGCGACGTCGGCGAGCCCACCTACCCGGCCCCGCTCCCCCGCCAGGGTGGCGGTCCGGGCCGCCGGCTCCGGGGACCGGTTCACGATCGCCACGTCGCTCGCCCCCGCCTCCCCGAGGGCGCGGGCGACCGCCCGTCCGGCCCCGCCGGCACCCAGCACCACGCAGCGCAGCCCGGTCACCTCGATGCCCTCGTCGGTCCGCAGCGCATCGACGAAGCCGGCCCCGTCGGTGTTGTCGCCCAGCAGCCGGTCGCCCTGCCAGTACACGCAGTTGACCGCACCCAGCGCAGCCGCCACCGGGGTGCGCTCGTCGACGGCGTCGTGCGCCGCGGCCTTGTGGGGCATGGTGACCGACAACCCGCCGATGCCGAGCTCACGCAGGGCGCCGATCGCCGCGGCCCCCCGCCCCTCCGGCACCTCGAACACCAGGAACACCCAGTCGGCGCCCACCGCCGAGAAGGCGGCGTTGAGGATGGTCGGCGACAGCGAGTGGCGTGCCGGCGAGCCGATCAACGCGGCCAGCCGGGTGGACCCGGTGATCACCCGCAGCCGAGGTCGGCCTCGCGGCAGCGATCCCGGGCCGCCAGGAACTCGTCGTAGTCGGACGTGAAGAGGTGCGAGCCGTCGTTGGCCTCGGCGTCGAGCACGTAGTAGAGCCAGTCGCCGTCGGCCGGGTTCAGCGCGGCCTCGATGCTCGCCCGCCCCGGCGAGGCGATGGGCGTCGGCGGCAGGCCCTGCCGGTTGCGGGTGTTGTAGGGAGAATCCAACGCCAAGTCGTCCTCGGTCAACGTGCAGCCGGGCTCACCCTTGGCGAAGCAGCTGGTGGCGTCGATCTGCAGCGGCATCTCCTCCTCCAGCCGGTTGTAGATCACCCGGGCGACGCGCGGCCGGTCCTCGTCGGTCCCCGCCTCCTCCTCGATCAGCGACGCCAGGGTCAGCAGCTGGTAGGGCGACAGGCCCAGCTCTTCGGCCCGCGATTGGACGTCCAGCTCCGCCAGCGTGCTGTCGAGCTGCGCCACCATCCGCTGGATGACCACCGCCTCGGTGTCCCCCTCCTCCACCTCGTAGCTCTCGGGGAGGAGGGTGCCCTCGAGCGACGGCTGGTCCGCCGGCAGGACCGTCGACCGTGAGGCGGGGTCGGCGAGCGCCGCCTGCAGCCCCTCGGCGGTGAAGCCGGGCACCCCGTCCTCGGGATCGGCCAGGCGCGCCAGCGTCTGAGGCACCGTCAGGCCCTCGGGCACGGTGATGAGGATGGCGTTCGGGGGCAGCGCGCCCTGTTCGAGGGCGTCGATGGCCTCGGTGAACGATGAGTTGAGCTGCATCCGGTAGGGGCCGGCCTGGAACTCTCCGGGGTCACGGAAGCGGATGTACCAGTCCCAGACGGTCGCGCTGCTGATCACGCCGGCGTCGGCGAGCTCGTGGCCGATGTCGCTGGTCGAGGCGCCCTCGGGGATCTCCACCAGCACCGTCTCGCCCGGGTCGCCCGAGGGGTCGATCTGGCGCTGGACCCACGACCAGGCGAACCAGGCGGCGATGCCGGCGGCGACCAACAGCACGGCGAACGCGAGCAATACCGTCCGACAGCCCCGGCGCCGGGACAGGCCCTCGCGCTCGTCGCCCTCGTAGGCGTACTCGTCGTACTCGTCCTCGTAGTAGTCCTCGTCGTAGCCGTCGTCGGTGTAGGCGTCGGCGTCGGCGGTGTAGGTGTCGGCCTCGTACGGGGCGGTCCGGTAAGCGCCGGCGCGGTCGCGCGGCTGCCGACGGCCGGTGACCGGTTCCGACGGCGTCGGACCACCGTACGCTGGCGAGGCACCACGGCGGCGGTCGTCTGGACGCCCCCAGAAGTCCTCGAAGCCGTCGCCGCCGCCGGCGTCACGGCGGCCAAAGCGACGGCGACGTTCCGGCGGGGCTGGCTCGTGTGACTCCGACAAGGGCATACGTGACGCGGGGGCTGGAGCGGCGGTCGGGCGGATCACCCGCGTGGCTGGCCCGCGTCCAACCACGACTGGAGGATCACCGTAGCAGCGACCTGATCCACGACCCGGCGACCCCTGGCACCCTTCACGCCGGCCGAACGCAGGCGGCGCTCGGCCTCCACGGTGGACAGGCGCTCGTCCCACGTGACGACGCCGACGGCCCGCTCCGCCAGCCGGGCCCGCAGCTCGTCGACCTCGTCGAGGACGGCCCGCGCCGCGGGACCGATCGAGCCGTCGAGCGACCGCGGCAGCCCCACCACCACCAGCTCGGCGCCCGCCTCGTCCGCCAAGGCAGCGATGCGCTCGAGGTCGCGGGCCCGGTCGCCCGACCGAATCACCACCTCGTAGGGGGTGGCCAGCGTGCCGGCGCTGTCCGACAGTGCGATGCCGATGCGCCGCGTCCCGAGGTCCAGCCCGAGAGCGCGCGTCACCTGCCGGCGACGCCGGTGGCGGCCCGGGCCTGGTCGAGGGCCTCGTCGAGGCGGGAGGGGTCGCGGCCGCCGGCCACGGCCAGGTCGGGGCTCTTGCCGCCGCCACCCCGGACGGTGCGGGCCGCCTCGGCGATCAGCTCGCTGGCGTTGAGGCCACTGTCCTTGGTCACCGCCGCCACCAGGGCCACACCGCCACCGGGCGGCTCGCCGCCGACGACCACGGCCCGGACGCCCGGCTGCTCGCGGACCGCGACCGCCAAGTCGCGGACGTCGTCGCGGGCGATGCCGTCAACCCGGGCCACGACCACGCCGTCGATCGCGGTCGCCGCCAGCTCCCCCGCCCGGCTGCCGGCCGCCTGGCGGCGCAGGTCCTTCAGCTCGTCCCGCAGTGATCTGAGCTCGCCCCGCAATCGTTCAGCGGCCAGGGGCAGCTCGTCGGGCGTCGTGCCCAGGACGTCCGCGGCCCGGCTAACCAGCTCCTCCTCCTGGCGCAGGCGCTCGATGGGACCGAAGCCGGTCACCGCCTCGATGCGCCGCAGGTTCGACCCGATCGAGCCCTCGCTCACCACCTTCAGGGGGCCGATGTCGCCCAGCCGCCGGACGTGCGTGCCGCCGCACAGCTCGACCGAGTGCTCGCCGGCCTCGAGCACCCGCACGATGTCGCCGTACTTGTCGCCGAAGAAGGCGATGGCGCCCATCGAACGGGCCTCGTCCATGGTCGTCTCGAAGTGCCGGACCGGAGCGTTGTCGAGGATCTCGCGGTTGGCCAGGTCCTCGATGGCCCGCAGCTGATCGTCGGTCACCGGCTCGAAGTGGCTGAAGTCGAACCGCAGCCGGTCGGGCGCAACCAGCGATCCCTGCTGCTTCACGTGCTGGCCCAGCACCTCGCGCAGCGCCCAGTGGAGGATGTGGGTGCCGGTGTGGTTGCGGCGGATGGCATCCCGGCGCTCCCCGTCGATGCGGGCCACCGCCCGCTGCCCCACCTCGATGGTCCCCTCCTGCAGCTTGACGTGGTGGGCGTGAAGGCCGGGCAAGGCGTACGTCGTGTCCACGACCTCGGCCATGCCGCTGTCGGTGGTGATAATGCCGGTGTCGCCGATCTGCCCGCCCGACTCGGCGTAGAAGGGGGTGCGATCGAGGTACACGGCGTCACCGATGACACCGATCACGGTCGCCTCGGTCTCGTACTCCCGGCGACCGGTGAACTCGGTGGGCCCGTGCTCGACCAGCAGGCGGTGCTGGGCATCGACCTCGTCACCGGTGGCTACCCCGCCGGCCTTGCCGGCCTCGCGGGCGCGCCGGCGTTGCGCCTCCATGGCCGCCTCGAACCGGGCGACGTCGACGCGGAAGCCCCGCAGGTCTGCCATCTCCTGGGTGACCTCGAACGGGAAGCCGTAGGTGTCGTGGAGCTGGAACGCCACGTCGCCCGGCAGCGTGCCGCCCTCGTCGAGCCGGTCGAGCTGCATGTCGAGGATCTGCGAGCCGTTGGCCAGCGTCCGGCGGAACGACTCCTCCTCGCGTGTGATGATCGGCACCACCAGCTGACGGCCGGTGACGATCTCCGGGTAGTCGTCGCCCATCAGCTCGATCGTTCGCTCGACCATGGTCGGCAGCACCGGGCGCTCGACGCCGAGCAGGTAGGCGAACCGGATGGCGCGCCGGATGATGCGGCGCAGCACGTAACCCCGGTCCTCGTTGGAGGGGATCACCCCGTCGCCCACGAGGAACGTCATCGTGCGGGCGTGGTCGGCGAGGAGCCGGAGCGCGATGTCGCCCAGCTCGGACTCGCCGAGCCGGTGACCGGTCACAGACTGCGCCTCGCCCACAAGAGCGCTGAGGACGTCGGAGTCGTAGAGGCTGTGGCTGCCGGCGAGCGCGGCCATGATGCGCTCGAGGCCGGCGCCCGTGTCGATGTTCTTGCTGGGCAGGTCGCTGAGCTTGCCGTCGGCACCCCGGTTGTACTGCTGGAACACCAGGTTCCAGATCTCGACGTAGCGGTCCTCGGCCGCGGGGTTGGCCGGCCCGCCGTCGGGGCCGATCGCCGGCCCGTTGTCCCAGAAGATCTCGGACGACGGACCGCAGGGCCCCGTGTCGCCCATCTCCCAGAAGTTGTCCTCATCGAAGCGCTGGATGCGCGCCGCCGGGAAGCCCACGCTGTCGGTCCAGAGCTGCGCCGCCTCGTCGTCGTCCACGTGCACCGACACCCACAGGCGGTCGGCGTCCAGGCCGAGCACCTCGGTGACGAACTCCCATGCCCAGGCGATGGCCTCGGCCTTGAAGTAGTCGCCGAAGCTGAAGTTGCCGAGCATCTCGAAGAAGCTGAGATGCCGGTGCGAGCGCCCGATGGCATCCAGGTCGTTGTGCTTGCCCCCGGCCCGCACGCAGCGCTGCACCGACGACGCCCGGGCAGGGTCGAAGGGCACCCGCTCCTCACCCAGGAAGTAGGGCACGAACTGCATCATCCCCGAGTTGGTGAACATGGGCGCGCTGGGGTGCGTGGGGATGAGGCTCGCCGAGGGCACGATCGTGTGCTGCCTGGCGCCGAAGAACTCGTGCCAGGCGCGGCGCAGCTCGGCAGACGTCCGCGGTGCCATAGGTCTGGTCAGCCTAGAGCGTGCCCTGGCGCGTCACCTTTCCTGCCTGTGCGTGTGCCGTCCTTCCCGCTCCTGGCGCCTTCGGCGCCGGGCCGCTCGGGCCACGGCCTCGCCTGCGCTCGGCCTCTGGGAGCGTCGGGGTCGGGCGGCCCTCCCCGGTTGGCGCCGCTCCGGGGCGGAGCTCGGCCCGCAGCTGGGCCTCGCGCTCCCGCATGGTGCGGCGGCCCTCGGCCACCGCATCCCGCACGCCGCTGCCGAGCCGGCGGACCGACGCCGTTGCCTCGGCCTGGATCTGCTCGGGCGCGTAGCGGCGAACCGTGCGCAGGATGCGGCGCCGGATCCACAGGGCGCCGCCGAAGCCGGCCGTGGCCCCCGACGTGAACCAGACCAACCGGCGGACCAGGAACATCAGCGCCGGCCCTTGCCGCTGCCGTTTCCGTTCTCTCGGCGGGGGCGCAGGCGGCGGGCGGCCTTGGCGGTGCCGCTGGCGAACGCCACGCCCTTGATCACGGGGTTGGCCATCGCGATGTAGGCCAGCCGCGACGCCGAGTCCACCGTGCCGGTGACCGACTCGGCGGTCGTGACCAGGCGGTCTAGCCGGTCGATCTCGCCGTTGGCGGCGTCGACCGTGTCGCGCAGGTCGTCGAGCACCGGGGCGGTCTCTGTCCGCAGCAGGACGGCAACCTCCCGCAGCGCCCGCAGCGTTCGCAGCAGCGCCACGACGCCCACCGCCAGCAGCACCACCGCAACCACGCTGGCGGCGGCGACGATGACGGCAGCCAGGTCCGAGGCGCTCAAGCTTCGCCCTCAGGCTTGGACTCGTCTGCGTCGGCTTGCTTGGCCAGCCGTTCCATGCGCGTGGCGATCTCCTGCTCGAAGCCGTGGTCGGAGGGCCGGTAGTACACGGCGCCCGCCGCGTCGTCGGGCAGATACCGCTGGGGCACCCACCCGCGCGGGTCGTCGTGAGGATACTCGTAGCCCACGCCGTGCCCGAGCGACCGGGCCGACCGGTAATGGGCGTCGCGCAGGTGCACGGGTACCTCGCCGCCGATCCCCTGCCGGACGTCCTCGCGGGCCCGCCAGATGCCGGCCGCCGACCGGTTCGACTTGGGCGCCGTGGCCAGATGGACCACCGCCTGCGCCAGGTTGAGCTGCGCCTCCGGCAGGCCGACGTACTCGACGGCGTGGGCGGCGGCGGTGGCGACCACCAGCCCCATGGGGTCGGCCTCGCCGATGTCCTCGCTGGCGAGGATCACCATCCGGCGGGCGATGAAGCGGGCGTCCTCGCCGGCCTCGAGCATGCGGGCCAGGTAGTGGAGCGCCGCCTGGGGATCAGATCCCCGCACGCTCTTGATGAACGCCGAGATCACGTCGTAGTGCTCGTCACGCCCGTAGCGCTGCAGCTTGGTGCCGAGCGCCGCCTCCGCGTCCGCCACTGTGACCTTGGCCGAGTCGGCGCCATCGCCACGCGCCCGGACCAGCGCCACCGCCACCTCCAGGCTGGTGAGCGCTTGGCGGCCGTCGCCGCCGGCGCGCTCGGCCAGGTGGGCCAGTGCCTCGTCCTGGGCCTCGGCGCCCTCGGCGTCGAGCCCCTTGCGCAGCAGGCGCGCCACGGCATCGGCGTCCAGCGGTTGCAGGCGGAACAGCGTCGAGCGCGACAGCAGCGGCGGGTTGACCTCGAAGTAGGGGTTCTCGGTGCTGGCGCCGATGAGCACGAGCAGGCCGCTCTCCACCGACGGCAGCAGCGCGTCCTGCTGGGCCTTGTTGAACCGGTGGACCTCGTCGAGGAACAGGATCGTGCCCTGGTCCCGCTCCCCCAGCCGTTGCTCGGCCCGGGCCAGGACCTCGCGGACGTCCTTGACGCTGGCCGACACGGCCGAGAGCTGCTCGAACGCCTTGGCCGTGTGCCGGGCGATCACCTGCGCGAGCGTGGTCTTGCCGGTGCCGGGTGGCCCCCAGAAGATGGCCGACGACAGCCGGTCGGCCTCCACCAGCACCCGCAGCGGTCGTCCCGGTCCCACCAGCTCGTCCTGCCCGACGATGTCGTCGAGGCTCTGGGGCCGCAGCCGGGCCGCCAATGGCGCCTGGCGAGCCAGCCGCTCCTCGGCCGCGGCGGCGAACAGGTCGTCACCCCGGGGGCCCGACGATCGCGACATCGCCGGCGAGGGTACCGGCGTTCCACGGGCGAATCCGCGTGACGTTGTGGTTGATGACCAACCATTCCGTCACGCGGATTTTGTGGCGTCGTCAACCAGGTAGGCCTGGATCATCTCGACGACGTAGTGCGGGCGCTCGACCACGTCTTCATACGTGAACGGGACCACCCGCCACCCGGCCAGCCCGAGTCGGGCGGCACGTTCAGCGCCGCACTGGCGTTGGCGGCGGCTGGCGTGGGTGCCATGGCCGTCGAGCTCGACCACGAGACGTGCGCTGTCCCAGAACAGGTCCACCCGGGCGATGCCGCCCCCCGCCTTGCGGAGCTTCACCTGGCAGCGAGGCACCGGGAGCCCGGCACCGGCGATGAGCCGCAGCGCCTCTTGCTCCAGCCAGCTGTCGCCCAGCGGCCGACCCTCGGTGCGATCGAGCAGCGCAGCAAGGGTCGGCACCCCGCTCCGGCCCTGACGGCGAAGCTCGCCGAGGCGCCACCGGACGTGGGGCCGCCAGACCAGTCCATCTCGCTCGGCGCCGTCGAGCGCAGCCTCGAGCTGGCGCTCGGGGAGCCTGGGTGCGACGTCGATAAGCGTGCGGGCCGGTGTCGTGCATGGGATCAGGCGCTTGGTATCCACGTCGACTCGAACCAGATCGACGCTGCGTTGCATGGCAACGCCGCGTAGCGTCCGTGGCTGGCGGCCCGGTGGCACGCTGACCTCGACCGGGCCCGGCCGGCATCCGTCGAACCCCCACAATGCCGCCGCCGATAGATGCGACGCGACCGCTCCGTCGCCCGCCATTAGCACCCCGGCGAGCACCGTCTGCTGCCACGAGCGCGGCCACCCGGCGTGGCGCACTACGCCGCGGCCGAGCGGCACGAGCGTGCCGCGAGCGACGAGGGTGCGCCGGGTCTGGCGGGTGACGCCCAGGGCGTCGAGCTGCTGGACTGTCAGGAGGCCGAGCGACTTGTGGGCCCGCTCGGCGATGGCCCCGTCAATCGATCCACGGGCCATTGCCACACCGTAACGACGGGGTGCGACAATCAGGGCCGTGGCCGACACACGGCGTCGGGTGACGCTGACCCGGGACGAGGTGGCGCGGGTCCTGCACCGGGCCTCGGAGATCGAGGCCGCCGCGGACGGGCAGGTACCCGGCGACCGCTACGACGCCGAGGCGATCGAGCAGGCGGCGGTGGAGGTGGGGCTGTCGCCGGCCGCCGTCCGCCAAGCCGTTGCCGAGCTCCGCGTCGGTGCCCTGCCGGCCGACGCCGAGGGGGCGGTCCCGTCCAAGCGGGTGACCCGGAGCCGCGTCGCCACCTCGCGGATCGTCAGCCAACAGCGGCTGGTCGAGCGGCGCCCGGAGGCGGTGCACGCCGCGGTCGACCGCTTCCTGCGTAGCCAGATGCTGGAGCTTCGGCGCCACAGTGGCGACCGGTCCCTCTGGCGCCCCCGGCGCGACCTGGTCGCCAGCCTGCGGCGGGGGCTCGACTTCGCCGGCGTCATCAAGCTCGACGGCATCCGCACGGTGTCGCTGCTCGTGACGCCGGCCGACGAGCGCACCCTCGTGCGGCTCGAGGCGGAGCTCACCTCCAGCCACGGCAACGTCGTGGCCGGCGCCGCCGGAACCGGGGCCGGCGTAGCCCTGCTCATGGGCCTCGCCGGCGCCCTGGCGGCCGAGCCGGGGTTGGTGATGGCCGCCGTCCCGGCCGGCACCGTCGTCGGGGCCGGGGGCCTCAAGGTCGCCGGCGGGCGCTGGCGCAAGCGCCGGGACGATGTCGACGAGGTCCTCGGCGCCCTCCTGGACCGGCTGTAGACCGCAGCGTCAGCTATCGAGGTAGTCGTCTTCGATGCGAATCGACAGCGCCGCGAACAGGGGCAAAGCGACATCGGAGATCTGGTCGCTGCCGATCACCAGGCCGCGGAGCGATCCTGCCCCCCGAACGCCGTCGAGGGTTGAACCGTGCAAGGCCACCTCGTCGAACGTCGCCTGCGACAGCTCGCTCCCGTCGAGCCGGCAGCCCACGAAACGGGTCACCGCCACCTTGGCCCGGTACCAGTCGCTGCCCGTCAGGTCGCAGTCGGCGAACGCACAGCGGTCGAGTACCGACATCCGCAACCAGGCCTCGTCGGCCTTGGAGTCGATCACCTGCACGTCTTCGGCGTGCAGCTCCGCGGCGACGAGCCCGGACATCCGGCACCGCCGCATCACGACTCGACGAAGGCGGGCACCCGTGAGCGTGACACCCGAGAGCTCGCAGTCGTCGAGCACCACATCGACGAGGTCGGCACCCTCGAACGTGCAGCCGGTGAGCTGTACTCCCGTTAGCCGCACGCCCGAGAGCGCGACGCCACGGACCGTTCGACCGACCAGCGACGCACCCCGAACGGCAACGTCCGCCAGCCTGACGTCGTCGTCCCAGTCGAGATCGTCGAGCAGTTCGAGGTCCTCGGCGATCGCCGGCTCGGCGAGCGGCGGGGAACCCCCGGGCGAGGCCATCAACCCTTGGGCGGCAAGGTGCGCAGGCCCAGCTCGGCCAGGTGGCGGGGGTCGATCGGCGTGGGGGCGCTGGTCAGCGGGTCGGCACCCGACTGGGTCTTGGGGAAGGCGATGACCTCGCGGATGTTCTCCTGACCGACCTGCAGAGCCACGAACCGGTCGATCCCGATGGCGAAGCCGGCGTGGGGCGGGGCGCCGTAGCGGAAGGCGTCGAGCAGGAACCCGAAGCGCCGCTGCGCCTGTTCCTCGGAGATGCCCAACAGCCGGAAGATCGTGCGCTGCACGTCGCCACGGTGGATCCGGACCGAGCCCGAGCCCAGCTCCCAGCCGTTGAGCACCAGGTCGTAGGCCTGCGACCGCACGCGGAGCAGGTCGGCGGGGTCGTCCGAGGACAGCAGCTCGAGGTCGTCGGGATGCGGCATGGTGAACGGGTGGTGGGCCGGCACCGGGCTGCCCTCGTCGTCCAGGCCCTCGAACAGCGGGAAGTCGACCACCCAACCGAAGTTGAGCCCGCCCTCGGTGACCGGGGGGCGGCCCAGCTCGAGCCGCAGCAGCCCGAGCACGTGGCGCACGACCGGGCGGTCGTCGGCGACCAGGAACAGCAGGTCGCCGGGCTCGGCCGCCATCGCCGACCGCAGCTTGGTCAGCTCGTCGTCGGACAGGAACTTGGCGACCGGGCTGTCGAGGCCGTCGTCGGTCACCCGCATCCAGACCAGGCCCTTCGCGCCCCAGCGCTTGGCCTGGTCGGTGAGCTCGTCGAGGCCCTTGCGGGACGTCGCCCCGCCGCCGCCCGGCTGGCGGATGCCCTTGACGCACTGGCCGGCGAACGCCTTGAACCCGGTGTCGGCGAACACGTCGGAGAGCTCGACCAGCTCCATGCCGAAGCGCACGTCGGGCTTGTCGGAGCCGAAGCGCTCCATGGCGTCGTGCCAGGTGATCGACGGGATCTCAGCCACCCGGTCGCCGGTGACGGCGGCGACGCACGCCCGCACCGCCTCGGACACGAACGCCAGCACCTCGTCCTGTCCCACGAAGCTGGCCTCGAGGTCGAGCTGCATGAACTCGAACTGCCGGTCGGCCCGCAGGTCCTCGTCGCGGACGCAGCGGGCGATCTGGTAGTAGCGGTCGATGCCGCCCACCATGCACAGCTGCTTGAACAGCTGGGGGCTCTGCGGCAACGCGTAGAAGGAGCCCGGGTGCAGGCGCGACGGCACCACGAAGTCGCGGGCGCCCTCGGGCGTGGAGGCGATGAGCAGGGGCGTCTCGATCTCGACGAAGCCCTGCTCCTCCATGGACCGGCGCATGGCCGTGTTGGCCGCCGCCCGGGCCCGCAGGTTCCGCAGCATGCGGTCGCGGCGCAGGTCGACGTAGCGGTGCCGCAGGCGGATGGTCTCGTCGGCGTCGACGCGCTCGTCTACGGGGAACGGCGGCGGCTCGGCGCGGCTGAGGACCTCGACCTCGCACTCCCGCAGCTCGACCTCGCCGGTGGCGAGCGCCGGGTTGACCGTGCCATCGGGCCGGGCTCGCACCACGCCGCTGATGCGGACGACCCACTCGCTGCGGACGTCGACCGATCCGTCGACCACGCACTGCACGACGCCTTCGCGGTCGCGCAGGTCGACGAACGCCAAGTGCTCGCCGTGCTCTCGCCGGCGCGCCACCCAGCCGCACAGCGAGACCCTCTCGCCGATGTGCTCGGTGCGCAGCTCGCCGCACCAGCGCGTGCGAAGCCCTCGGGCCGAGGCGGGGGCGGGGGCGGAATCGGGGTCGGTCACTTGCGGGGCTCCTCCGGCCGGCCCGACGCCAGCAGCTCGTGCACCACGTCCACGACCCGGTCGCGGCCGACGACCTTCTGCTCGCCCTGGGTCAGGTCCCGCACGGTCGCGGTGCCGTCGGTGGCCTCCTGCGCGCCGACGATCACGGCGACGGGGGCGCCGGAGCGGCCGGCGGCCTTCATCTGGGCCTTCATGGAGCGGCCGTCGAAGGCGCGGTCCGCCCGCAGCCCGGCGGCGCGCAGCTCGAGCGTGATGTCGCGGGCGGCGCGGCCGTCGGTGGTGTCCACGACGAAGACGTCGAGGCTTGACGCCGGGGCGGCGAACACGCCCTCGGCGTCGCAGGCCAGGAGCATCCGCTCGATGCCGGAGCCGAAGCCGATGCCGGGCGTGGGCGGACCGCCGAGCTGCTCGACCAGTCCGTCGTAGCGGCCCCCGCCGATGACCGTGGACTGGGCGGTGTCGAGGGCCTCGCTCTGGAACTCGAACAGGGTGTGTGTGTAGTAGTCGAGTCCCCGGACCAGCCCGGGCTCGACCTCGTAAGGGATACGGAGCGACCGCAGCCCGTCCTGGACCCGCTCGAAGTGGCGGCGCGAGGCATCGTCGAGCACGTCGGCCATGCGGGGGGCGTCGGCAACGGCGGCCCGGGTCTCGGGACGCTTGGAGTCGAGCACCCGCAGGGGGTGGCCGTCGATCTTCTCGCGGTCCTCGGGCGCCAGGTCCGCCGCACGCTCGCGCAGCCACGCCGTCAGCGTCTCGCCGTAGGCGACGCGGTCGGCGGGTGTTCCCATGGTGTTGAGGACCAGCCGCCAGCGGCGCAGGCCGAGGGCCTGGAGGTAGGCGGCCCCGAGGGCGATGACCTCGACGTCGAGGTCGGGGTCGGCAACGCCGATGGCCTCGACGTCGACCTGGTGGTGCTGACGCAGGCGGCCCGCCTGGGGACGCTCGTAGCGCCAGGCGGGGGTGAGGCACCACACCTTCCACGGGGTCGGCGGTCTGTGCTGCACGTAGGCCCGCGCGACGGACGCCGTGGCTTCGGGCCGCAGCGCCAGGTGGCGGTCCCCCTTGTCGTGGAAGTCGTACATCTCCTTGCGCACGACCTCGGTGCCGACGCCCAGCCGCTGGAAGACGCCCAGGTCCTCGAACAACGGACCGTGGACCAGCCCGTAGCCGAACCGCTCCGCGACCCCGGCGAAGGTGGCGATCAGCCGCTGCCAGCGCGCCGACTCCGGCGGCAGCACATCCTGGGTGCCGATGGGGGCGCGGAAGCTCTCGGGCATGACGCGCCGAGGCTAGCGGTGGCTCCTCGCAGGACCGAACCATGTTGGGCGCGGATGATCCGGTCGCGCATTGCCAGCCCTCTCACGTTGAGTAACCAGAACGCCGCCCGTCAGTGCCCTGGTGTGGTCCCTCACGGGTCGCTGGACGCAAACTCACCCGAACCGGGTGGCGCCAGCCCGGCACCCGCGCCGTGGTAGCCGCCCGTCTGGCTGGTACCGCTTTCCGGCTACACCGTTCACACCACTCGACGGAAGCCAACATCTTCTGGTCGACGGACACGGCGCACGGCTGGGTCATCTTGGAATGCTCCGCGAACACGAGGAGTCGCGGACGACCGACGGCAACGCGCTCGGCCTGCCGTCAGTAGTCCACGACGGCGCCTCGATCGCGGACGTCGTCGGCGTGTGGGCGTTTTGACACGGTGAGGGCGCCGGCCACGGCCGCCTTGCGGAACCAGCGGCGACGGCCGTCGGCGAACACGGTCGTCGGGATCATCTCGTGAGTATGGGCCGAGGCGACGAGGATGTCGCCGTGACTGGCGAGCTCTTCGAGCGTCGATCCCGGCGTGCTTAGCCCGCCCATCACGCGCCTTCAGCCCTCGCGTGGCTGGCGTCGGTGGGCACCGCGAGCAGGAGGTTGATGCCCGACGCGATGGCGACGCCGAGGGCCGCTCCGCAGACGACGTCGAGGGGGTTGTGGGCGCCGACGTAGACGCGGCCGAGCATGACGAGGGCCACGAGGACCCAGGGGACGGCCTTCCAGCGGCCCGGCAGATAGGGCGCGATGACGCCGGCGAGGGCGGCGACGAGGACCGCATGGCCGGAGACGAAGCTCTCGCCGCGCACGCTGACGTCGCCGCGGGAACCGCGCCCCCCAGCCGTGAAGCGCAGGACACCCGCCACGACCTGGAGCAGCTGGTCACGGGTTGCCGCCTCCCACACTGGGTAGCCGGCCGGTCACCGGTCGCACCGAGGGGAAACCTTTTCATGCCGGTCACCGCGCGAATTTCACCCGAACCGGGTGGGGCAAACGTGGAACGGCCGTGTCTCCTTGGCCACTGGGGCACCGCCGGGTGCCGCGTTCTCTAGGAGGCCACCATGGTCATTGCCGACGTAGGCCTGGGGGATCTGCTCTGGACGGCGCTGTGGGTGTTCATGCTCGTGCTCGTCGTCTGGGTGTTCATCGCCATCATCAGCGACCTGTTCCGCGACCACCAGACATCGGGCTGGGTAAAGGCCGCCTGGGTGGTCGCGCTGATCGTCTTCCCTCTCCTGGGATCGCTCGCCTACCTGATCGTGCGGGGCCAGGGCATGGCCGAGCGCTCCGCCGCCGAACACAGGATCGCCCAACAGCAAATGGACAGCTACATCCGCAGCACCGCCGCCTCGACCGGGACCGGCCCAGTCGACGACCTCACCCGGCTGGCGCAACTGCGGGAGAACGGCACGATCACCGACGCCGAGTTCGAGACGATCAAGGCCCGCGTCGTCAGCGGCGCCGCGCCGGCGTCGTAGCCGCCCCGACTCCCCCAGGCCGACCGCCGGCCCGCATTCCCACGGCTCGGCTGACTCCTGGGAGCATGCCCCGCAGGTGACAGCTTCCGCGCGGTAGGCGACGTCCTGGTCCCCTGGGCTCGCACGTCTGTGACCAGGCCGCCACCACGGCGGCCTCAAAAGAGTCGGCGTTAGTCGAACGGCGGCGCATTCCGCCCGGAGATGACGCGGGGAAGCCTCCGGACTTCGATCAGCTCCAGGCCAAGAGCCTCGATCCTGCGGATGAGACCGTGCAGAGCCGCCTGATCCTCAACCGGCCCGACCAGAACCGTCTCCACCGGCTCGACGTCCGCCGCCAGAGCGAGCTCCCGGAACTCGTTCACGAGA
>DASQUK010000239.1:0-2184 GCA_035641315.1 Acidimicrobiales bacterium | reverse complement strand
CGATGCACTTCCCGGTCGGCTGGGATCCCTACTTCAAGGACGTCATGACCGTCGCCGACGTTTACCACTACCCGACCCAGCACTACGAGCACCATCGGCGCCAGCTCACCACGCGCCGCGCCCTCGAGATCTGAACGTCCGTCGCCAACCAGGCTTGAGGTCTGCACCGATTGCCCGAACGGGGCGCACGCCGCTCGGCTGATGCGCAGCGCAGAACGTCGGGACCTGAGATCGATTATGCAGTTCTGCGTTCCACGCCGTCGAGGGCCTGCCGGGCATGTGGGTGGGCGCCGACTACGACTTCACCGTCGGCGAGGACGGCGAGAAGCCCGGACTGCCCGTCGAGGTCGTGCACTGCCTCGACGGCACGTGACCGCTTTCCACGAAACGTTGGTCCCCTTGACCGGGCACGCCGACCTGCTCCGCGAGGCCGTGGACCGACTGGTCGGTGAGGACCCTCCGGCTGGATGGCAGGCAAGAGCGGACCGATTAGACCTAAGCGGCTGACCGGCGTACCGGCGAACGAGGCCCCCGTGGGACGAGCGGGGGCTTGCAGACCGGGCAATTCGCCGCAACATACCGCCGTCCCCGGAGCGCATACTGCCCGAACCGAGCGCACAGCACCCGCCATGCGAGCAGGACAGAACGACGCCGCTCGAGATCGGCAGTTCGGTGTGTCTCAGCCTTCCGTACGAAAGCCGACACAGGCGCCGAGCGGCACCTGTTCGCCTGCGCTTGGCTCCTGGGCACGTACTCGTGCGCCTTCTCCCGTGGGACCGCCCTCGGGCACGCCGCCGTCCACCACGTTCAGCCCAGCACCCTGCACTATGGCGATCGCATCAGGCAGGGTCTCCCCGAGCACGTTCGGCACCGCGGTGGCCGCCTCGCCCCTCGCGACACACGTCGGCGTAGCAGAAGTAGAAGTGGCCGTCGACGCGGTGACGGTCGAGGTCGTAGTCGGGGCGGCCACTGAGTCGTCGTCAGTGCATCCTGCCAAGCTGAGCAATCCCACTCCGACGACCAGAAGGACACGAGGTCGCACGGGCGCATACTGCCCGAACCGAGCGCACCGCGCCCGCCGGATGGGACCAGCACAGAACGCCGTAGCGCCTACCGGCAGATCTGGCGCGGCTACACGCGGGCGGGTACTACGAGCCGTGCCAGTTGCTCTTGGGCGGCGGTACGGGCCTCGGCGCTCGGCTCGGTGTGGTACGGCGGCACGCCTGTCGGATCGGTCCCTCCGTAGAAGATCAGGAGGTCCATGTTCCAGCCGTTGACCTGGGCTCCGAGTCGCTCGGCATAAATATGGTCCGGCTGTCCCTCCAGCCCGCCGGGTTGTGCGTCATCGAGCGAGAGCGGGAATTCGCGAGGCGGCAAGTCCGCCTTGCCCGCGGGCCAGAACATCGCATATAGCAGGACGTCGCCCTCACCGAGCCGTTCAACCGTGTCCCACGGTGCATCACCCGACAGGGTGTTCGGGGTCGACTCCGTCAGGAGAGTCGAGTTTGGGCCCCGACGCGCAAAAACGCCACACGAGCTCCTCCCGGGCTGGGTCATCGTCGTGACCAGGTCGATCTCATAACTGTCCGCGGCGGAGGTCCGCCCGACCGCCGCCCGGACGGTCGCCAGCGCGTCCCGTGGGCCGCCGCTAACGACCCGTCCTTCGTCGCCGTCGCCGCTCAGTCGCACCACTATGACCGGCACCAACGCCAACACCGTCAGCACACTGAGCACACGCACGGCTCGGCGTCGACGCCGACGGTGCCGTCCCCGCCCTGCGACCTGGTCCGGTGGAGCGTCGCCCACCAGCGCATATTGCCCGCTCTGGAGCGATCTCGCTGGCCAGAGCGGGCAGATCGGTGTCAGCGGCTGGCGCCAGCGAGGAACGTGGCCACGATGTAGGTGGCGTGCCGGTCGAGCGAGACCCGGGCCCGATCGTAGCGCATGGTGGTGCGAGGGTCGGCGTGGCTGGCGGCCTCTTGCACGTCGCGGAGCGGCACGCCGGCGACGAGGGCGGCGGTGATGAACGCGTGACGGAGGGTATGCGGTCCCACCCGCTTGGCGATCCCCGCCCGGCGGGCGACACGGCGCACAATCCGGCCGGCCGCGTGGCGATCGATCCGTCTGCCGTCGGTTCCGACGAAGATCGGCCCGTCGCAGCGTTCGCCGACCGCCAGATCGATG
>DASQUK010000238.1:0-6830 GCA_035641315.1 Acidimicrobiales bacterium | reverse complement strand
ACCGCGGCGACGTTGTTGCCCGCCTTGACGACTTTGGCGCCCGGAAGGGCCTCCTGGATGCGGCGGCCGAGGCTGTCGTCCGGGATCGCGAGCGAGAAGTCGGGGTTGGTTGCGTTGGCGATGTCCCAGAGCACGGCGCCGTCGAGGTTGTCGGGACCGATCGACGCGAGCAGGGGGACCGTGTCGACACCCGGCACCGCGTTGAGCACGACGTCGGCGCCGACGACGGCATCCGCCGAGGCGAGGACGGGTGCGGGGAGCTCGGTGCGGCTTTCTGGGTCGCGCGAGCCGAAGACGACGTCGTGACCGGCGCGCAAGAGGCGAGCGGCGAGGGTCTGGGCGACGCGGCCGGTTCCGAGGATGGCGATTCTCATGGTGTCCTCCAGATCGTTCGAATTGGAACTAGTGCACGATAGCGCAAATTCGAACGATCTGGCGGAATTCTCTAGAATTGAGTCATGGCGGCCCGGATCTCGCGCGAGGAGTTCCGCGCGTACGCGGCGCTCATCGCGAGTTCGACGCTGCTTCAGCGCGCGGTCGAGAGGAACCTGCGCGAGCAGGCGGAGCTCACGCAGGTGCAGTTCGAGATCCTCATGAACCTGTCCAACGCGGGCGATTCCGGCATCCGCATGGCGCAGCTCGCCGACGCGCTCATCGTGTCTCGCAGCGGACTCAGCTACCAGGTTGCCCAGCTCGAGTCCCGCGGCTGGATCACCCGCGAGCGCTCCGCCGACGACGAACGCGGCGTCGTCGCCCGCATCACGCCCGAGGGGGAACGGATGCGGCGCCGCGTGTACGCGGGCCACATCGACATCGTGCGCACTGCCTTCCTCGACGCCCTCGAGCCCGGCGAGCTCGCCACGCTCACCACCGCCCTCGAGCGCGTCGTCGGGCGACTCAGGTAATTGGCCCCGCGTGCGGATCGTCGGATGCGGTGCACGACACGCCATCCGACCGAGGCCCCCGGCGCACGGCGGATCGCGTGAATCCTCCGCCACGTCGCACAGCGACAGTGACGCCCGAGCCCCCCGGGCTTGTGAACATTCTGCCGTCGACGACGACCCTCCCATCGTGACCGCGAAGTTCGGAGACTGGTTCCCCACCACCCGAGGGTCCCCGACGAGGTCGGGAAGCGCTGGCTATACCGTCATGCAGGTCATGAGCGCCCGAACCGGCAGCGCACCACTCCCCTCCCCTGATCTCCGGTGCCAGTCTCTGGCGCCCCGGGTGGTTATCCCGCCGCAGCCAGCGTCCCAGGCCCCTTCCCGATGAGTTCCGGCGGCCGCGGCAGTCCTACCCGGTGACCAGCACCGATACCTCAGGAGCAAAGACATGGTGCTGGCCACCTACCAGCCCGTCGGAAAGCCGACCTACGGCGAGTTCCAAATGGAGGAGGGTTACGGCCTCCCCGACACCTGAGGCGCATCGGGCTCCCGACTCACCGTGCCCCCGGGGCGGTGCCGAAGCACCCCATCCCGGCGGGCAGCAGCACCGTCCCGGCGGTGGACCGCCGCTCCCGTGAACGGTCTGCGATCAGCGTTTGGGTGCTACCAGCGGAGGAGGGCACCGAGGCCATCGCGGAGGGCGGGTGGCGGTGCGCCGTCGTCTGCTCGCGGCACCACCACCACGTCCGCGCCACTGCTCAGCGCGGCCACCACGGCGGCGTCCAGCAGCGGCGCGGCACGGCGGTCGTCGGGGCTCGGCAGGTCGCCCGGCGACGTCGCGACCTGGTCGGCCGTCGCGCCGACCCAGACCTCGCGCTGGTCATCGGTCGGCCCGCTCTCGGCGACGAGCAGCACGGCGACGCGCGCCTGCCGGACCGCCTCGACTGTGCGTCCGGCGCCGCCGGCCGCGCGGTCGGCCTGCCCGGACTCCTCGGCGTGGAGCGCGAGCACCGCAGCTACTCGATCGGCGGTCCACCGGTGGAGCTCCGTGGCCACCTCCTCGTCGAGGCGGCTCCCCGACCCGTCGGCCGCCCGGGTGACCGCGATGCGGTGGACGCATTCTCGCACGACGCGCGGCAGCGCATCGACCAGCAGACCGACGGCGCGCTCGTCGCCGCCAATGGCCACTACGCGTGCGCGCACCCGATCGGTCAGCGCCGCGACGTCGGCCGCCACCTGGCCCATGTTGTGCAGCCAGCTGTCCTCCGCACGCTGCTGGAACCGGCGCTGTGACCATCCACCGGTCGCCACCTTGCGCACCGGCGCATCGTCTCCGCTGACCGTGGTCTCCACCGCGTCCGCCACGACCTCGCCGTCACGCCACCCCCGCAGGTCGGCACCGGTGCGGTCGACGAGTGCGACGACGTGGGCGGCGTGGCGCTGGCGCAACGCGATCAGGGGACGGAGAGCGGGAACGGCCCCCCACGCCGCCCCCTCGAGTGGGGGGGTCACGAGCCGCTCGACGAGCGGATCGCCGGTCCGCGGCGCCACGACGGCCAGCCCGGCGCCATCGCGGTGGGCTCCACCGAGCACGCCATCGACAACGGCGAGCCGGCCCTCGTCCGCCCCGGCGGCGGCAAGGTCCCGACGTTGCGCCTGCCAGCGCAGGTCGATCTCGCGCGCCAGAGCCTCTGTGGCCGGCTGGAACGCCAGGTACGAGGTGAGGAACGGTCCGGGACGGGCCACCAGGGCCCGCAGATCGTCCAGGTCGGCCAGGGGCACGACCGTGGTACCACGCTGCTCCATCGCCACCACCTTGCTTCCGGAGACAGTCGGTTCTCCCCCGCGCTACCCGCTGTGGACGCCGGCACACTCCGGAGCGAGGCTCATTCCTGCATCAACCGTCTGAACTCGACGGTTCCCTGATCGCTGACCTGGGCAGGCGCGAGCGCCGTCGCAACGCTTCCGTACTCCAGTAACGGCTATTCCCCACGATGGCACCAAAGGTTGCACGGATGCCACGGGAGACTGGCCCCGTGGCATCCGTGGGCTGGCCGGGGATCAGGCTGTGGGGGTGGAACTAGCGGGAGCAGCTGCAGCGGGCAACCGGCTGGCCTACGTCCCGAGGGTCCGTCCGGTGGTTGCGCCCGCTCAGGGTCAAGGAGATCGCCGAACAAAAGGCCAGCGCGCCCGGCCAGCTGGCGCTTGCCTGGGTGATGGCGCAAGGCAATGACGTCGTGCCGATCCCCGGTACCAAACGCCGCCGCTATCTGGAGGAGAACATCGCCGCCGCCGACATCGAACTCTCCGACGGCGAGCTCGCCCGCATCGACGAGGTGGCGCCCCTCGGAGCCACCGCCGGAGATGGCTATGACGAGACGGGGATGACCGCGGTGCAGGGGTAGGCGTGAGCGACCGAAATACGGTCACGATTCAGTGAGCCGGGAAGCCTGGTCGGCGCTGCAGCTTGCACACGTTACTTGTGGAGTCGCGATGGTGGACAGCGCCTCGATGGAAGCGCCCCTGCGGCGACTCCGGCAGCAGCTCGACAGCTACGGCGTCCACGACAAGGACGAGCCACGGACATTGGATGCGCTCGTCGAGCCGTACGACGCCGCCCTCGAGAAGCAACGAGCCACGGGCATCGACCTTCCAGGGCCACCCCGATCGATCGGCCGGCGGTTCACACGGAGGCCCGAGAGCACCTGGAAGCGGCCCTGACCGCGTCTAGGGCCTCCACCGTCGTTAACGGCTGGAGCGATCCGCAGCGGCTCGGGCGAGGTCAGTCGTGCGAAACCGCCTCGCCCGTCGATGTGGGCGTCACGGGTCACGCCCCTGGCGGATGGATCGCGTGCCGCCGCGGGGCTTCAGCCATAGCTGGACCGGGTGCCGCTGCGGGCCCGGCCGTCCCCTGTTCCTCTTACTGTAGCCACCCCGCCGAGGGGTGCGTCACGCAAGGTGGTGGACACCAAGCGCGTAGTACCAGCACGCCCAAGGTCATGCAGCACGCATCGTGCCTAGCTGCGGCCTGGTGAGCTGCTTCAATGGGGGCTGCACCTTCCCGTCCGCTTACTACGAACCCAGGCGTTATCGTCCCCTGTAGGAGGTGACGCGTGCGCGGCTCGGGTCGAACGGCTTCGGGGCGCTGGGGGCGCCGGCTCGGCGCCACGTTCGTCATGCTGGCGGGCGTGGGGTTGCTCCTGGGAGCGTCGGCGGACGCGCAGGGGTCGGACAGCAAGCGGTACGCACTCCTGATCGAGCTCGGCCATCCCATCGACACGGTCACCGCCCGCTTCCTGTCGAGAGCACTGGATTCTGAGGAGGCGAACAACGCCGAGGTCGTGATCATCCGACTCGACACGCCGGGCGGGCTAGTCGACGCCATGCGCGACATGGTGGGCGACATCTTCGCGGCGTCACGACCGGTGGCGGTCTTCGTGGCGCCGCAGGGGGCGAGGGCGGCGAGCGCTGGCACCTTCGTCACGGCCGCGGCCGGGGTGGCGGCGATGGCGCCGGCCACCAACATCGGTGCCGCGGCCGTCGTCGGCGGCCAGGGCGAGGACCTGCCGGACACGGCGGCGGAGAAGGCCACCCAGGACGCCGTAGCACTGCTGCGGTCGATCGCCGAGCAGCGGGACCGCAACGCCGAGGCCCTCGAGGAGACTGTGCTCGACGCCCGGGCGTTCTCGGCCGAGGAGGCGCTCGACGCCGACATCATCGATCTCATTGCCGACGACGTCCCCGACCTGCTGCGCCAGCTCGATGGCACGACCATCCCGGTCGGGACCGACGAGGCGCCGGGGATCACCGTCGAAACCGACGGCCTGGCGGTGCGTTCCGTGGACATGAACCTCGTCGAGCAGTTCCTATCGTTCCTCGCCAATCCCAACATCGCCTTCCTGCTCGTCTCCCTCGGGGGCCTCGCGATCGTCGTCGAGCTGTTCAACTTCGGGATGGTCATCCCTGGGGTGCTCGGGGTCATCATGCTGGTCCTGGGGTTCACCGGCGTGGGGCAGCTCCCGTTCTCCTGGACCGGCGTCGTGTTGATCGTCCTCGCGATGGTGTTCTTCGTTGCGGAGGCCCAGGCACCGGGCCTCGGGGTCTTCGGCGCCCTGGGTGCGGTCGCGCTGATCCTGGGCGGCGTGTTCCTCGTCGGGTTCTTCGGGGCCCCCGAGGTCCCGGGCTCGCCGACGGTGCGAGTTGGCCGCTGGCTTGTGGCGGGCATCGGGATCGCCGCCGGCGTCGCCGTGGTGTGGTTGGCCTGGGAGTTCCGCAAGGCCCGGCGCGGGCCGGGCTATGTCAGCCCGGTCGCCCGCCAGGCCATCATCGGCCAGGTGGCCACGGTGAGCCGACGTCTGGAGCCGACGGGGGAGGTACATTTCGCCGGCGAGTTCTGGGGAGCGACGCTGCCGCCGGGTCGGCACGCCGACGAGGGGACGCCCGTCCGGATCGTCGACGTGCACGGGTACGAGCTGACCGTCGTGCCCGTCGAGGACGGCGCCGAGGCGCGGATCGCTGGGGTCGCCGAGTTCGACAGCCCGGCAACTGCGCCTTCACCGGAACCATCAGACACACCCGAGGAGGGAGGGGCAGATGGCGATCATCAACTTCGTCAAGGACTATGAGCGGCTGGCGCGCTTCAAGTTCGGGCGCTTCCAGGGCATGAAGGGCCCCGGACCGGTCGTCGCCGTCCCGATCGTGCACCACATCCGCAAGCTCGACACCCGCACCGTGGTCATCGACATCCCCCAGCAGACGAACATCACCAAGGACAACGCCTCGATCTCCATCGACTTCCTGGTGTTCATGCGCATCGACATCAACGAGGCCGAGAAGGCCGTGATGGAGGTCGAGGACCATCGGATCGCCGTCTCCGGCCTGGCGACCACGACCCTGCGGGCCGTCGTCGGCGATATCAACCTCGACGACGTGCTCTCGCAGCGGGAACGCATCAACGAGGCCATCCGCGAGCGACTCGACGCCGAGACGACCCGCTGGGGCATCAGGGTCACCAACGTCGAGATCCGCGAGATCGTCCCTCCCCGCGAGATCCTGGAAGCGATGAACCGGCAGATGTCCGCCGAGCGGCTGCGCCGCGCCGCCATCCTCGAGGCCGAGGGTGACCGGCAGGGGGCCATCCTCCGGGCCGAAGGGGCAAAGCAGTCCGAGATCCTCAAGGCACAGGGCGACCAGCAGGCGGCGGTGCTCCGCGCCGAGGGCTTCGCCACGGCGCTGCAGCGGATCTACGACGTCGCCCACACCGTCGACCCCAACACCATGCGGCTCCAGTACCTGGACGCGCTCAAGTCCCTGGGGCAAGGCCCCGCGACCAAGTTCGTCTTCCCCATGGAGTTCACCGATCTCGTCGGAACGCTCGCCGCTGCGCGGGAGCCAAACGGCTCCCAAGGAGACGACGAACGCTAGCGGTCGCACCCGTCCCGACGGCACCGCGGCGGCGCGCGGGCTTGATGTTCTGGTTCCCCGCCGAACACGTTGTCCGGATCCCACGCCGTCTTCAACTCGCCGAGGTTGTCGTAGGCGGCGCCGAAACGCGGGTTCGTCGTCGCTGTCACCTTCCCCCTTGCTCCCTATCAGGATGGGGGCTGGGCCGCCACACCATCGGCTCGAACTTCTTCCACTACAACCCGGATCCCTGGGGTTCGTGGATCGAATGGTTCTCTGACATCGACCAGATCGACGACAGCTGGGTCGCTCGGGAGTGGGACGTTCCACCACACCTCTGGGGCTCCCCACCACCGGAGACATTCCTGAGCAACCTCGAACCCCGCGGCTGAAGGCCGAACTCTCATCACCAAGCCTTCTCTGAGGAGGCCCGTCATGGCCAGAGACGTAGCCAATGTCTTTTCCGACATCGACGCTCTCAGCCCCGACAGGTTCATCACCCATCTCACGCCCGACGTGGTCTTCCGCTTCGGCAACGCAGAT
>DASQUK010000237.1:0-11643 GCA_035641315.1 Acidimicrobiales bacterium | reverse complement strand
TGAAGCTGTCGTAGTGGCAGCGGTCCCGACCGTTGGACTGCGGCCGGCTGCCACGCTGATTGTCAGCGACCGTGACCCTAGTGACTCAGATGACACGTCCGAGACGATCCATGTTGCGATTGGGCTAAACGGCGCTGCGTCGGCCGCGCGATTCGCTCAGTGAGGTACGCCGTCGAGCACCTGGGTCGCCAGCGCCGCCACCGGGCTGCGCTCGGCCCGGGTCAGCGAGACGTGGCCGAACAGCGGGTGGCCCTTGAGGGTCTCGATCACCGAGATGACGCCGTCGTGGCGACCCACCCGCAGGTTGTCGCGCTGTGCGACGTCGTGCGTCAGCACCACCCGGCTGCCCCGGCCCAGCCGGCTGAGGGCGGTGAGCAGGACCGTGCGCTCGAGGTTCTGCGCCTCGTCGATGACCACGAAGCTGTCGGTCAGGTTGCGGCCGCGGATGTGGGTGAGCGGCAGCACCTCGAGCAGGCCCCGGTTGAACACCTCGTCGATGACCTGGGATCCGGCGATGGCCTCGAGGGCGTCGGTGACCGCCGCGCCCCACGGCATCATCTTCTCGGCCTCCGAGCCCGGTAGGTAGCCGAGGTCCTGCCCGCCGACGGCGAAGATGGGCCGGAACACGATCATCCGGTTGTGCGTGCGCTGCTCGAGCACGGCGTCCAGCCCGGCGGCCAGGGCCAGGACGCTCTTGCCGGTCCCGGCCGGTCCTCCCAGGCTCACGATGCCGACATCGTGGTCGGCGAGGAGGTCGATGGCGATGCGCTGCTCGGCCGACCGGCCGCGAACGTCGAACAGCGAGCCGTCGCTGCGGGCCAGGTGGAGGCGCTTGTCGTCGTGGACCCGCCCGAGCGCCGACTGCTGCGGGCCGGCATGGACGACGACTCCGGTGTTGCAGGGCAGGTCCCGGGCCTCGGCCAGGTCGGCGACATGGTTGCTGAACATGGCGTCGATGACGGCCCGCTCGACGTCGAGCTCGACGACGCCGTTCCATCCCGTGTCGACCGCCAGCTCGTTGCGGTACTCGTCTGCGTCCAGCCCCACGATCGATGCCTTCAACCGCAGGGGCAGGTCCTTGGTCACCACCGCGACGCTGCGTCCCTCGGCCGCCAGGTTGCGGGCCACGGCCAGGATGCGGTGGTCGTTGGTGTCGTGCGTCAGTGCCGCCGGGAAGCCGGCCATCTCGGTGTGGTTGACCTCCACCCGCAGCGTGCCGCCCTCGTCGTTGGCCGGCATGGGCCGGAGCAGGGATCCGTGACGGACGCGTAGGTCCTCCAGCATCCGCAGCGACTCGCGGGCCGCCCACCCCAGCTCGGGGTGGTGCCGCTTGGCCTCGAGCTCGGTCAGCACCACCAGCGGGAGCACCACGTCGTGTTCGGCGAAGCGCCGCCAGGCCCACGGGTCGGCCAGCAGCACCGACGTGTCGAGGACATAGGTGCGGACGGTGTCGGGGTGAGCGGTCACGGAACCCCCAGTCACGACGGACGAGTCACCGACGGCCAGTCAAGCCGACCGCCGGCGTGGCGACGCGGATGGTTGGAAGGCGGGTCGGCCGCGTCGCGGCCGGCCAGGGACCCGTACGCTCTTGGCTCCATGCCGGAGCGCCCGTGCCAGTTCTGCGAGATCATCGCCGGCCGCCAGTCCGCCCACGTGGTGCTGGACGACGAGCTCGTCGTCGCGTTCCTGGACGCGCGGCCGCTGTTCCCCGGCCACACGCTGCTGGTGCCCCGGGTGCACGTCGAGACGCTGGCCGACTTGCCCGCCGAGCGGGTGGGACCGTATTTCGAGCGGGCGCAACGCCTGGCGGGCGCGATGGAGGGTGCGTTGGGTGCCGCCGGATCGTTCGTGGCCATCAACAACCGGGTGAGCCAGAGCGTGCCGCACCTGCACACGCACGTGGTGCCCCGCAACCGCAAGGACGGCTTGCGGGGCTTCTTCTGGCCCCGCACCCGCTATGGCGACGAAGCCGAGGCGGCGGCGGTCGCTCGACGGCTCCGCGAAGCGGTCGACGGATAGGGCTCACGGCTCGAGCTGCAGCGTCGGCTCCCCGGCCGTGACCGTCAGCGTGGCCGGGGACCCCAGCAGCTCGAGCGGATCGGTGCCGGCCAGGTCGGCGGTGCGGAGCGACACCACCTGCCCCTTGGCCGCGCCGGCGACGATGGTCACCTCGACGCCGAGCGAGCCGTCGTCGCCGTGGCGGCTGGCGTCCACGACGAGGACGTCGTAGGAGCCGTCGGGCAGCACACTGCGGTCATCGGCCATGGGGCTCTCAAGTGAAGCCGTCAGGTGAAGAGGCTGTCGAGGGTGGGTTGGGCTGACCAGTGCGAACTGCCGCTGCGGGCTTGGGCGGTGTGGGGTGTGATGGTGTGGCCGGCGTTGCGGTGGTGGCGGCGGAGGTGGGTGGTGCCGCGGGTGGGGTCGGGTGATGGGGGCTGGGGCCGCGCCGGTTCGCCAGCACCAGCGTCCGCGGGTTGCGGCCGCGTCAAGCACTTCCCGAGAATGAGGATGATTCTGCTGCCATGCGGTGGGCTTCCTGCCGCGGCGGCGCCGCGTCCTGCGAGCAACCCTCGCCCGCGGCATGCTGGGGGCGGTGACTCCGGCCCAGACCATCGTTGGCAAGCTCCTCATCGCCGAACCGATGCTCGGCGACCCCAACTTCGACCGCACGGTCGTGCTGATGATCGAGCACCGTGTCGAGGGCGCTCTCGGGGTCGTGCTCAACCGGCCGAGCGACCTCCAGGTCGGCGCCGTCCTCGAGGAGTGGGCCGATCTGGCGGCCGCTCCGTCGGTCCTCTACTTCGGTGGGCCGGTCGAGCCCAACGGTGTGCTGGCGCTGGCCCGCAGCCGTATTGGGGGAAGCGGCGGCGGTGACGGCGGGACAGGGGACATCCCCGGCTGGTCGCCGGTCGTCGGCGATGTCGGCACCATCGACCTGCACCGTGAGCCCGCCGAGCTCTCGCCTGCGGTGGCGGGCATCCGGTTCTTCGCCGGGTACTCAGGCTGGGGCTCCGGGCAGCTGGAGACCGAGCTGGCGGAGGGCGCCTGGCTGGTGGTCGACGCGATCGCCGACGACGTGTTCGCCCCGGATCCCGAGACCATGTGGCGCTCGGTGCTCCGGCGCCAGGGCGGCCGGGTCTCGATGCTGGCCGATTTCCCGGTCCATCCGTCGCTGAACTGACGGCCGAGCCGACGCCCGGCCGACGGCCAAGGTGACGGCTACGTCTCCCCGTCGTCACGACCTGGGCGAAGGACGACCGACCGTTCCCACAGGCCGAGTCCGGCTCCGAGCGCGAAGGCCAGCCCGGCCGCCCGTGGATGGGCAAGTGCCGTACCCGCCCCGAGGAGACCGGCCGGCGGCGCCCGACCGCCCACCGGGACGAGCCGGCTTCGGCCTAAGCCACCTACGCCACCGGCGCGGTGCCGACGTTCAGCGTGCGGACGGCCGTGACCATCAGGTCGTCGCGCCGACCGACGTGGGCGGGGTCGTCGGGGTCGAGCAGCCGGGTGAGCGTGTCCCGATCGTCCGCCGCCAGGCGGTCGCCGAGCTCGTTCAGCGCCGAGGTCAGGTGTCGCTCGGCCATCTGGCGCCCGAGGTCGTCGAGCGGGGGCGCCAGCTCGGCAAGGAACGAGCGGGCACGCACGTCCACCAGCCCGGCCCGGCGCAGCGCCTCAGGCCAGCCGTAGGGGAGGGCGGGCCCGCGCAGCTCATCGCGCATGTCGGCGAACCAGAGGCTCCGGGCCTCGTCCAGCCGGGACTCGAGGCCCACCCGCCCCAGGCCGATGTCGAAGGGGAGGCACCGCAGCGGCAGACCACCCTCGACCAGTGCCAGCCGCCCGCCGGGCCGCAGGAGCCTCGCCAGCGTGTCGATCGCCCCCTGCTGATCCGGCAGGTGGTGCACGACGCCCGAGGCCCACAGCAGGTCGACCGATCCGGCGCCGAGGGGCAGCGCGTCCACCCGGGCGCCGAGCCAGCGGATGTGGCCGTCGAGCCCGGCGTCCGACGCCCGGCGTCGGGCGATGGCGAGCAGCCGGGGATCGCGATCGCACCCCGTCACGACCCCGGGACCGAGGGCGCCGGCGAAGGCGCACGCCGCGCCGCCGGCGCCGCAGCCCACGTCGATCACCCGCTGCGGCGCGGGCCCGGTTGGTCCCTCCACCAGCCAGGCGACGGCCTCCGCCACCCAGCCGGCGTCGAAGCGGGCGCTGGTCTCCAGGCTGGTCAGCCACGACTCGGCGAGCTGCTGGTCGATCGTCATGCTCTCCTCCGCGTCACTCACAGGTCGGTGATGGCCTTGAACGCCTCGCCCTGGGGGACGCCGGCCACCTGGCCATCGGCGACCAGCCGCTCGTGCACCCGGGCCCGGAAGGCGGCCAGCTGCTCCTCGCCCTCGGGTGACGACAGGTCGACGAACATGGTCGAGCGCAGCTGGCTGCGGTGGGACTCGAGGGCGGCCAGCTTGCGGGCGGCGTCCTCGTCGCCGACCTCCTCGACGTGGTCGGGCTCGTCGGCCTCGAACAGCAGCAGGGCCGTGGGACGATGCGGCGGGATGGACTGCTCGGGGAAGAAGTGGGGATCGCGGGCGGCGACCACGCCGTCCACGGCGAGGAACCCGGCGTGGCGGTGGTCGGGGTGCAGCCGGTAGCGCTTCCACGGGTCGTGGCCCAGCACCAGCTCCGGCTGCAGGCGCCGGATCCAGTAGGCGATCTGCCAGCGCTGGCGCTGGTCCGACGCCAGCTCGCCGTCGGGCCAACCGAGGAACACGACCTCGCCGGTGGCGCCCAGTGCCTTGGCCGCGTCCCGCTGCTCGTCCTGGCGCTGGGCGACGAGCTCGGCCAGGTCCGGGTCGGGGTCCCAGGTGCCCTTGGAGCCGTCGGTGCACACCAGGTGGTGGACCACGCAGCCGGCCGCCGCCCACTTGGCCAGCGTGGCGCCGCAGCCGAACTCGACGTCGTCGGGATGGGCGCCGATCGCCAGCGCGCTGGCCGGGGTCGGCAGGTTCAGGCCCACGCCCGTTGGCCTGCCGTCGAACGGTCTCCGGGACCGACCACGGTCGGACGTTCTGCCGGACCGACCATCGTCGGCCAAGCCAGGTCGGCGGGGACGTCGACGTCCCAGGCCAGGCGGTCGTCCCGCACGATCCGGGCCCGGAGGTCGAGCGCCGCGGCCTCGGCCCGGTGGCGGGCGAAGGAACCGGCGCCGTAGGAGAACCGGAACCCGGCGTCGGTTGGCACCGCCAGCACGTTGGTGCCGTCGAGCCGGCGGTCCGGCACCAGCGTCACGCCCGGGAACTCCGCCAGCCAGTCGAGCCGGCTGGCCAGCGGCAAGTCGGCGTGGGCCACGACTGCCGTCGCCACCCCGTCGGCGCGCAGCGCCGCCACCCCGTCGGCCACGGCACCGTTGAGCCCCCGCCCCGGGCACCACACCACCCGGGCGCCGGCGGCCTGGGCCCACGCCCGCACCTCGTCGTCGTCGCACACCACGACGGCCGGCAGGGGGGCGGCGGCGGTCAGCACGACCTCGCCCATCCGCCGGGCCAGGTTGGCCCGCTCGATCGGGTCCAGCGTCCCCGCGAGCCGCACCTTGGCGGCGGTGAACGCCTTGACGGGAACGACCACCGCAGCGGGCGGCGCCGACGCCGAGCTCATTGCTTCCCGCTCTTGCTGCTTCGCAGCGGGCCGCTCGGGCTCCGACGCTGTGTGTCCCGCTCTTGCCGCCTCCGGCGGCGGGCCGCTCGGGCCCTGGGCTCGCTCTCACCGTGCTTCCCCGTCACCCTCGACGGACGCTCGCTCATCGAGCGGCAGCGTACCGGCGATCAGAGTCGGCGAGGCCCGGCCCTCCGCTACGTTGGCCGGCATGCCGATCCGAGTTGCCGTCGTCGGCGCCGGGTCGTGGGGGACCACGGTGGCGTCACTCGCCTCTCGCAATGCGCCCACCATCCTTTGGGCCCGCCGCCCGGAGCTGGCCGACGAGATCAACAAGGAGCACCGCAACGGCGACTACCTGCCCGACTGCCCGCTCCCCGAGGAGCTGCTGGCTACCTCGTCGCTCGAGGAAGCGGTGTCCGAGGCCGACGTGTTGGTCATGGGTGTGCCCTCGCACGGCATGCGCCCGACGCTGCAGGCGCTGGCGCCCTGCCTGCGGCCCTGGGTGCCGGTGGTGAGCCTGGCCAAGGGCCTCGAGGAGGGCACGCAACTGCGCATGACCGAGGTCATCACCGCCGAGCTGCCGGGCCATCCCACCGGCGTGCTCACCGGTCCCAACCTGGCGCGGGAGGTGATGGCCGGCCACGCCGCCGCCACGGTGGTGGCCTTCTCCGACGACCACATCGCCGTCGAGCTGCAGCGCATCTTCGTCGGGGACCTGTTCCGCGTGTACACCAACTCCGATGTCATCGGCTGCGAGGTCGCCGGCGCACTCAAGAACGTGATGGCCATCGCCTCGGGGATGGCCGACGGGCTGGGCGCCGGGGACAACACCCGCGCGGCCGTCATCACTCGGGGACTGGCCGAGATGGCCCGGCTGGGCCTGGCCATGGGCGGCGACTTGATCACCTTCGCCGGGCTGGCGGGCATGGGCGACCTGGTCGCCACCTGCATCTCCCAGCAGAGCCGCAACCGCTACGTCGGCGAGCAACTCGGTCGGGGGCGGACCATCGAGCAGATCGAGGCCGAGATGCACATGGTGGCCGAGGGCGTCAAGACCTCAAAGGTGGCCGTCGCCCTGGGCGAGCGGCACGGCATGGAGATGCCGATCGCCAACGAGGTCTTCCGCGTGATCCACCAGGGGCTCCCCGCGGCCGAGGCCTACCGTGGACTGCTGCGGCGCGCCGCCCGCGCCGAGCACCACGGCATGGGTTAGTGCCGACCCCATGAGCGTCCGCGCCTTCGTGCTGCGCCGGCTGATGGGGCGGCTGCAGATCACCGACGACGTGGTGCGCCACCTGACGACGTTCCAGCGGCTGGGCGAGACCGTGGAGGTCGAGCTGCCGGGCGAGCTGATGCCCATCGGCGCCCGCACCGTGTTCCGGGCCCTGCGCACCCGCGGCGCCGCTCAGATCGGGCCCGATTGGGTCTGGCCCTACTGGCTCGAGCGCCAGCTCGATCCCGGCTCGCCGGCGTTCGTGCCCCGCGGCCACCTGCCGTTCCTCACAAACGTCACGCACCGCAATTGGACGGCCGTCGGCAACCTCGACTCCCCCTGGGAGGCCATCGTGGACCCCCGCGGCCTGGTCACGCCGTGGTTCGACGGCTGGTCGTTGGACTGGTGGGTCGGAGCTGACGACCGGTGGCATGTGCCGTCGCGGGAGCTCAACGTGCGCCAGCGGTTGGTGGGCGACGCACCGGTGGTGGAGACCGCCATGCGGGTCCCCGGCGGCGACGTCGTCGAGCGGGTCTACGCCGTGCGGCGCAGCTCCGCCGACGGAGGTGGCGAGCTGGTGGTCGCCGAGATCGAGAACGCCGCCAGCGTGCCGGTGGCCCTGGCGCTGGCGGTACGGCCCTACAACCCCGAGGGACTGTCGGTGATCGAGCGGCTCGACCTCCACGACACGACGGTGACGGTGGACGGCCGCATCGCCATGCTGTTGCCCAAGCCCCCGGCCCGGGTGGCGGCGTCGACCTTTCACGACGGCGACTCGGCCGGCATGGTGATGACCGGCGGCGCCGGTGAGCGGTGGCAAGGGCCGGTCCGCGACCCCGCCGGCCTGGCGCAGGCGGCGTTCGTCTACCCGCTGGCCCACGGCGCCACCCTCCGGGTCGCCATCCCGCTCGTACCCGAGCGCCGCACCCGCCGCCGCGGCGTCGCCCGTCGCCGGGTGGCCGACGCCCCGGCCTATCCCCGGGTGCTGCCGCCCGCCGACGCCGTGGCCCGGGGCTGGCGCTCGCAGAGCGCCCGCGGCCTGCGCCTCGTGCTGCCCGACGAGCGCTTGGCCGCGGCCGTCGACGCCAACCGGCGCTTCCTGCTGCTGCTCCACGACGGCGACGAGATCACGCCGGGGCCGTCGACCTACCACCGGTTCTGGTTCCGTGACGCCGCCTACCTGCTGGGCGCCCTCGACCGCTACGGCTACCACGACGAGGCCGCCCAGGTGCTGGCCTCGTACTCCGGGCGCCAGCACGTCGACGGTTTCTTCTTCAGCCAGCGCCACGAGTGGGACGCCAACGGCGCCGCGCTGCACGCGCTGGTCCACCACTGGCGCCTCACACGCGACACCACGTTGGTGGAGCCGATGGTGGGATCCATCGCCAAGGGCGTCCACTGGATCGACCGCAAGCGTCGCGGCCGCAAGGCCAAGCGGGACGATCCGGCGCTGCAGGGCCTGTTCCCCGCCGGCGTGTCGGCGGAGCACCTGGGGCCGTTCGACTACTTCTACTGGGACGACTTCTGGGGTGTCGCCGGCCTGCGGGCCGGTGCCGAGCTGCTAGGGGCCGTGGACCAGACCGACGCCGCCGCCGAGGCCCACCGCTTCGCCGCCGCCATGTGGGAGGACGTGGAGCGCTCGCTGACCCTGACCGCCGAGCGTCTCGGCACCATAGCCATCCCGGCCGGGCCCCGGCGCCGGATCGACCCCGGCGCCATCGGCTCGCTGGTTGCGTGCGTGCCGCTCGACCTGTTGGCACCGGACGATCCCCGGATCGCGGCCACGGCCGAGGCGATCCGCCAGCGGTTCACGCTCGACACGCCGCCCGCTCCCAACGGCGCTCGGGCCGGAGGGCGCGCCTTCTTCCAGGGCATCAGCCACACCGGGCTCGGCACCTACCTGACGCTGCAGCTGGCGGCAGTCGAGATGCGGGCCGGCGACCGACGGGCCCTCGATCGCCTGGCGTGGATGCTCGACGCCGCCACCCCCACGTGGACCTGGCCCGAGGCCATCCACCCCCGCCTCGCCGGCGGGTGCATGGGCGACGGGCATCACGGCTGGGCGGCCGCCGAGCTGCTGACGTTCGTCCGCGACCTGCTCGTGCGCGAGGTCGCCGGGGTCCCCGGCGGTCTGGCGTTGGCGTCGCTGGTCCCGGACGCCTGGTACGGGCAGGGCTGGGAGGTGCACGACGCGCCCACCGCCGTGGGCCACGTCTCCTACGCGGTGCGCTGGCATGGCGACCGGGCCGCGCTGCTCTGGGAGGTGACGCCCCACGCCGGCGTCGACGGCGTCCGCCTGACCGCGCCGGGACTCGATCCGTCGTGGTCGACCACGGAGCGGCGCGGCGAAGCGCTGCTCGGCCCGGTCCCGGCGGCTATCGCAGGCTAGGCGAGGGCGAGGCGAGGGCGAGGCGAGGGCTAGGCGAGGCGGCACAGGGTCGGCATCGATCCGGTGCGGTTCTCGTTCATGTTCTTCTGCACGAACGACCAGAAGCTGGGCTTGGTGAACATGCGGAGCCACAGCTGAGGTACGCCATAGTCCCAGCGGGCATGGTTGACGAACGCGTACTCGCTGTCGCCGGTGGGTTGGAGCACGGTGGAGTTGTCGATCCCAGTCTCGGTCATGAACCAGCCGGACAGGTGGTCCCAGAGCTTGAGGGCCACCTCGGTGTCCTCGGCCACGAAGTAGTTGAACAGGAACAGCCCCGGACGGCTCTTGTCGACATCGGCGATGCACTTGACACACCGGGCCTGCATGGTCTCGACGCGGGTCGCCTCGGTGTCGAGCTCCTTGCGCAGCTGCGCGTACGGCTCGCTGGCCTCGAGCGCGGTGAGCTGGTCGGTTGACGTGGTCTCGACGAGCACGTGCACGTCGAACCGAGCGGGGTGCTCGGCGGTGCGGGCGTAGCCGCTCGGCGGCGGCGCCAGCACGGTGCGGTAGACCGTGGCCCGCTCGACGGCGTCGAGCTGCGCCAGGTCGGCGGCGGCGGACTTGAGGCGCCCCAGCAGCGCGGTCCTGGTCGCCGACGTGCCCGGAAACGGGCGGCGGCCGGTGGGCGGTTCGACGTCGGAGGACAGGAGCAGGTACCCGAAGCCCGGCGGCTCGACGAGCGTCGCCGGACGGTACCGGGGGCTTGAGTTGACGATCGTGGGTTCCATGTGCCCCTCCCTTCTGGCGGCAGGCTGGCGGCGGACCTGCCAACGACTGCGGCTACCCACGGCCGGTGCCAACGAAACGGGTGGCTGCGCGGATGTGTCGCCCTATCGTCTTGCGTGATGAGACACCCGTACGGCGTCACCGGTCCCCGCTCGGAGTGGCCGCCGAACTGGCCGCCGGAGGTCCCGCCCAACGTGCCGCCCGGTGTCCCCGGGCCCGAGCCTCGCCGGCCCGTGTACCCGCCGGTCCCGCTGGTGCCGATCCCGGGCGAGCCGGCGCCGACTGGCCCGGGCACGTTCGAGTCGAGCGTGTACGCCGACCTGCTCGAGCGCCGCATCGTGTTCGTGCGTGACCGCTTGGACCACGACACGGCCATGCTGGTGACCGCCCAGCTCATGGCCCTCGACGCCGACGACGATGCGCCCATCACACTGGTCGTCAACAGCGGGGGAGGACCGGCCGACGCCGCGGTCGGTGTGCTCGACACCATGGACCTGGTGCGCTGCCCGGTCGACACCAGCTGCGTGGGCCGGGCCGAGGGCACCGCGGCGGTGGTGGTCGCCGCCGGCAGCGGCCGCCGGCGCTGCGGGCCCGGGGCGACGTTCCGCCTGCGGTTCCCCGATCTCGAGGCCGCGGGCTCGGCCGATCGCTTGCAGCGGGAGGTCGAGAACGCCACCCAGTTGCAGGGGACACTTGTCGACCGGCTGGCCGCCATCACCCGCCAGTCCCGGGCGCTGGTCGCCCGCGACGTCGAGCGTGGCCGCATGCTGACCGCTGACGAAGCGGTCACGTATGGGCTCGTGGACGAGGTCTCAGGACGCCAGCGCGGCGGTGGCGACGCCCCAGGGTCGTAGCGAGAACGACCCCTCGAACGGCTCGACGGGGCGGCCGCGCAGGTCCACCAGCCAACCCCGTCGGCCCTCGATCGTCACCGTGGTCGGTTCGTCGCCGGGGTTGACCACCCGCACGGTGAGCGCACCGCCCTCCCGCACCACGGCGGAGACCTCGGCGCCCTCCACCGTTAGCGCCGACCCGTCGGCCGGCAGGTCGCCGTCTGCTGGGGTCGGCTCCGCTGCCTCCACCACCTGGAGCGGCACCAGCACCTCGTCGGCCAGCGCGTAGGGGTCGACGTCGTCGACGGCGACGGCGTAGCGGCGGGTCAGGCGCTTCTGCAGCTGGGGGCCCTCCATGCGGATGAGCGGGCCCGCGGGCAGGGGCCGGGTCGCCATCGGCGCCTGGGACAGCATCCCGGTGCACCGCAGCAGCGTGACGGCCAGCTCGTGCGCCCGCCCGTCGCGCATGTCGACCAGCTCGTACTCCGCCACGCCGTCGTGCACCACGGTGAGGCCGCCTGCCTGGACGAAGCGCAGCGCCGGGTGGGTCGGCAGCGGTGCCTCGTTGGGACCGCCCTCGGCGTCCAGCCCCCGCTCCACCACCCCGAACGCCGTCTCGGCCCGCGACGTGGCGGCCGGCGCCGGCAGCGGGAAGTGGGCCCGCAGGCGGTGGTCGCGGCTGCGGTTGTCGATCGTGGTCTCGACCCGCACGGCCCGTTCGCCCGCCCGCAGCTCCAGCCGGGTCACGACCTCGTGCGGCACCTCGCCGCTCCGGCGGTCGAGGCCCTCGG
>DASQUK010000236.1:0-3665 GCA_035641315.1 Acidimicrobiales bacterium | reverse complement strand
GATCCCCTTGGAGATGTCGGTGTTGAGTGCCTGGCCGGTGTACATCGTGATCCAGGCGACGGTCATGACGAGGATGCCGGGCAGCAGTTGCTGGAGGTACTCCCGGGGCGAACCCGCCAGCGCGCCACCGAACAGGTACGTGTACAGCAGCACGAACATGATCGGGAACGCCGTCACGTCGAAGAGCTGCATCGGGACGTGCTTGATCTTCAGCATCGCCCGCCAGGCGAAGCTGAGGGACGCCGCCAGCGCCGTGGGCCGGGCCGGCCGTGCCTTGGTCGACAGCACCGACCGGATGGTGGCCTCGACGAGCTGAGGCTGGGTCTCGGTGGTGGTCACGGTGCTCATGCCGCGGTCTCCTCCGGGGTCTTGTCTTCGGCGGGATGGCCGGTCAGGGCCAGGAACACCTGGTCGAGGCTTGGCTGGCCCAGCGAGAACTCGGCGAGCGGGACGCAGCACCGGGCCAGCTCGGCCAGGGCCGTCGCGACCCGCTCGGGATCGGTGACCTGCGCCGACAGCGCCGACGGGTCGGACTCGAGCTGGAACGGGGTGCCCAGGGCGGCCGTGAGGATGCGCCCCGCCTCGGACCGCTGCCCCGGGTCGAGCACCCGGACGTGCAGGCTGCCGGACCCGACCAGCGCCTTCAGCTCGCCGCTGGTCCCCTCGGCGATGACCTTGCCGTGGTCGATGATGGCGATGCGGTCGGCCAGCTGGTCGGCCTCGTCGAGGTACTGGGTGGTGAGGAGCACCGTGGTGCCGGCGGCCACGAACGCCCGCACGATGTCCCACACCTGGTTGCGGCTGCGCGGATCGAGCCCGGTGGTGGGCTCGTCGAGGAACAGAAGCGGCGTCGTGACCACGATGCTGGCGGCGATGTCCAAGCGCCGCCGCATGCCGCCGGAGTAGTCCCTGACGAGCTTGCCGGCGGCGTCGGACAACCCGAAGGCGTCGAGCAGCTCGTCGGCCCGCTCCATGGCGGCGCGGTGCCCGAAGCCCAGCAGGCGCCCGATCAGGACCAGGTTCTCGTGCCCGCTGAGCTCCTCGTCGACCGAGGCGAACTGGCCGGTCAGGCTCACCGAGGACCGCACGGCGTCGGCGTCGCGCACGACATCGTGCCCGAGGACCCGGGCCGTGCCCGCGTCGGGCCGCAGCAGGGTGGCCAACATGCGGAGCATCGTGGTCTTGCCGGCGCCGTTGGGGCCCAGGACGCCGAAGACGGTGCCGGGGCGCACGGCCAGGTCGATGCCATCGACGGCCCTCGTCTCGCCGAACGCCTTCACCAGGCCCTCGGTCTCGACGGCCAGCGCGCCGTCGGCCTCCACTCCCATTCCACGCATCAATGCCTCCCTGGTTGCGGGGTCCGGTCCCAGTCCATACGCCTCAGACGTGACAAACCACCGAAATTCATCGTTGTCTTCGCCTTCATGCCGCGGGGATCGACAGGCCCTGGAGCCACTCCTGCCAGCCCGGCCGCTCCTGCTCCACGAAGGCGGGGGCCGCCTCGGAGAACAGCTGGCCCTGGACCACCGCGGTCGCCTCGTCCTCGCCCGTGCTCCAGGCGGCGAGCCCCAGGAAGCCGGGGACCGGATCGGTGACCCGCAGCAGCACGTCGGACTCGCCGATCCGCTCCACCTGCCCGGCGAGGCCGCGGGCGTCTACCGACTGCCCGACCTCCTCGACCCCCAGGGACTCGCGCATGGCCGCCAACACCGGCCCGGCAGTCGTTCCCTTGACGGTGTGGGCCGCCTCCAGCGGAGTGACCCGCTGGCCGGGGAAGTGGACGAGGTAGAGCCGCAGGCGATCGAAGAACGGCCGCCAGCCCTTCTCCATCTCCGCCAGGAACTCCTGCTCCCAGTCGGCGCCGGTGCCGAAGGCGCTGGACACGACCCGGAGCACGCAGGTACCGCCCGACTGCGCCTCGATCAGGAACTCCGTGGCCAGCGGGCTGACGTCCGCCCCCTCGTGGCCGGCGAGCGCAGCCCACTCGGGCTCCTCGTAGGCGAAGCGCCGGGGCGGCTCCCAGCCGGTGACCTTGCCCGGCGAGCTGCTCTCGCCCATGTGGGTGACGATCGTGCCGCCTTCGCGTTCCTCCAGGTCGGTGGGCAGGAACCACGACGTGATGCCGTTGGCGGTGGCGATGGCCTGCCACACCTGCTCGGCGGTGCCCGGCAGCTCGAACGTCAGCTCCACGCGCAGCGGAACGTTGGGGTTCGCGGTCATGGCATCTCCTTGGGCTTGGGATGGGCGGCGACGACCAACCGGTGGGGACGACCGTCGTCGTGGTGGTACCGGGCTGCGAGATCGATGACGGCCGCGGTGAGCTCGTCGGCGAAGGCGGCACGGTCCGCGGCCGAGCGGAAGCGGATCTCCGTGTCGATGGCCAGGGTCGGCAGGCGCTTGCCGGCGGCCGTCGCCCGCCGGGTGAGGTCGCCGACCTCGCGCACCACCCGGCCCGCCAGGGCGATGAGGTAGCGGGCCGAGAGCCGGTCGGGCGCCTGGTCGGGGTCGGCGGCGGAGTCGCCCAGTGCGGCCGGCGACACGATGTAGGCGGCGGCGGTGGCCCGCATCACCCGCTCGGTGATGCCACCCCGCTTGCGCTCCTCGGCCACCTCGAGCAGGCCATGGGACTCGAGTGCCTTGAGGTGGTAGTTGACCTTCTGGCGGGCGATGCCGACGCGGGCGGCGAGGGTCGCGGCCGAGCCGGGCTCGACGAGCTCGGCCAGCAGCCGGGCCCGCAGGGGATCCAGCGCCACGGCCGCCGCGCCCGCGTCCTCGATGACCTCGACGTCGTGCATCGCCCTCCACCCTGCGCCTGACAACTTTTCTTGTCAAGAGGCTGGCCGCGTAGAGCGCTGAGTTCCGCCGGTCGCGGCCGTCTTCTCCCCGAGGGACGAGACGAGGAGGATAGGTGGACGTCGCTGGCGACCGGTCGAGGGACGTGGTCCTGGTCCTCGACGACGACGTCGAGGTGGTCCTGTGGCGCATGGACGGGCTGTCCGGGCCCGACCTGGGGCTCGTGGACCGGCTGGCCCGCTTGCAGCTCGCGGCCCGGCGCCTGGGCTATGCGATTCGCCTGCGCAACCCCTGCGACGAGCTGCGTGCCCTGTTGGACCTCGTCGGGCTGACCGACGTCCTATCGCTCGAGGCGGGTGGGGAGGCCGAACGCCGGGAACAGCTCGGGGTGGATGAAGTTGTGGATCGCCGAGATCCGCTCGCCTGACACCTCGATGACCTGGATCCCCCAGGGCTCCCAGACGCCCGGCCCGGCGGGGCGGTAGCTGCCGAAGGCCGGGCAGCCGTTCGCGGCCGTGGCCACGAGGCGCGACCCTTTGCAGCCGATGCCCTGGCCCAGGTACCACTTGCCCATCTCGTCCCGGCCCTGCAGCCAGAGGGCCCAAGGCGGCATCGACTGCACGGCGTCCTCGTGGAGCAACGCCACCAGGGAGCTGATGTCGTAGCGCTCGAAGGCGTCCACGTAGCGAGCGAGGAGATCCCGCTGCTGGTCGTCGACCTGGCTGGGGGTGGCGTCGAGGTCGCGTTCCGCCAGGGTCGCCCGGGCCCGCTGGAGGGCGCTGTTGACCGACGCCACGCTGGTGTCGAGCAGCTCGGCCACCTCGCTGGCCTGCCAGCGGAGGACCTCGCGCAGGATCAACACGGCCCGCTGC
>DASQUK010000235.1:0-9660 GCA_035641315.1 Acidimicrobiales bacterium | reverse complement strand
GTGCGGTTGTGGGTCCGTCGTGCCGAGGCCGATGAGGGTCGCCGGCCGGGACCGACGACTGATCAGCTTGCCGAGCTGCGCCGGCTGCGGCGCGAGAACGCCGAGCTGCGCCGGGCCAATGACATCTTGAAGGCGGCGGCGAGTTTCTTCGGGGCGGAGCTCGACCGCCAGTCGAAGAGATGATCTGGTTCATCGACGGCCACAAGCAGCGTCGTAGCGCCGGGTTGGTCTGGGGAATCGAGCCGATCTGCGCGGTGCTGCCGATCGCCCCGTCCACCTACCACGCCGCCAAGCACCGGTCGCCGTCGGCGCGGGCGCTGCGTGATGCCGAGCTGCGCCCGGAGATCCTGCGGGTCTGGGAGCAGAACCTGTGCGTGTACGGCGCCGACAAGGTGTGGGACCAGCTGAACAAGGACGGCATCCGGGTCGCCCGCTGCACGGTGGAGCGGCTGATGCGGGACATGGGCATCCAGGGCTGCCGGCGGGGCCGCAGCTGGGTGCGTACCACCACCGGCGACGAGGCCCTGCGACGGCCAGCCGATCTGGTCGAGCGCCGGTTCCGGGCGCCGGCCCCCAACCGCTTGTGGGTAGCGGATCTCACCTACGTCAAGACGCACTCGGGCTGGGTGTACGCGGCGTTCATCATCGACGTGTTCTCCCGCATGGTCGTGGGCTGGCAGGCCTCCCGGTCGCTGCGCTCGGACCTGGCGATCGACGCCTTGGAGATGGCCGTGCACAACCGGAGCCGCACCGCCAGCCTCGACGGCCTGATCCACCACAGCGACCGCGGCGTCCAGTATCTGTCTGTGCGCTACTCCGACCGCCTCGCCGCCAACGACATCGTCGCCTCGGTCGGCTCCAAGGGCGATTCGTACGACAACGCGCTGGCCGAGAGCTTCCACGGGCTCTACAAATGGGAGCTCATCTACCCCCAGGGCCCGTGGTCCGGGCTCGAAGACGTCGAGTGGGCCACCCTCACCTACGTCGACTGGTTCAACAACCGGCGGCTCCACGGCGAGATCACCGACGGACCCGGCTACACCACCCCCGCGGCCTTCGAGGCCGCCTACTACCGTCAGACCATCCCAGCCGCCGAGGCCGGGACCCAATAAGCCGAGCCTCTACAAAACCCCGGGCGGTTCAACACGGGTTCGAATCCCGTTGGGGGTGCGCCACAAAGCCCCAGGCCATAGGGCCTGGGGCGTAGTTATGCTTCGCTAGAAGGCACGGCTCCAGGCTCAAGGTGGCGTCGTGGGTGGCATTAAGTTGTCCCGCCTCGTGGAGGAGTTGTGGGCGAGCAAGCCCCGGCTCGCTCCGGCGACCCGGGCGAACTACCGTGACCACCCTCGACAACCACATTCTGCCAGTGCTGCGTGACAAGCGCGTCGAGGAGACTCGTCCACGACTGGTCGGCGCGTTCCTCCGCCATTTGCAGGACGAGAAGGGTCTGAGCGCGGCGACGGCCCGCAAGGCGCGCACGGTCCTGTCCGCCGTGCTGTCGTACGCGGTCGCGATGGAGTACGTGGAATCAAACGCGGCGATGAAGGTGCCGCCGCCCGAGACCCATGCCACCGAGCGGGTCGCTCCGACGCTGGAGGAGACCGCCAGGATCCTCCTGGAGGCCGAGATCAACGATCCGGAGTTCCTGACCTTTCTGTGGGTGGCGGCCGAGACCGGTGTAGGCGGGGCGAGACGCTTGCGCTGCGTTGGGGAGGCGTCGACTTCGATGCGGGCACGATCTCGATCGACGGCACGGTGTCGATCGGCGACGACGGGGCACAGCTCCGGCCCTGGACCAAAACGAGGAAGTCCCGCAAGGTGGCTCTGTCGTCAATAACGCAAGCTGCGAGCGCACAAGGCTCGGGTCGAGAAGCTGCTTGAGGAGGCGGCAGCGAGCCGTTCGAGGTCGAGGCAGACGCGCTGGTGTTCAGCGGAGGGCGGGGGAGCCGACGCGACATCCTCGACCCCAACCCGTGGCGACCCGACTCAACGAGCAGGCGATTTCGTCAACTACGAGAGCGAGCTGGCGTCCGACCGGACATCGACTTTCACGGGTGCGTCACATGATGATCACCGAGATGCTCGCCGCGGGCGTCGACCCCCGGACGGTGATTGGCAGGGCATTCGTCCGAGGCGACCACGATGACCGTCTACGCCAAGGTGCGACCCGCCATCGACTTCGCCGCCGCCGAGATGTGGGCCGGCCGCTCGAAGCCAAGCTCGACGAGCTGCGTGGCCAGAAGGCTTGACGGAGCCGCAACGGAGGCCGATGGGCGCGACTTGCCGCGCCGGCGACGGGAAGTAGCGCCTCATCGGTGAGAAGACGCGCCACTCGCGCCGCTTTAGGGAGGCATGGTTCGATAAACAACGACGCCGCTCCTCGACGTCTCACGCTCACGGTCGAAGAGGCCGGGCAGGTGCTCGGCGTGTCGCGGAGCTACGCCTACGAGCTGGTCCGGCAGGGTGTGTTGCCGTGTATGCGACTCGGCCGCCGCATCGTGATCCCGGTGCGTGCACTCGAGGCGTTGCTCGACCGGGTGGTCGCTGAAGCAACCGGTTGAGAGAAGGTCGCCATGAGCGGCCTACGTCGCCGAGAGTACGGAAACAGGGCCGTTCGAGGTTGTGCGCACCGCTAGCGGGTCTCACCGAGGCGGGCGGCGGCGAGCGCCGCTAGCGCCGAGCCGCGGGCGCCGGCCATGTCTAGGTCCGGAACGAGCGCGAACTCGGCCACGTGGGCCTGCTCCTCCCGCAGGAGGATGTGCTCGCGCACTCGCCCCAGGAACCACCCCCGGAACTCGGGCTTCGCCTCCACCACACCGCCGCCGAGGAAGTAGGCGTCAGGGTCGGAGTAGTTGGCGGCGATGGTGAACAGGCGGCCCAGCGCCATCGCCTGCTGCTCGAAGATCTTGAGCGCCATCGGGTCGCTCCGCTCGCCGAACGAGCGGACCATCTGCGCGGCCTTGTCTGCCGGCTCCACCCCGGCCAGCTCGTGGTCCGGGAACTGGCTCAACCAGTAAGGGAGCAGGTTCTTTTCGATACCGGTGAGCGAGGCCACGCTCTCCGCGTCGCCGACGAACCCGCAGTTGCAGTCGGGCAGCGGCTGGCCCACCTCGAGCAATCCGTGCAGCGGGATGTGGACGTGGCCCAGCTCGCCGGCCATCCCTGCCACACCACGCACGATCCGACCCGACTCGATGACACCGCCGCCGAGGCCCGTGCCGACGATGGCGGAGATCGACGACCGGGCATCGGCGTCCCCGCCGAAGTGGGCCGTGTGCGCGTACAGCGCGGCTGCGTTGCCGTCGTTGTTGTAGACCACCGGCGCGCCGAGGGCCGCCTCGAGCGCCCCGCGCACGTCGAACCCGGGCCAGGCCGGATGCGAGAAGTTCGTCGACCCGACGGAGGAGATCACGCCGTCGGCGCTGGCAGGACCCGGCGTGTCGAGGCCCACAACCCGCACGTCGGACCTGTCGATGCCGGCGGCCTCCAGCACAAGCTCGAACGCCCGCACGAGCGCCTCGACCGCCACGTCCGGACCTTCGCGGACACGACTCGGTGTCTCAAGCAGGCGATCGACGAGGAATCTTCCCGCCGCATCGACCACCGTGGCGTTGTTGGACGTGCCGCCGTTGTCAAGGCCGACGGCCACCCATGAACTCGAGCTCAAGGCCCTGGACACTACCGATCCCGACCAGGCGCCCGGCCACCGCCACGACATTCCGGCTGTGAACGCCCGCCTCTTGGGGCCCGTCGAGGTCGTTCGCGACGAAGCCACGAGCATCGCCATCTCCGGCAGCAAGATGCGCGGGCTCACAACCGTTCCCCGGTGCGCGGGTCCCGGCCGGCCAGCACGCTGGTGAACTCGTCGAAGTCGACCGTGCCGGTCGGGCCGAGTTCCCCGAACCATGGCCCAGCCAGCGTCTCGGCGTGTCGCCCGTGTCCGCTCAATTGCGGCTCACCCCGTCTTCCCCCGGACCCCGCGCTGCCAGAGGGATCGCTTGACGGCGTAGCGGGGGCTGGCGGGGGCGATGAGGTAGCGGGCGACCTGGCCTACGACGACCGAGACGGGCTTGTCGCTGGCCGATCCCAGCGCGGTGACCCGTGAACCTCACGCCCGACCTCGCCGGCCCACCGGGGCGGCCGCTCGCGGGCGCCCGCAGGTGCACCTGCATGGGTGTGTCGCGTTATCGGACTCGATCCCGGTCCTTCGTTGGGGACAGCCGGAGCGTGCGCCGGGACTCGAGTCGAGTGAGCGGGCGAGTGGTCGTGAGCGCGTTCGTCGCGAGCGCGGCGGCAGTTCGTGCCGCGAGACGTGAGCGATCGCATCGGCGTCACAGCGAGAGCTCGGGCGGTGGCATCGAGGCCGACGCTTGGGCGTCGAGGCGGGCGATCGGCGGCACCGCGTGCAGCGCCAGTGGGCACGGCTGGGCCGGTCCCGCCACAGCAGGCCCGTGGTGGGGTCGCTGCCGACCAGCTCCCACCCTGTCCACACGACGTCGCCGGGCCAGACGACAACGCCGCCATCCGGGAGAAGACCCGGCCGGTTCCCGCGGTGACGAACAGGACCTGACCGCCGACGTGCCGGTCAAGCGATCGCGCGGATAGATGTGAATATCACGGCGGTCCGCGAGCTGGGTCCTTCGGCAGTGCTTGCACTTCCCCTTGGTGGGCTCATCTTCGGTGCCGTGGGCCTGCTGCGCGCCTTGGTCGGCATCGAGGCCTTGGTGCCGACGTCGCCGCTCGTGGCGTCGTCTGCACCGTCACTGCTGTGTAAAGACGAACAGGGTTAGCTCCACGCGACTGACCTTGGTGGGCGTGGAGCGCAGCTTCTGGACACCCTCGGCGATCTCTTCGTCGCTGAGCGCCGTGAGCGCCGAGTCGGCGTGCCTCATGCGCTGCACCCAGTCGGCGGACTCGGCGTAGGTCTCGGTTCCCTCCAGCACCTCCTGGGCGTGGGTCGGCTCGAAGCCGTGGGGCTGAAAGATCTCGGTAAGCTGCTGTTCCGTGTGGCACCGGGCCTCCCACTTGGCTCGGCCGGGGAACTCATCCAGCCAGGTGGTGCCCGTCCGGCTCGGGACTAGGGTCCGCACGAGCACTCGCCCGCCGTGCCCCAGGACTCGGGTGAATTCACGCACCGCCTGATGCACGTCGGCAAAGTGGGGCAGCGCGGTGGAGACCCATACGACATCGGCGCAGCCGTCCCGGAGCGGTAGGGCCTCGGCCGTCCCCAGCACGAAGCTGACCGCCGGGTCCTCGACCCTTGCTGCGCGCACCATCGCCGCCGATGGTTCGACGGCCACCACGGCAGCGGTCGTCCACCGCGGCCACGCTGCGGCGAAGATGCCGGTACCCGCACCCACGTCGACGACGCGAATCAGCCCACTGGGCAAGTGGGGGCTGACCGCGCTCGCCCAGCGGTCGAGCACCTCCGCTGCCAACGCGCGACCTTGCTGGTAACGAGCCGCTACGCGCTCATAGTCGACGAAACCCTGCGACCAAGGTGGACCATGCCTACCACCGGTGCCCGAACGAGCGGCAGCACCGGATGGCGGGTCCTCCGATCTGTCGGTCGGGTCGATCACCGCGGCGGCCGGTTCCATACGCCGCGTCGAGCGCAACACGACCTCCCGCGAACGGCGAGCACTCGGTGAACCTCGATCTCGTCGGTCTCCACGGTCGGGTTCCGAGCGACCAGTCTGGCATCCGTCAGGTAGCGAGCGAATGGTAGCCACCACACGATGTCGTTCGTCAGGCAGATGACGATTGTTGACATCGGCCACGTGCCGCGGATCAGTAGCACTGCAAGGCCGATGGGTCCGAGGAGCTTGCCTGTCATGCCAACGGCGACGCAGAGCCAGCCGTGCTCGGGATAAGCGGCAACGGCCAGATAGAGGATGCCGTAGAGACCGATGACCATGCCGAGGGCGGCGAATCCCTCGGGATGGTTGGCGCGGGGCATGCCTGCGAGCTGGAACAACCACTGCGGCTTGGCCACGGTGAAGCTGCCCCATGCGACGTTGTAGATACCGGCCGCGGTGAAGACGCGCCGGTGCCGGCGCCGTCGGGGGATTTTGGTACGCGTGACCCACGGTGGCGAGGGCACCGTGGTGGTCATGGGCGGGATCGCCGGGTGATGGCTGCGATGAGTACGACGGCCCCCAGCAGGAGGGGAAGCGAGGGACGTGCGGACCCGCCCGGCTCGGGCGATGGCTGCGGGTGGTCTGGCTGCCGCCATGGCCAGGCGCCGGGGCGAAAGCCGCTGGCCGCCACCGCGTCCCGCAGGCCGGAGAGGAATGACCCGACGCCTAGCGCGGTCAACCCGGCGAGCAGAAGCGGTGGGCTGCCTGTTCCAAGTGTCGTTCGGTCACCGGTGATCCACGCACTCAGGACCGGCAGGAAACCCGCCATGAAGGCGCCGTAGACGATGGCCATGAGACCGTGCATGACCCGCTCGCCGGGAAAGACTCCACCGAGGCTGGTGCGGACGCGGTCCTCGACCACGAAGTCAGCGAAGGTGATCACGGCCTCGGATACGAGAAGACCAGCAAGCACGAGACCGGCAGGGCCGGACCACGCGATCCAAGGCAGTGTGCAGAACAGGACTCCATAGAACGCGGACCGCAGGGCGTGCAGTGCCAGCTCCGGCCGCATGTCGTGGCGAGCTGGAAGCTGGGCCCGCCACTCGTGGAAGTAGAGCGTGTCGAACGCTCCGAGCGCGCCCTGCACGATCAACAGCCAGAGCGTCGCTGTCATGTGATACCCAGTGGTGTTAAAGGGCCGGCGTAGTACAGAAGTGTGCCGAGCACGGGCGCGCTGATCTCGACCGAGACGTGGAGCTGGTCACCGGAGGCGGTCGCGCCGACGCTCGCTTGGATCGTCGGGGACAACGGCCATGGGATACCGAGTCGTAGCGCGCCGAGCTGCATTCGCGTTCGGATGTGGTTGAAGCGCAATCGTTGGTCGGCGACGTCGAGGTCGAAGCAGAACTCGAGGGGGCCGATGCGTTCGAGCAGGTACTTGCCGTCGGTCGTCTGGCTGGATGCCATGACCTCACCCTGGAACGACCGGCGCCACTCTTCGCAGGGCGGTCGGTGGGCGCGTTGTGCTTCTCTCCAGATGGTGAGCACGACTGGTGTGTCGCCCACGGTTCTGGGCATCCGCATCAGACGAGCCACCAGCCTGCCGATCTTGAAGTTCGACTGCTCGACGCGAAGCATCCCATGGCCGACAACGTCGTGGTCGGCCGCGTGGAACCGACGCACGACCCCAGGGAGGTCGCGAAGGATCGTCCCCAGCAGCATCCCGAAGAGACCAACGCGATCGGCGTCGTCACTGTCGAGACCAGGCCCTTCGACAACGGCTACCACACCCGGACCTGCTTGATTCCGGCTCGATCGATGAACCGCTCGACGGCCTTTGATAGCTCCGGGAGCCGGTGTGATGGGATTTCGGGATACAGGTGGTGCTCGAGATGGAACGGCAAGTTGAGCATGAGGCGCGGCAGCCAGCGGCCCCGGACGCGGTAGGCGTGGCTCGAGTTGTCGCGGCCCCAGTCGGCGTGTGGCCCGACAGCGGAGACCAGCGGGAAGGCCCATCCCGCCAGGACCGACAGCAGCACGAAGACCACGACCGATGTAGGCGCGATGCCCGAAATGCATGCGGCGATGGCTATCGCTGCCAGCCCCAGCTCGGCGCAGATCCAGCATCGCTCCCGGCGTGAGCTGTTGCGCCATCCGTATCCCCAGATCCTGAATCGGTAGCGCGGCATCTCCGCGACGAGCTGCCGCAGCGGCAGGAGGTCGACATAGGACTCGGGATCGCCGGGTCCCCCGCCCTGCTTGTGGTGGGCGAGGTGGGTGATGCGGATCGCGTGACCACTCTCAACCACGAGGCAACCGAGAAGGGCCACGGCCAGCTCCGTAGCCCGGGGTCCGAGGCCGATAGAACGGTGCATGACGTCATTCAGCGCAACCACCTGGCTGAGAAAGAGCGCAGGGAAGACAGCCAGAGCCAGGATCCACCATCCATGCTGGCTGAAGGCGGCAAAGATCCCGACCCACAGGATGGGGCGCGTAAGGATCCAGATCTGCCGCGCCCCGGAAGTGCGGATCAGTCGACCGTCGAGCTCCGACACTGGTGGCACGCTGAGGACCGGCACACGCCCCCGGCGGGGGTGGTCGGTCGCGCTCATGGGGCGGCACCGCCCTTAAGCGCCGTGTGGAGCAGACCGACGAGACGGTAGGCAGAGTCGAACAATCCGTCGACCACCTCGTCATCGCCGGTGAGATGCGCGAGTAGCTCCATGCCGAGAAAGACGGCGACGATCACGAACGAGACCTGAGCCGGTGGAACCAGACCATCCAGCCCGCTGCTCGCGAGGATTCGTTCCACACTCCGTCCCGTGAACTCCATCCACGGCTCCACCTGCTCGAACACCGCCTCCCGCAGCTGTTCATCGGAAGAGGTCGCGCCGATGAGCTCGGTCAAGACCTTCACGTGACCTGACTCCATGTCGTCTTGGATTCGGCTTTGCACGGATGCGACCAGATCGGGGAGCGTGGTCACGTTTGCGAGCATGTCTTCGTACTTTTCGAGCTGAGCGCGGCTGCTCCGGGATAGGGCTTCGACCAGCAAGTCGTTCACAGAGTCGAAGTAATAGAAGATCAACGCCGAGTTGAACCCCCCGCGCGAAGCGATGGCGCGGGCACTCGCACGCGCGAAACCCTCGTCGCGGAGGGTTTGGAACGCCGCATCAACCAGGTGGTCACGCTTGGCCGTCGACGACTTGCTCCCCTTGATCGCGGACCTCTGTCCGGGTTTCGCCATCAAGCCTCTTCTCTTAATCGAATACTCTGACCAGTCGATTAAATCCCTGCGACGCCTTGCTGTCAAGACCGCCGCCGGGTCGGGCGCCGGCGGGTGCAGAACCACCATCGTCGACAAGACGCCCCGGCGGCCAAGCATCTGGTGGCCCGTAAACCTCAACCCGGCGGCGCCGGATGTCACATGGGCCGGCGACATCACCGGCATCGCTACCGGCGAGGGCTGGCTGTTCCTGGCCACGGTGATCGACCGGTTGTCCCGCCCGGGTCATCGGCTGGGGTGTCGCCGACCACCTGCGCATCCCGCTCGTCGCCTCGGCGCTCGAGATGGCCGTGGCGACCTGTGGCGGGCACGTCGATGGGGCGGTGTTGCACTCCGACCGAGGCTGCCCGGGGCAGTACACCAGCGGCGAGTACCGCGAGTTGTGCGAGCGGCTCGGGGTCACCCAGTCGATGGGCGCCACCGGGATCTGCTTCGACAACAGTCCCGCCGAGGCCTTCTTCGCGTCGCTCAAGCGCGAGCTCGTACACCATCGCCGGTTCGCCACCCGGGCCAAGGCCCGCCGCGAATCATCCGCTGGATCGAGGGCTGGTACAACGTCCGCCGGCTGCACTCGTCGATCGCCTGCATGACCCCCAACGAAAAGGAGGCCGCCTGGCATACCGACCGTCTCGCCGCATAACTCACTGTCCGTCAGACGGGTCAGCGCCAGACGGGTGTGGCGGTCATCGGCTGTTCTCCGAGCCATGGGTCCGGTCGCAGGACGTGCGCTGGGTGCGGCGAAGGTCGGCCTGTTGGGACGGTGCCCAGCGGGCAGCAGTTCGTCGCGAACCCCCG
>DASQUK010000234.1:0-7002 GCA_035641315.1 Acidimicrobiales bacterium | reverse complement strand
TGGGGCTGCCCGTGAACCTCCACAAGAACATCGCTGGTGTGCTGCTGCGCGAACACACCCTCCCAGTCGGCGGTGTTCCATCCCCTGAAGTCGAGTTCCTCCATACCCTTCAGATTGCGGTCAACCTCGTCGTCCGCCACGACGACACCTCCTCCCCCCACGAGAGACTCTCTTCTGGCAACTCTGGCGCCCAATCGACCGTAGCGTCTTGCATCTCTTCGGCGCGCACCTAGCTTAGGGCCCGCGGCGGACGCGCACGGAGCGGCAGATCGGTGCGGGATTGCCCGTGGCATGTGAAGATTTGCAGGATGCGGTCGAGGCAGGTTCTTCGTGGCTCCTTGCGGTGGCTCGCGCCCGAGGACGGCGGCCTGCGCCAGCCCTTCGCCAGGGATCACTGGTGCCGACCGGCGTGGGTCGAACCGGGCGACATCGACCACATAGCGAGCCTGGTCATCGAGCGAATCGAGCCGCGCCTACCCGTTTCGCCGCACGCCACGGCGTTCTGGCTGGCATGGGAGCATCTCCCCGATGAGGACTGGACCGTGGTTGCTGGCGACGTTCTCGCCATCACCGAAGGGGTCAGACCGGTTGCGTACTTATCAGTCGAAGCAGTGACGGCCGACGACACCTAAGGCTCGCTGCGGGCGGCCGCTGCCTGGCCGATCAGCGATACCGAACGTCGGAGCGCGAGATCGGCAGATCTGGGCGCGGTGGTCTGTCCCCGAACGGCACCTCGGGGCGATGCCCCATCTCGTTATGTACGCGCATTCTGGGGCGCCTTCCCGCGCCGCCGACGCGACCCGAGCCGTCGGTATGCCGCGCTCGCGCCAGACAGCATCTCGGGCCTCGTCGGGGCGAGCGCGCGCCTTCGACCCAGCTGTCTGGGACGGGCACCGGCACGTGGGGGGCGCGCGCGTTATGGGCGCTCCATGTGTCAAAGCGCCAAACGTCCTGGACCTGCGCTGCAACGGGGTCTGTTGGTCACAGACCGGAGCCGGAGTTTTTCATGCAGCCCATTAGGTGGGGTTGACGAGTCCGGGCCAGACGAGGCCGAGCAGCCGGTCAACAGCTCGTGGGCTTGTCGGACCGTGCCCGATCATGAGGCGGAGCCACAGGGGGGCGTATAGGACGTCGAGCGTGTCCTCGATGTCCAGATCGGGCCTGAGCTCGCCGCTCGAGATCCCCTGAGAGATCGTGGCGGCGCCCCGTTCCCTCCGGTGCGCGAAGAATCGCTTGCGAAAGTCGTCGGCCAGGTCCGGATCACCCTGGGCGTCGGCGACGAGTTCGCGGATGAGCTGTCCGTGTCGTGACGAGAACATGCGGGCGACCCGTCGCATCTGGAGCCGGATTGCCTCATAGGCGGTGTCGGGCGTGGCGGCGGGCTCCGGGTCGGTGAGTTCTATGAGGGCGTCCATGACGACTGCCGACCGGGAGGGCCACCACCGGTAGATGGTCTGCTTGCCGACTCCTGCCCTCCCGGCGATCTCATCGACGGTTACGGCTCGGGGGCCCAGCTCGCAGACGAGGTCACGGGCTGCGGTCAGCACGCGTTGTCGAGCTGCTTCGTCCCGGGTCCGCGCCATGACCCCGATCCTACGTCCTGGGATGGGAATACGAGACCGATAGTCTCTGTTCTGTAATCGAGACTGACAGTCTCTCTATTCGCAGGTTTGGCCTCGGCCAGCCGGAAAGGACAAGACATGCCCGATCTCAACGGCCACACCGCCCTGGTAACCGGCGCAACCAGCGGCATCGGCCGAGCCACCGCCGTCGCCCTGGCCGCTGCCGGCGCCACCGTGGCGGTCAGCGGTCGAGACAAAGACAGGGGACATGAAGTCGTGGAGGCAATTCAGGCCGCCGGCGGCTCAGCCGTCTTCGTCGGCGCCGACCTCATCGACGCGACGGCGGCCACCGACCTCGCCGCCCGAGCCACTGACGCCCTGGGCGGACGGGTGGACATCCTCGTCAACAACGCCGGCATCTTCCCCTTCGGACCCACCGCCTCCACCGAGGAAGCCACCTTCGACGCCGCATACGCCCTGAACGTAAAGGCGCCGTGGTTCCTCGTCGCCGCGCTCGCACCGGGCATGGCGACGCGCGGCGCCGGCGCCATCGTGAACGTCACGACGATGGTGGCCGACTTCGGCGCCGACGGCATGGCCCTCTACGGTGCCACCAAGGCGGCGCTGGGGCTTCTCACGAAGGCTTGGGCCGCGGAGTTCGGCCCCCAGGGCGTCCGGGTCAATGCCATCAGCCCGGGGCCCACCCGCACCGAAGGATCAGCGGGTATGGGCGAGGCCCTCGACCAGCTGGCCTCGCTAGCTCCCGCCGGACGTCCGGCGAGCCCGGAGGAGATCGCCTCGGGGATCGTCTTTCTGGTCAGCGACGAGGCGAGCTTCGTGCACGGCGCCGCGCTCGCGGCTGATGGCGGCCGATCGGCCACATGATCGGTAGCTGTCGGCGCCGATCATCCACAGACCTCAGGCGCGAATCGGTCAGCAGCATCGGCTGTCAACATCCAGCGCCCGACGTCCTGGTGGCGAGCTAACCCATGAGACGAGGAGACCCAACGACATGCACCTGCTGCATCCGGGCGACCAGTTCCCGGACCTCACCCTGAACCCGCCGGGCGCCGCGGCACTGGAGCTGCCCGATGCGCTCGGCAGTCGCTTCGGAGTGGTCCTGTTCTACCGCGGCGCCTGGTGTCCCTACTGCAACGCCCAGCTCGCCTCTTTCGAGCGGGCTCATCAGAGACTTGCCGAAGTCGGCGCCGCCGTCGTCGCCCTCTCCGTCGACGACGAGCCGACCACAAGTGCCCTGATCGCCAAGCACGGACTTCGCTTCCCTGTGGGCCATAGCGCCGATGCCCGCGCCGTGGCCGAGGCCACCGGCGCAATCACCAACCAGAATCCCGTGTTCCTCCAGTCGACCGGATTCGTCCTCGATCCCGCGGGCCGCGTCGTGGTCAGCGTCTACTCGAGTGGCGCCATCGGCCGCCTGCTGCCGGAGGATGTCGTTGGTCTGATCCGATACGTGCGCGACCATGCTCCCAGCACCAGCGCGTGATGCGCTCAAGCCACGCCGTGCGGCCAGGTACGGGTAGTGCATCGGCCCGACCGGGTAACGCCGGCCGAGCGCGATCCCGTATGGCCGGTCGCTCCGGTGGGATATGCCTCCCTCATGAGGACCGCCTCCCAGGTCGGGCTATTTGACGGCGATGACGTCGACGGTGCGGATGTCGGGGTCCTTGGCCAGTAGGTCGGGGGCTACCTGACCGAGTGCCGTGGGGATCTGGCCGGTCAGGTGGGCCCGGCGGGCGTCGTCGGTCTCGAACGAGTCGAAGATGCCGTACTCGGTGTCGCTGATCTTGAACGCGTACCACGTGACGGTGTCCGTCTCCGCTGCGGCGAGGGTCCGACCGGCTTCCAAGAACGCGCCGAGCTCGGGGCCCTTGCCGGGCTTGGCCTCGAGCAGGGCGAGCAGTCCCAATTTCACGGTCATGCTGGTCTCCGTTCGCTAGGCGAGTATCTGTCCATCTCAGTCATCGGTCACGGTCCAGATCTCGCCCGTGGCTGTGCTGCCGATCTGCGCGACGAGCGATCGAGCGGAGTGCTCCGCGGTGATCAGCGCGCCCTGTTCATAGGAGGACTGGAAGTGGTGGTGCAGGGCGGCACCGATCTCGTCGGGTGGCTGGCTGCGGAACCACTCCTGCATGGCGGTGTCGACCGAACCCGGACGGTAGACGTTGGCTGTGACTCCGCTCCCGGCCAGCTCGGCCGCCAGGTTGAGGGTGTGGGCTTCGAGCGCGGCCTTGGTCGCGGCGTAGGCGTTGAGTCCCACCATGGCCCCGGGGTGGTCGACGATTCCGCTGGAGACGTTCACGATGCGGCCCCAACGCCGCTCCAGCATCGAGGGCAGGAGCGCCAGGGCAAGACGGACGGGTGCGTCGACGTTCACGGCGAACGCCGTAGCCCACGTCCCCGGGCCGGCGGTGACGGTCGGCCCGGCCGGCTCGACCACGGCAGCGTTGTTGATCAAGATGTCGACGGGCCCGAGTTCTGCTAGCACGCGGTCGGTGATGACGTCGGTGGCGCCGGTTGCCCCGAGGTCCACGGCGATCTCGAGCGCCCGGGCACCCGCGGCTCGCACCTCGGCTGCGGCCGCCGCCAACTCCGATGCGGTGCGGGCCACGCACGCGACGTCGACGCCGGTGGCCGCCAGCAGCACGGCGGTGGCCCGGCCGATGCCGCGCCCCGCACCGGTCACCACCGCCACTCGACCGTCGAGTTGTGTCATCGCATACCTCGCACGAACCCCCCGCGACACACGCGGCAGGCGGGTTCCTCTCTCGACTATACAGACCGGTCTGTTTGCACACAACAGACCGGTCTGTTAAAATCGGTGTCATGCCGATCGACGTGGCCGCGCGACCAAGCGCCCGTGAGCGGATCCTGACCGCCGCCGCCCAGTTGTTCTACGCGGACGGCATCCACGCGGTGGGTGTCGACCGGGTGGCAGCTGAGTCGGGCGTGGCCAAGGCCACGCTGTACCAACAGTTCCGCTCCAAGGACGACCTGGTCGCCGCCTACCTCCGCGGCCGTGCCGAGCAATGGCGGCGAAACGTCGCCGAGCCAGTCCTCGCACAGGCCGGGTCCCCGGCCCGGCGAGTCGGTGCGGTGTTCGCGCATCTGGGCTCGGCTTGCGCCGCTCCCGGGTTCCGCGGCTGCCCCTTCATCAACGCCGCCGCTGAGTACCCCGCCGGCGAGGGCCCGGTGGCGGACGAGATCCGCGCCCACCGCGCCCAGGTCCGCAATCTGTTCGGCGAGCTGCTCGCCGACGTCCCCTCCGCCAAGCGGGCCGAGCTGGCCGACCAACTCGTGCTGCTCTACGACGGGACCATGGTCGGCACCAACCTGGGCCACGGCGCCCACGTCGCCCGCCGGGCCCAGGGCGCGGCTCGGCGGCTCCTCGAACCCGTCGCGGAAAGGACCCCCAATGCCTGAATCGCCGCCTCCCGGAGCATTGATTCGCGAGCTCAGCGAGCTCGCCGGCCACATCCCGCCCCGATCGCCGAACGGCTCGCCGCGGCAGCCGCCGAGGTGACCGCGTCGGGCGTCGCCCCCGGCCTGGCCATCGGAGACCGGGCCCCCGACTTCACCCTGCCCAATGCTGTCGATCAGCCGGTCCGGCTGGTCGAGCGCCTGACCGGCGGTCCAGTCGTGCTGTCGTTCTACCGCGGTGAGTGGTGCCCGTTCTGCAACATCGAGCTGCGGGCTCTGCAGTCCTGGCTACCCCGCTTCGCGTCCCACGGCGCGTCGGTGATCGCCGTCAGCCCCCAATCCGCGGACCACAGCCTGTCCGTCGCCGAGAAGCACAGCCTCGCCTTCGAGGTGCTCAGCGACGTTCACCAAGAGGTCATCCGGGCCTACCGCGTTCACTACACGGCTCCCGCCGACGTCAAGGAACTGCACCTGAACGTGTTCCACAACGACCTGTCGACCCACACCGCCGATCGCAGCTGGGTCCTGCCCATCCCCGCAACCTACGTCATCGACCCCAGCGGGCTTATCGTCGCCCGCCACGTGTCAGCCGACTACACCACCCGCATGGATCCCGCTGACATTGAGGCCGCTCTTCGCTCGCTGAGCTGACGACCTCAGTACGCCGATCCGCCCGATCTTGTTGGAGGAACGACCATGAGCCAAGAGTTCGCAGTCACGTTCGACTATCTGTGCCCGTTCGCCCGCAACGCGCATGAAGCGGTCGTCCACGCGTTGCATGACGGCGCGGAGCTCGACGTTCGGTTCGTGCCGTTCTCGCTCAACCAGGTCCACGTTGAGGAGGGTGAGGTTCCGGTCTGGGATCGTCCCACCGAGGACCGGCCTAGTGGAGTGATCGCATTGCTCTATGGCATCGCGATGCGCGACGCCTTCCCCGAGCATTTCTTAGATTTCCATGTCGCCGCGTTCGCGCAGCGCCATGACCACGGCAAGGTTTTCGACGCCGGCCTGCTCGACGAAACAGTCGCGAGCATCGGTGTCGACCCCTTCGACGTCGCCGACGAGGTGGCAAGCGGCCGTCCAGCCAAGACGCTGGCCGTCGAGCACACCGAGGCGGTCGAGCGCTGGGCGGTGTTCGGTGTCCCTACCTTCATCCAAGGCGACGAAGCAGTGTTCATCCGGTTGATGGAACGCGGCCGCGTCGATGACCTCGACCGTGCACTCGGCATGCTCGAATGGACTCGCTGTAACGAGTTCAAGCGCACCCGCATCCCCCGATGAGCGGGGGAATCCCGTGACTCGCGACGCGCGACCCGGCGACCTCGAGCCGATCGTCGAGACCCTCGTCGCGGAATGGGCCGCCATCAGTGATCTCCTCGACATCCTGGCCGACCCCGAATGGTCCATGGCCACGGCGCTACCCGGCTGGAGCGTCCACGACGTGGTCGCGCATCTGATCGGGACCGAATCGGTCCTCGCTGGCGAACCAGTCCCTGAGGTTCCCGTCGAGACTGCTCAGCTCTTCCATGTCCGCAATGAGATCGGCGCGAGCAACGAACGCTGGGCCTATGCGCTCCGCGACGACCCGCCCGCACAGCTGCGCGCCCGGTTTCGGGACATCACCGATCGCCGCAGCCGAGCGCTTCGAGCCATGCAGCCCGCCGACTTCGACGCTCCGACGGCGACCCCCGTCGGTACAGCCACCTACCGACGGTTCATGGAGATCCGCGTTTTCGACTGCTGGATGCACGAACAAGACATCCGCGACGCCACCGGGCATCCCGGCCACCAAAACGGGTCCTGCGCAGAGGCGTCCATCGACGAGATTGTCCGGGCCCTTGGGTATTTGGTCGGCAAACGCGCTGGCGCCCCGGACGGCTCGACGGTCACGATCGAACTCACCGGCCCCATATTCCGGACACTGCACGTCGCGGTCGACGGACGCGCCCACGTCGTCGCCACGCTCGCGGCTCCTGCGACCGCCGCCGTGCACCTATCGTCC
>DASQUK010000233.1:0-5099 GCA_035641315.1 Acidimicrobiales bacterium | reverse complement strand
GGTATGGACACGATGAATGGCGGGCGCGACACTCACGGCGCGGAGATCGGCGGAAGAGAGGCGGGCAATGAGGCACTTGTACGCGGGCGGGATCGCGTCCGGACTAGCGGCGGCAGTGGTGTTGTCGGCGCCGGCAGCGGCGGGGGCGAAACCCCTTGAGCACGAGCACTTCCACGAGGAGCTGCACGAGACCGTCGTCGACTGCGGGCTCACCCTGCAGCACGACCATGTCGTCGACGGGCACTTCCTGCTCAATCCTCACGGGCCCGACGGCCTCGCCTACGGCGGCGAACAGCTCCGGGGCACCGACACCTTCACCAACCTGGCCAACGGCCACACCTTCGTAATCACGTTCACGTCCGCCACCAAGGACCTGCGCGTGACCGACAACGGCGACGGGACGCTGACGATCATCGGTCAGGGCGCGGGGAACTTCGTCGTGTCGGGGTCGGACAGCCCGGTCGTGCTGAGGGACCCCGGCATGACCCGGGTCGAGGTCCTCATCGACAATGCCGGCACGCCCACCGACCCGTTCGACGACGAGTTCCTCGAGTTCGTCGGTGTCGTCAAGGAATCGACCGGGCGGAATGACCTCGGTGACTTCTGCGACGACCTCCTCCTGATCGCCGGCTGACGGCGCGGCCCCGTCGTTGGGGAGCATTTAGCTTCTCCTCCATTCCCTGGCGGATGAACGCCACGGCGGATGAGCGCCACCCATCGCCGAACGCCGGGGAGGTGGCGCGAGTCGCGCACCGATTGCCCGAACCGCGTGCCGACGAACTCAGAAGCCGCACCCGTTCGATGTCCTCGGGTATGAGCGCGTCGCCTGGGCCAGAGAGGAGTCCGAGATTCCGCCATACGGCTTCGGCCGAGGCGCCCGTGGCCTCGGCGACCTCGGCGATGGTCAGCGTGCCTGCCGGACTGCTCGGGTTGTCCATCGCTGCCCCTTCACACGTCCGATTGCCGACGCGACCGTGGTCGTCACGCGGGTCGCGGCCCAAACATAGGATCCGCAGGCGCACAGCGGGGCCGTCATGGACGTGAGACATGGCGAGGTCGGTCGCGTTGGGCTCCCACATCGTGTCGAAGCGTGCCATCCGCCTCAGAACGACCAGCACGGTGGTGCACGGCAGTCCGGTGAGCACGGCCTCGATGTCTCAGCGGCCATGCGCCCAGCCTGTGTCCTCAAGCAACACGACCGCTGTCGGTCGCACCCGGCGCGTGGCACGGCCCTCCGCAACGCCAGGTAGCAGTGGCAGATGACGAGGAAGGCCGCACGCAGGGCACGGCACCCGCGTCCCAGGCGGGACCGTCGATCTGGCCCCCCGGCCGCCCACCGCGCGCCCATGGACCCGGCCTTGAAGTCACAGGGGCCCGTGGCTAGGTTGCACCGCGGGGCCGCGGCCTGATCGCCGGACCGTTCCGGGAGGCGCCATGAGATCGACTGCCGCTGTTCTTCCCGGCGTGGGCGAGCGCTTTGGGCTCGACGAGATCGACGTCGGAGAGCCCGGTGCCGGCGAAGTGGCCGTGCGGCTCGTCGCCTCCGGGGTATGCCACACCGACCAGGTCGTGCGGGAGGGCTCCTACCCGTACCAGTTCCCCGCCGTGCTCGGCCACGAGGGCGCCGGCGTCGTGGAGGCCGTCGGGCCCGGTGTGACCGGCCTGTCCGAGGGCGACCACGTCGTCCTCTCGTTCAACTCCTGCGGGCAGTGCCGGCCGTGCCTGAGCGGCCATCCCGCCTACTGCGTCGACTTCTACATCCTGAACTTCGGCGGCGCCCGACGCGATGGCTCCACCGCGTTCTCGGACGCTGACGGCACGGCGATCGCCTCGCACTTCTTCGGCCAGTCCTCGTTCGCCGACCACACGATCGCGGCGGTCCGATCGGTGGTGAAGGTCCGCGACGGCGTCGACCTCACGATGCTGGGCCCGCTCGGCTGCGGCATCCAGACCGGCGCCGGTACCGTCCTCAACGCGCTCGACCCCGAGCCGGGCTCGAGCATGGCCATCTTCGGCGCCGGCGCGGTCGGCGACTCGGCGCTGCTCGCTGCCCGGGTCGCCGGCGCGACCACCATCATCGGCGTCGACCTCCACGACGAGCGTCTGGCCACCGCCCGACGCCTCGGCGCCACCGAGACCGTGGCGGGTGGCGGCGACGTGGTCGGGGCCATCATGGACGCCACCGGCGGCCGCGGCGTCGACTACGCCGTCGACACCACCGGCGTGCCCGCGGTGATCCGCCAAGCCGCCGACAGCCTCGCGACGCAGGGAGCGCTGGCCCTCGTCGCGGCCGCCCGCCCCGGCACGGAGATCACGCTCGAGGTAGGCGCCTCGCTCATCAAGGGATGGGAGGTACGCACCGTCGTCGAGGGCGACGCCGTGCCTCAGGACTTCATCCCCCGTCTCATCAGCCTGTTCCAGGCCGGGCACTTCCCGTTCGACCAGCTCGTCAAGACCTACCCGGTGGAACGCGTGAACGACGCGTTCGACGACTCATCCACGGGCGCCACCATCAAGCCGATACTGCTGTTCGAGTGACACCAGCACCGGACACGACGGACCCTGGATGATGCGCGCCCACCGGTCCCTGCGTTGGAGGTCGACGAGGAGCCGCTCGCGTCACCCTGTTCAAGATGCTGCAGATCAGCGGCGGTTCCTAGCCCAAGATCCCGCCGCGGCCGTCCGTCGCCGAGCCGTGTCGTGCGATATGAGCCGGTTGGGCTCGGCTGGCGACCGCGGCAGAATCGTGGGGATGCCTCGCGTGGTCGACCCGAGACCCTTGGTCAGACAGCAGCTGCGGGAGATCGACGCGAAGTACGAGCCGCGTCTGCGCGCAGCGCGCGATTCCGTCAGCACGGCACCCGGCCGGACGGCACGTAGGGAGGCCAGGCGCGTGCTTCGCCGCGTCCAGCAGGAGCGTCGTCAGGCTCGTCGAGAAGCCCAACGGCTGCTAAGAGTTCCTGTCGCTTGGTTCGAGACCTAGCGCTGGCGACGCTGCTGCATGCGGGCGCCGGAGGATCGAGGAGATGCTGCGGTGGTTGCACGAGCGGTCGCACGGGGCCCTGCGCTCTCCGTGTTGGTCGTGCTCGGTGTGGTTCTGGCGTCGTGCGGCTCCGACGACGGGGACGGCGGCGGTTCAGGCGGCGAACTCAGCGTCCCGGTGCGTGGATCCTCACAGGGCGAGCCCGGGACGGTTCTCCACGACGGGTTGGTCGTCCAGGAGGGGACAGTGCTGGTCGGGACGCCGATACCGAGGGGGGTCGGCCACTTCTATCGGGGTGAGCCGGTGGTCGATCTGGGCTGGTGGGCGCTCTTGTTCGTCCACGGGAACCCGGAGGAGGTGATGGAGCAGTACCTGCGCCACGCCGAGGACCACCTCGGCCTCGAACGCGACGACATCCCGGCCGGCGCACCCGAGGACCTGCGGGAGGACCTCCCAGCGGACCAGCAGCGCTACACCAACTGCGGCGTCGCCGCCGAGGGATCGAGGGGCTGGAGATGCGTCGGGGCTGCGTTCTCCGATGGAGGCGCCCCGTGCGTGCACTACGAGCTCGTGCGTCGCAAGGCGCATGGGACCGTGGAGAGCTTCTTGCTGGTGCGATACATCGTGAACCCGAACGGATGCGTGCCCGGCTCCACACCCCTCATCGGGCACCCGGACGCGGTCCCCCCTCCGCTTCCCTCCGACTGGCCCGAGCTCCCCACGGCCGGTTCGGTGCTCGACGACTCGTGGGGCCGCCTGGCCGGCCTGCGGATCCAGGACGACAGCGCGGTGGCAACCATCCGTTTCGCCGGCCCGGACTGCGGCGTCGCAGCGCTGCTAGAGATCAGCGGCGACTCACTCGACGTGCTCGATGGGTACGTGGCCCAGCTCGACCAGCGGGTCGGCCCCGACCAAACCTCCCCACCGCTGGTGACGAAGGTCGACGAGCGGACCGAGGTGCGCCAGGTACACCGGGCCGAAGGAGGCGGGGGGGACCTCTACATGGCCACGCTTGTGCGCCACGAGGACGGACCCAACTACCTGGTCCTCGGGGCGTGCTCGGGCTGACCCGTCCCCGGTCCTCCCTGTCAGGGCGCGGTTGGCCGACACCGGGAGCCTGCCGGCATGGACGGCGCCGTCGCCGGCGCTGGCGCGGCGTCGCCCCAGAGCGCAGTTATGACGCGGCGGGGTTCGCTGCGAGCCCTCCGTCGCACCAGTCGCCGTAGTCGAATGTCTCGGGGTGAGCGATGAGGGCCTCCGTCCTCCGTCCCCAGGTGCGAACCCACGGGTGTTCGCTGCCGGACGCTCGCTCCGCCAGCCGTTCCAGAGACTGGCGGCTGCACGAATGGAAGGCGGTCCGCACGCCGTCACCGGTGAGAACGTAGAGGGAGCGCAGGAAGTGGTGGGACGCATGGCCTGCTCGATGAGATCGATAAGGACGTCACCGTTCGCCTCGTCGGCGAGGATGACATCCCAGTCCTGCATCGGCTCGAGGTCCCCGGACAACGCCCAGCGACGGAGTTCCTCCGACGTCGGGTTGACGGGGTCGACGAAGGCTGTCACGGCGCTCAGACTGGCAGACGAACGTGCCAAGGGGGCAGTTCGGCGTCGTCAGCTCGACTCAACTGCTCCTAGCAACTCGTCACCCGACCCGAGGATCCTAATTGGCTCGGGCGCGCCGTCGGGGATGGCCGACGGTGGTGATAGGTGAGAGGCCGGGCGGGTCCTCGAGCCGCAAGTAGGCGACCCAGCGGCCCGACGTCTCGAGCATCACCGTGCCACGTGGCTGGCTCCCCCAGGAACCCGACCAGTAGTCGGCGCTGGTCTCCCGCCAGACGAGCCCGGGGCCCTCGGGTTCGGGGTCGGGTAGCTGCCAGGCGAACTTGAAGCCGCTACGCCAGTTAGCCGGCATGACACGAACATACGTTTGGAGCAGTCGGTGTGGCAAGGGGAGACCGTTCGACGCTTCATCTCCTCTCAGCGCTCGTCGGTAGCGCCCCTAGTGAAGAATCGATGAACCGCCTCCGCGGCCTCTGGTAGGTAGTCCTTGCAGCTGGCGCCCGCGATCCAGACCGCGGCGGAGACGAACAGGCCGCTGTCAAACCTTCCGCCAGAG
>DASQUK010000232.1:0-5317 GCA_035641315.1 Acidimicrobiales bacterium | reverse complement strand
TCTTCCTACCGCGCCTGGCGGTCATCGATGCCTGGGAGGCGCCCCCGGCCTCGGGACGTTCCGCGGCGTGATCCCGATCGCGCATCACCAGCGGGCGTGCAACGCGGTCCAGAGCAAGACGAAACCGCAGCGTCGGGCGTTTAAGGAGGCACACACGTGACCGTCACCACAGCACGCACGAACGAGGCCCAGAGAGGTCTCCGGGTGGAGCGTGGGGCAAAGCGGGTCCGCGCCTACTTGGGCGGAGAGCTGGTCGCCGACACGACCCGCCCGCTCCTGGTCTGGGAGGTTCCGTACTACCCCGCCTACTACCTGCCAGTCGCCGACGTGCGCGCCCACCTGCTGCATCCCGATGGCGCTGTCGCGCATTCGCCGAGACGAGGTGACGGCCGCACGTTCACCGTCAGGGCAGGGGGCAAGGAGGCGTCACGGGCCGCGGTGCGCTACGAGGAATCGCGGTTGGAGGAGCTGCGCGACGTCGTCCGGTTCGACTGGGACGCGATGGACGCCTGGTTCGAGGAGGACGAGCAGGTCTTCACCCACCCCCGCGATCCGTACACCCGTGTCGACATCCTCCCCAGCTCGCGCCACGTGCGCGTCGAGGTTGATGGGGCGACGATCGCGGAGTCGGCCAAGCCGACGCTCCTGTTCGAGACCGGGCTGCCAGAGCGGTACTACCTGCCCAAGCCCCACGTCCGCCTGGACCTCCTGACCGCGACCGACACCGTCAGCCACTGCCCGTACAAGGGCCAGGCCGAGTACTGGTCGGTGCGGGTGGACGACACGGTGCACGCCGATCTGGCGTGGTCCTATCGGACCCCGCTGCCCGAGAGCCAGAAGATCGCCGGGCTCATCAGCTTCTACAACGAACGGGTCGACCTCTACGTCGACGGCGAGCGGCAGGATCGTCCCACCACCAAGTTCTCCTGAGCGTGTGCGCGGATAGGCACGTCCTTATGGCTCACGGTGGTCAGTGCTGTTGGAGGCCCAGCTGTTGAGCAGCGACCCAGCGACAAGTCCCCACGCGGTGGTGTTCTTCGGAGCGCCCCATCCGCTGGGCCTCTGAGCGATGCACATGGCAACGGGCACGCGCCCCCGGCCGGGCGTCGAGGCCCGTGACGACGCCTCGACCTGGGTCGCCGGCGCGGCGTGTGACCGACGGCCCACGGCCGCGGCCCTGCCGGCGGCGACCGCCGCCCGTTCGGCGGCGCTGGCCGTGGTGGGCTTGGTCGCGGCGGTGGCGGCCACGGGGCTGCTGGCCGTGGCCACGTCGTCGCGCGTCGGTGCCCCGCCGTTCGCCGGACGGTGGCGGCTCGTGGCACCGTGGCCCGCGGCGGCGGTCATCGCCGCTGTGGTCGCCGCCGCAGTGATCGCCCTCGCCACCCGCACCACGTACGTCACCCGTGTGCGGTGGCGCTGGCTGCTGGCCGGGTCGATGCTCGGCGCCCTGGCGTGGTCGGTGTCCCTCGCCCTGGTCGATGGCCCGTCCGGGCTCGCCGGGAGCCTGGGTGGGCGCTTCGACTACCTCGCCGTCGTCGCCGACGCCGGCTCGCCCGACGCCTTTCTCGCCCACTTCCTGGCCGATCACGACAGCTGGCCGGTGCATGTGCAGGGGCACCCGCCGGGCATGGTCCTGCTCCTGCTCGGCTTAGATGCCGTCGGCCTGGCCCGTACCGGCGTGGTCGCCGCGGTGGTGCTGGTTGGCGGGTCGGCGGCCGTGCCGGCGGTGCTGGTCGCGACCCGGGACGTGGCTGGCGACGCCGCGGCGCGCCGGCTCGTCCCGGCGCTGGTACTGGCCCCGGCGGCCATCTGGTGGTCGTCGGCCGACGCCCTCTTCGCCGGGGTGGCGGCCTGGGCGGTGGCGCTGGCCGTGCTGGCCACCGCCCGCCGGGGGCCGGCGTCATGGGCGATGGGGGCGGGTGGGGGCCTGCTGGGCGCGGCCGCGCTCATGCTGTCCTATGGCCTGGTGCTGCTGGCCGTCGTGCCATTGGCCATTGGCATCTGGCGGCACCGGCTGGCGCCGCTGGCCGCGTGCGTGGCGGTCATCGCCGTGGCCTACCTGGCGGTGCGGGCCGTTGGCTTCGACTGGTGGGGCGGGCTCGAGGCGACCCAGGCCGCCTACCAGCGGGGAGTGGCCACGGAGCGCCCGTACGGCGTGTTTCTCGTGGCCAACCTCGCCGTGTTCGCCACCGCCGCCGGCCCGGCCGCGATCGCCGGACTGCTCCGGCTCGCCCGAGTGGGACGCGGCGCGGCGCTCCGGGTGCTCGCGGGAGCGGGGACGGCGTCGGTCCTCGCCGCCAACGTCTCGGGGTTGTCCAAGGGCGAGGTCGAACGCATCTGGCTGCCGTTCGCCCCGTGGGTCATCGTTGCCGCCGCGGCCCTCCCCGAGCCCCGGACGTGGCTGGTCGCCTCGGGCCTGATCGCGGTCGTCCTGGCCCTCGTCCTGGAGGCCAGGTGGTGAACGTCCAGGCCAAGCGGGCCCTGCTCGAGCTCCTCGCCGACGAGCTCAGGCTCGGCCTCAACCGGCCTTCCGATCTCGACGCCGGGGCCCGCGGCGAGTTGGCGGGCCTCGTGGATGACCTGGTCGAGCTCGCCATGGGCCTCGACGCCCGGCCGTCGTCGCACGCGACCACCCCGTTCGACGCCGTCTACGAGGAGGCGCTGAGGTGAGGGTGCTCGTCACCGGCGGCGCGGGCTTCGTCGGGTCCCACATCGTCGACATGCTCGTGCAGGCCGGGGCCGATGTGGTCGTGCTCGACAACCTGTCCCCCGCCGCCCACGCCGGGCCGCCCGCCTACCTCAACGCGCGCGCCGACTACCGGTGGATCGACCTCGCCGACGCCCACGCCGTGGCTGTCGCCCTCCCTGGACGGCTCGACGCCGTCTGCCACCAGGCCGCCCGGGTCGGCCTCGGTCGCGGCCTCATTGACGTCGGGCCCTACGTCGCTGACAACGATGTCGGAACGGCCTCGCTCCTCAGTGCGCTCGCCCGCCGCGGGTTCCGGGAACGCTTCGTCCTGGCGAGCAGCATGGTGGTGTACGGCGAAGGCCGCTACCGGTGTGCGCGCCACGGCATCGTCGCGGCCGGCGAGCGCGACCCGGCGGCGCTGGCGTCGGGACGGTTCGAGCCGCCGTGCCCGCGCTGCGGGACGGCCCTAGCGGCAGAGGCCGTCCCCGAGGACGCCCCCCTCGATCCCCGCAACGTCTACGCCGCGACCAAGGTCCACCAAGAGCACCTCACCCGCCTGTTCGGTCGGGAAACCGGCTCCCCCGTGGCGCTGCTCCGTTACCACAACGTCTACGGGCCCCGGATGCCCCGCGACACCCCCTACGCCGGGGTCGCCAGCATCTTCCGCTCCGCACTGGCCGCAGGGCGGGCGCCCACCGTCTTGGAGGACGGCGGGCAGCGGCGCGATTTCGTCCACGTGCGCGACGTGGCGCGGGCCAACCTGCTGGCACTGGCCGCCCCGGCGCGGGTGACCGGGCCGTTGAACGTGGCCAGCGGCGAAGTGCGCAGCATCCTCGACCTGGCGGAGGCCCTGGCCGCCGCTGACGGGCGGCGGCTGTCGCCCGAGGTCACCGGGCAGTGGCGACCGGGCGACGTCCGCCACGTGTTCGCCTCGCCGGCCCGGGCCGCCTCGCTGCTGGGGTTCCGGGCCCAGGCGCGGTTCGCCGCGGGGCTGGCCGACCTGGTGCGGCGCGACGACGCCGGCCTGCGACCCGGTCCGCGCCGCGGAGCTCGGGCAGGCGCGCCGTGAGAGCAGCTCCCGACACCACCAGCACTATCAGCCAAGGATGACCCGATGTCACTCAGCCTGAGGATCTTCACCGAGCCCCAGCAGGGCGCGACCTATGACGACCAGCTGGCCGTCGCGCAGCGGGCCGAGGCGCTCGGCTTCGACGCCTTCTTCCGGTCCGACCACTACCTCAAGCAGGGCGACGTATCCGGGTCGCCGGGACCGACGGACGCGTGGGTCACGCTGACCGGCCTGGCGCGCGAGACGAGCCGCATCCGCCTCGGCACCCTGATGACGGCGGCGACGTTCCGTTTCCCCGGCCCGCTCGCCATCAGCGTCGCGCAGGTCGACGCCATGTCGGGCGGCCGCGTCGAGCTCGGCATCGGCGCCGCCTGGTTCGACGACGAGCACCGCGCCTATGCGATCCCGTTCCCGCCGCTCGGCGAGCGCTTCGAGCGCTTCGAGGAGCAGCTGGCGAGCATCACCGGGCTCTGGGGGACGCCCGAGGACGAGACCTTCACCTACGAGGGTCGCCACTACTCGGTGATCGACTCGCCGGCGCTGCCCAAGCCGGTCCAGCGGCCGAGGCCGCCGATCATCATCGGGGGCGCCGGCCTGAAACGCACGCCCCGTCTGGCGGCGACGTATGCCGACGAGTTCAACGGCATGTTCACGCCCGTCGACCGCCTCGCTGCCGATTACGAGCGGATCGACCGGGCGTGCGAGGCCATCGGCCGCGATCCCGCCACCGTGGTGCGCTCAGTCGCCGCCACGGTGTGCATCGCCGCGGATCAGGCCGAGCTCGCCCGCCGCGCGGAGCGGATCGGACGCCCGCTGGACGACCTTCGTGCTGCCGGTGTCGCCGGTCTCCCCGACGAGGCCGCGGACAAGCTCGCCGCCTACCGCAAGGCGGGCGCCACCCACATCTACCTCCAAGTGCTCGACCTGAGCGACCTCGACCACCTCGACGTGATCGCGTCGGTGCCCACGGACGGCGGCACATGATGGGCGGCTCAGCGGAGCTCGGACAGCGCCAGGTGAAACGGCTTCACCGCGACCTGGTCCCCCGCCCGAGGATGCCCGCAGGAATCCGTGTAACGCCGAGTCCAGCTCCGGAGACTGTACGCCCAATGGGTGCGCCGCACTCGACCGCCCAGGCGATGCCCGACGTGGTGCTCCCCGTGCTGAACGAGAGCGCCGCCATTGGGTGGGTACTCGAACGCATGCCACCCGGGTACCGGCCGATCGTCGTCGACAACGGGTCGACCGACGGATCCGGCGCCCGGGCCCGGGCGTTGGGAGCCGACGTCGTGGTCGAGCCCCAGCGGGGCTTCGGCGCCGCCTGCCAGGCCGGCCTCAGAGCGGCGACAGCGGACGTGGTGTGCTTCATGGACTGCGACGGCTCCCTCGACCCGGGCGATCTGCCGTCCGTGGTCGCCCCGGTAGCCGCCGGGGTGCTCGATCTGTGTCTCGGGGCCAGGCGCGCCTCCCCCCGCGCCTGGCCGCGGCACGCCCGTGCCGCCAACCGGGCGCTCGCCGAGATCGTCCACCGTCGCCACGGCGTGCGCCTGCACGACCTC
>DASQUK010000231.1:0-11443 GCA_035641315.1 Acidimicrobiales bacterium | reverse complement strand
GGAGCGCACGATCCTGCACGACAGGGCCAGGACGTCGTCGCGTCCCAGGCGTCGCTCGTCGGTGACTCGCTCGACCTCGCCGTACGCCTGGAGCGGCCGCCGATGCCGCCGGCCGCGTCGATCTGGGCGACCTCGGGCGCCACGTGCGGGTCACTTCGTGCAATGGGAGCGTCCTGGGCTCATCAACCGCGCGCTCCGGTGGCTGTGCGCTGACCTCCTGAACCCGCGGTAGGCCCGACCGTCCGCTGTCGAGCTACTCGATCGCTCCCGAGGGCGCCGCCGTCGTCGACGTCGACGAGCGCGAGCCGCTGCGCGAGCCCGACCAAGGGCGACGGCGAATCCTCGACGGACCCCTGGAGCTGTGCCCGAGGCGAGCGCGACTGCACAGCGGTCCGCATCGAGTCGGATCAGGGAACGCCGAGGTGGTCTTGCAGGAAGGTCAACTGCTCCTCGAGGACTCTGTCGCGGAAGCTGGGATCGAGGTAGAAGTCGAAGTGACTGCCAGGAAACACTCGCAGCCGGCCTCGGGGAGCCAGGTCGGCCAATTCGGCGACGACGGCAACCGGGGCCAGATCGTCCTCGGCCGCGCACACCAGCACGGGCGCGTTCACTCGGGGAGCGAAGGTGTATGGCTTGAACCTCGCCATGGAGAGCAGTGCCCTCGGCGCCACCTCGTTCCTCCACAAGGTGTTCAGGTCGCCGCCGGAGAGGAACTCCTTCATTTTCTGGGCGTCGTCGCTGGCGCCGACGGCGAGCTCCCCCCGGCTGCCGACCATCGGAATGTAATACGGCTTCAGACGGAGCAACTCTCGGAGGCCGTCCCAGAGGATGGCCGCCGGAAGCTTCAACTCGGACTTCCTGCCACTCTGCTTCCTGGTGTGCTTCCGGGGCGGGAAGCGGTTGTTGGGATCTGGGCAATGACAGCGCCGATTCTTGGGTCCTCGGCGGCGACCGCAATCACGTGACCGCCGCCGAGTGAGTTGCCCCACAACGCGATGCGGTCAGGGTCGATCTCCGGTCGGGATCGCACGTACTCCACCGCTGACCGGATGTCGGTCTGCTGGCCGGCGATCTCGACGAGCTGGCGGGGTTCACCCTCGCTCTCGCCGAAGTTCCGGTAGTCGAAGATCAGCGCAGCTATGCCGCCTTCGGCGAAGCGGGTCGCGTGCGTTGTCAGCCGATCCATCGTCCCGCTGAAGCCGTGAGCGAACACAACGCACGGGACGGGTCGGGTACTGCCAGCGTCGGGAAGATACAGATAGCGCGCAGGTTCACCTTGCCGCCGCTCTGGAACGAGACCCGCTCGTGGTCCCTCATCGCTCGCAACTCCCGCCCGAGATCGAACACGCTGAGCGCAGCCAGTGCCGCGCTCGGCCGCGCGAGGGGAAGCCCCTGCCTGCGCGACGCCGGTCCTGGAGGAGCGTTCCCGCATGCTCACGCAGGAGGCTGTCACCCAGCCAGCACGATCCCTCGCGCACGACGACGTCCATGCTCATGGAGATTCCGGCGAGGTGCCAGGGGGACCATGCGCGAATGCGCAGCGCTGCTCATGGCTCTGTGCGGTGTTCGCGAGCTTTCCTACGCCCACTCCCGAAGCTCCTCCTGATGGCCTGCGGTCAAGGGTTCGGACCGACATGTATCGAGCGGCGTCACGCCGATCTCGTGGACAGGTCCCGTCGCAACCTGAACAACGGTGTGCCGAACAGGTCTGCCGATGCCGGGTCGTCGAGTAGGAAGCCGTTCGCGGCGTACAACCTGCGAGCGCCGGTCAGGAACGGCGTGGTCTCCAAGCAAATCGCATCGAGTCCGGTGCGCTTGGCCTACTCGACGACCGCCGCGAGGAGCGCGTTGCCGGTTCCCCGGCTTTGATGGCCTGGCGCGACGGCAACGCTTTGCGCATGGGCGTACGTTCCCTCGTCCGTTGCGGCGACGGTACCCACTGGCTCGCCAGCACGCGACGCGATCCAGATCTTCGTACCGGTCGCGAGCCGCTGGCGGATCGCCTCCTCGGTCGGGACGGTCGCCGCGAATGCTGCCGCCGTGTACGAGGAGCGATGGGCGCCGAAGGCGGCGCTGAGGACCAAACCTACGGCGCCGGCGTCGCGCTCGTCGGCAAGCCGGATTTGAAGTCGTTCGTCCGTCAACGTCACCGCTGGCGCTCCTGATCACCGCCGTCTGATAGTACTAGAACAAGAACGCTATTAGGCGGGGTAGGTGCTGTTCAAAGCGGCGAACCCGAATGCACAAGCCGCGACGCTCTCCCCGGCCTGACAAGCGTCACCAGGAGTAGGTGTTGACGTCCCGATCTGTCACGGACCGATCCCGTCAAGTCGATCCCGACCGCTTCCGCGACTGCCGACCTGACTTGTCGGTCCCGTGCCCGCCGCGAGCACCAAGGAGGAGGATCGCAGGAAAGCACAACGGAGATGCCGAGGCTGACGGTGATCGCGACCTGGTCGCCGTTGTCGTACACGTCGAGCTCGGTGGCGTGGTACAGGAGGTGCGGTACGGCGAACAGCAAGTAGACGAGGGCCGCAGTGCGCACGAGGTAGCGCTGTGGCCGTAGGAAGGCAGCCAGCAGCACAACGGCGATGGCGAGCTGGCTGTCGCCGAAATCGCGGAAGGCGTGCTCGTTGTACGGGCCATCCACGGATACCCACGTGCGACCGAAACCGCGGAAGTCGTCGTAGAACGACCGGGGACTGATGACCAACCACAGCCCGACCTGCAGGGCGGCAAGGGCGAGCAACAGCAAGATCGGTCGCACCAACCGCTCGGCCGGCCGGCGCCGCGGCGCCAGCTCATCGAACACGTCAGGCGAGCCGGTTGCATCTGCGTTGGAATCTTCGGCGAGCTGGCCATGGTTGCTCCTCCTGTCGATGCGATCGATAGACGGCGCTCGAGGCTCATATGTGACAGCCACGGGATCAGAGCTGGCGGCCTCTGGTAGCCGAAGACAGCGCGCCACCTCGCGCGGACGACCACCGCGCCTGCGTCTGGTCACGTGAGGACGCGACTCCCGAAGCCGTTGACTGGGTCGGCTGCTCACCCTTCGACGCCGGTTCGCGCGCGGCAGCCCCTGACCACTCCAGACACGGCGGACTCGCGCTGACATCACGGCGCTCTCGCGCGGCGGGGCGGTGGCGCTCGAGGGGCGGAGTTCCGTGATCCTCATCATGGGCCCGGGAACGCTCGGGAGAACCCGGCGGCGAGGCTCGCGTCGCCTGTCACGCTGAGTTCGCCCCTGACGTGCCGACCGAGCAGCATGGCGAGGATGTCCCGTGCTGCGCCGCTGATGCGGACGTCCGCATCGGCCTGATCTGAGACTGCTTCGGCGCGAACGGTTCCGTCAACGACGCTGAGGCGATATCGAGGGCCGCCATCGGGCTCGAGGAGCCAGACACCCTGAACGGAGTCGTCAACCTCGCGATGGTTCGTGCGCCGCGAGTTCAACCGCTCGAGTCGAGCTGGCAGCCCAACGCGAACGAACGTCTCGCTCCATGCTGGAAGGCCAACCTGAAGGTCGTCCCCGTGCACCTCCACCTCTGTGAGTCTGGCCAGTGCCAGCCAAGCGAGGGACACCACCCCGAGATTTGGGTTGTCGGCCGGCTCTCGGACTGCGAGTGACCAGTCGGCAGTGCTCAGACGTCGCCATGCGTCGTGCAATTCGGTGCTCAATAGCGCCAATGAGTCGACGACTGCGGAGGGGACCTCAGCCGCGTTGGGAACCAGGCTCAGGGGGCGTTGGCGATCCCGACCAGCGGGATAGAACGACGTTTCGGCGCCGCGCAAAGCGTCGGCGGTCATGCGCGTGAGTGCAGCGGAGCCGTAGCGCAGGTGGCAGGCGATGGTGAGCCGGCTCCACCCCAGTAGGGCGGTCGGTCTTGTGAGCTCGCTGTCGCTGAGCGACCGCAGCGCGCCTACAACCGCGTTGGTGCGCTCGGCGATCGCGTCGACCACCGCTCCGGCCTCTTCCGCGAGGCTCTTGTGCCTCACCTACGGAACCTCCGAACGGCCGACGGACACAGTTCCAGGGAGGGTGCATCCCAGCGCACTGACCAGCGTGATCCCAACGAATGCTGCCCGCGACGTGTGCGTCACCCGTTCGGCGTCGGACGCGGAGGCGACCGAACGCCTCACTCCACATTGAACACGCGAGCCGCGTTCTCGGCGGCCCTGGTGGAACACTTCGATCACGGTCAGGTCGGCGGGGTCATAGCGCAGCTCGACCCGGCGACCGACCAGGGAAGGGTCGACCGAGTAGGTGTTGGCTTCGAGCGACACCGTGGCGGTGCGGGTCACGCGGCGGACGGCGGCCCACAGGAAGGCTTCTCGCAGCCGGGTCGGGTCGGCTGCTCGAGGCGGTCCTCCGGCTTCCCACCGGCCGATCGGCGTCTGGTGGGTCTCGGCGTGCACCCGGCGGTTGGCGACCTGTTCGGCCCACGCCTCGAACCGGTCGTTGAGCTCGGCCAGGGTCTCGATGCCGACGTGTTCGGCTTCGGTGATGAACCGCTCCCGGATCAGGCGGTTCAGTCTTTCCTGTTTGCCGCGGCCTTCGGGCGAGTAAGGCGCCGAGTGCACGAGTCTTATGCCCAGCACGGCGCAGGTGCGCGACAACGCGGCGTTGTTGAACGGGGCGCCGTTGTCGGCGTAGAGAATTTCGGGCAAGCCACGGCGCACGATCGCGGTGCGCAGCACATCCTGGCCGGCGCGGGTGTTCTCCACGGAATGGAACCGGCCGTGCACCAGCAGGCGGCTGTGGTCGTCGACGATCACGAACAGCCGGGCCCGTATCGATGCTGGCGTGCGCGGGAACGGCACCCACGGGTCGACGAGCACGTCGGTGATCCACCGCTCGTTCGGTCGGGCCGCCTCGTAGCGGCCGAACACCTTGGGCTCGGCCGACAGGGCCTCTCGATGCAGCCCGCGCCGGCGCAGCTGGTCGCGCAGCGTGCGGGGAGCGACCCGCACCCCGTGGCGAGCCCACAGGATCTCGGCGATCTGGGCGGCCGAACGGGTCGGGAGCTCCAAACGCAGAACGACCGCCTCGTCGAACAACTCGGGGCGGGCCCGCACCAACCCGGTGTCGGACCGAGGCCGGGGACGCAGCCCAGCCAGACCGTCACTGCGCCAGTCGCGGATCCAACGGTCGATCGTCGAGCGGCCGTATCTGCGCTCGGTCCCGTCGGGATGGGTGTGGGTTCGGGCGGCGATGGCGCGCACCACCACACCCCGCTCCGTCGGGGTCAACTTGGCGTTCGCGCCCTCGGCGATGACCGCCCAACGGTGCAACGCAATCGCCTCGGCCAGCTTGTCGTCCACGTCGCTCTCCGTTTCTCCCGTGACCGTCACGGGACCGGAGGCATCAAACGACGGTCGCCGAGCATCAACCAGGGCGGATCCGTGGCACTCGCCAACAGCCGCCCGCCGGTGATCAGCGACGCCAGCGGCCAACGTCGCGGTGTGGGCGGTCCCGCCCGGGCCCGGACCGCCGCCCCCGCCCAATCGAGGGCTTTCAGCACCGCCCGGGCCGGCTCGATCGCCAGCCGCGGCGCCAACCCCGCCAGCTCCACCACCGCTGCGCCCAGAGCGGCCGCCCATGCCACCGCCCGAGCACCGAACCGTCGCAGCCAGTCCCGCGCCGTCGTATACGGCACCTCGAGACCTAAAGCGATCGGGCGCACCCCCGAGCCGGTGTTCACCACCGTCTCGATCGTCTCGCCGATCACCGCGACCACATCAAGCCGCCTCACCAGCACGAACGACGGCAACAACGCGTGGCTCCTCGCACAGGCACCACACTCGGCGCGGCGCACCCAAATCCGCGCACAGCGGCCACCGGTCCTGACCCATCGCGCATAGCCCGAGCGGAACCTCATCGGCGCCGCGCACCCCGGGCACCGAGGGCGAGGCACCACCACCCCCCGGCCGGCAGCCAAGTACTCGTCGACCGACAACTGGCAGGGCCATACGATGGCCACCGGTGGCAACACCGCCCTTGGGCCCCTCCCGCCACAGCGACCAACTGATGGGGAGGGGCCCACTCGCGAACACGGACCCGTCATCCTCGTCGCGGCCCATCCCCACCGGCCACGCCGTCACCAATCAGCGTCGCCGAACGCCGGCCCTACATCACCAACAAGTCATGCCGCCAACAGGTAGCCGGACCGCAGCCTCTAAACGACTGGCTGCTCGACCGCGGGCTGGCCCTGCCTGCCTTCTACTCCAGTGCTCGCATCGCCGCGATCGACCGGCTGACCGCCACCGCTGCCGATGCCAGTCAGAAGGACCGCGGTGTCTGGGACGCATACCGCAACCAGATTGAGGCATTCTACCGCGAGCTCCGATTCCGCAAGCTGACGGGCTTCACCCGAACGGACGCGGCCAAGGATCGGCAGCGCTTCACGACACCGAAGCTGTTCCGCCGTCAGGCTGCATGGGAAGCCACCCGGCTAGCGAACCTGCCCGTGGCCAAGACTCTGCCGGAATTCCTGGCCACTGGCACAGGTAACGAATACGTCACCCTCGACGACTTCCGCCTCTAGGGCCTCGAAGCGGCACCAACACACTTTCTTGGCGACCTCATCCGGTCAACCGGCAGGCTCAGGCTGCGGCCCGACCAAATCATCTTCAAAGAGAAGCCATCGACTTTGGTCGATCCACGCGGCCAACTAATCACCCACTCGTAGCCAGGATCTGCCAACGATCCGCATCCGGGGATCAGCGCCCAGATGAGCGCCTCGCCGCGTCAAGCGTCGCAGGGAGGCTCGCGGCTCCACGGACGGGACGGATGAGAACTCGGCGAACGTGGGGTGCTTAACCGGCTGCCTATCTGGAACGTACGTAGCTGAACTAGACAGCGCTGCACGGACCGACGATCAGGAAACAACCAGGTCAGCAGACTTGAAGGCACGATCTGGACGAGCGGACCTAGCCTGTGGGGGCGAGATCCGCACAGGCCTGGACTTGCCCCCGGGATTCGGGTGAACCGGACGGACGATCTCGCCCGACGACAACCAGGTCAGCGGGACCCCAGTCGACGCCGTGGATGATCGGTCACGGTCTCCCAGGCGGCAGGCCCAAGGTTGGATCCGCGCGAGGGTGGCGGCCATAGCCCGGTAAGTCACCAGGCATCGGTGGCGGTTGTGACTGTTGACGTCAGGTCGCCGCGGACGCCGACGTATCGCGAGAGGGTGAATGCGGCGTTGGCATGTCCGAGCAGCGCGCTGACCACGGCCGGGTCGAGCCCGACGTCGAAGAGCAGCCAGCACGCCGCGACGTGGCGAAGGTCATGGGGATGCCAGACTGCTGAGGAGGGGCTACGCATCGGCCAGTCGGCCTTCTGGGCGCCACGGATCCAAGTGCGCTGGAAGATTCGGCGGTTGGCGAAACCTCTGTTGGTTCCGGGGAAGAGCAGACCCTGCGGGCCGGCAGTGCGGTCAACATCTCGCGCACGCTGGCGGAGGTCGGCGACGAGGCTGGCGGGGAACGTCGAGACCCGCTGCTGCCGGTTCTTGGTGGTCTTGATCGACATGCCTCTTGCCGACTGCTCGACGGCGCGGTGGATGCGGATGACCCGCTGCGGCTCGAAGTCCAGATCGACCGGGCGCAGAGCGATTAGCTCTCCCCAGCGAGCACCGCTGCGGTGCTTCAGTCTCATCGCGAGAGCCCACACCGGTTGGTCGAGCAACTCCAGTGCTTCGAAGAGCCGTTGGCAGTCTTGATCGGTCGGGAGCGACGCGCGGGGGATGAACCCGACCACTTGGCCCTGCACATCGGGACGGGCGCTGTAGCGGACGAGCCACATGGGGTCGTTCTCGCGCGCCAGCCAGCGACTCTTGTAGGCGAAGGTGACGAGCGCGCGCATACAGGCACCGACGTTTTGCACGGTGGCCGGGGCGAGATGCTGGCGGGCGCGGTCGAGCACCCGCTCCGAATCCGCCGGGGTCCACCCCACGAGCGGTCGGTCGCCGATCACGGGCGTCACCCAATGACGAAGCAATGACTCCTGACGTTCGGCGTAGCGCGTGCTCCGGGAGCCGAGGCTGAGCGTGTAGAGCTCGGTGAGTTGCGCGACTGTCGTTGGCGCCGAGCCGCGGCTGGGCAGGATTACGGACGACGCGAGCATCGCCTCCAGCTGACGGGCGCGGGCGCGCGCCTGGTCCTCCGAGGCGAACTTCTGGAAAATCCGTCCGCCGGACCGATCGTTGGCGATGACGCGGTAGCGACGCTCGGCCTCCGAGGGCGCGTAGATACGGGTTCCGAACTCGAAGGTGACGAGCGGCTTGCGGTAGCGGCGTCGATCAGGCACGGGCCTTCCTCCTGGGCATAGAGCCCACGTCTCTGGAGGAAGCCAGTCGCCACCAGATGGACGGCTCCGCGGCTTCGAGCGGATTTGTGCCCGAAATTGTGCCCAGACGGGGCTCTCATGGTCAACGAGCCGACGGTCGAGCACTCATAGAAGTGCTTCTGACCTGCGCAAATGGCATTGGAGGGGCCCGGTGGCGGCGCTATGACGAGCACCCGTGTCATCACGCTCTCAAGGTGGCGACACGGGTTCGAATCCCGTTGGGGGTGCCACAGAACCGCAAGTCAGAGGCCCTTCCCGGAGGGCCTCGAAGCGTTTTCGGGTGTGCTTGCTAATCCCTTGCGAATCTCTCGCCGCTCCGTCGCTTTAGCGCAACGGAGGTTTGGCGATGAAGGGTCACATGCGAGAGCGCTCGGGAGGCTGGGAGCTGCGGGTCTACGCAGGCCGCGACCCGGTGACGCGTCGCAAGCGGTACCTCACCCGAACGGTGCGCGGGGGCAAGCGCGAGGCTCAGCAGGCCATGGCAGCGCTTATTGTCGAGGCCGGTGAGAACGGCGCTCCTCGGCGGGGAACGCTGGCAGAGCTGGTCGAGGAGTGGTTCGCCCACGCCGAGCCGGACTTCAGCCCGAAGACCGCGCTGGAGACACGCCGCTTCCTCGACCGGGCAGTGGTCCCTCGGCTGGGTGATCGTGCCGTAGACAAACTGCGGCCGAGCGACCTCGACGCTCTGTACCGCGAGCTTCGCTCGAGCGGCGGCCAGGGCAGCCGCCCACTGGCGCCTGCCACCGTGAGGCGGATCCACGGGATCATCCACCGAGCACTCGGCCAAGGCGTCCGCTGGATGGATCGCCAAGAACCCGGCAGCGCAGGCGAGCCCGCCTCGCGTGCCGACGCCGAAGATCGAGCCACCGTCGCCGGCGGACGTCGCCAGGCTGATCGGGCTCGCGGCCGAGCGCGACGGAGGGTTGGCAGCCTTTCTGTTCCTGGCCGCCGTGACGGGGGCCCGCCGCAGCGAGCTCGTCGCCTTGCAGTGGGCGGATCTGGATCTCGAACGCGGGGTCGTCCAGATCCGTCGCGGCGTCGTGCTCGGCCGCCGCGGAATCGTGGAGAAGGACACGAAGACTCACGCCGTCCGCCGTGTCGCACTCGACCCCGGCGCGGTCAAGTACTTGGTCGCTCACCGGGACCGCAGCGAGCACGTCGCCAGGATGTGCGGGATCGTCCTGGACGGTTCGGGGTTCGTCTTCAGTCACGAGCCCGATGGGAGCCGTACGGCATCTGCACTCATGGCTGCCATGGAGCGCCTGTCGCCGACCCCGTGCGATCCTGAAGCGCCGCGCCAGAATGCCCTGATGGTGCTCGGCTGCCCGCCACCAGCGATTGCGCCCGGCTCGACCGTCCAGCTGCTGGCTTAGTCGGCGGCGACCAGCTTCGGCTCATCCCCCGGGGGATCCTGCGCTTCGGGATCTCGGCGGCGTCGAGCGCCCATGGACACAGGAGATGGCGAGCGCGACACTCACCGCGTCAAAGGTGGGCAAGGAGGCGGGCACATGCGGCGGACATACACGGGCGGGATCGCGTTGGGACTGGCGGCGGCAGCGGTGCTGGCGGTGCCGGCAGCGGCGGAGGCGAGACCCCTTGAGCACGACCACTTTCACGACGAGGTGCACGAGACCATCGTCGACTGCGGGCTGACGCTGCAATTCGACCGCGTCCTCGATGGGCAGTTCCTGTTCAATCCGCACGGGCCCGACGGCCTCGCGTACGGCGCCGAACATGTTCGGGGCACCGACACGTTCACCAACCTGGCCAACGGCCACACCATGGTTGTCACGTTCAGGTTCTCCTCCAGGGACCTGCGGGTGACCGACAACGGTGACGGGACGCTGACGATCCTCGGCCAGGGCGCGGGGAACTTCGTCTCGTCGGGCTCGCACAGCCCGGTCGTGCTGAGGAGCACCGGCATCCAAAGGGTCGAGGTCCTCATCGACCATGCGGGAACGCCCACCGACCCGTCCGACGACGAGTTCCTCGAGTTCCTCGGCGTCGTCAAGGAACAGACGGGGCGCCATGACATCGGTGACTTCTGCGAGGACTTCCTCCTGATCGCCGGCTGACACGCGGCCCCCGCGTCACGATCTCGGCATCGCCGTTACTCAGTGGCGGAAACTGGCGCTAGTCGGCTCATCCCTCGGGCCGAGGAAGCACCGACCGGTCAGCGGCGATTACCGCGCCCGTGAGCGGGTAAGGGGACCTCGATTGCCGATAGGAGGTCACCAATGGAACCTGACCCGCTCGACCTGTACGACCGTGCGAGCTCATGGGCCACCGAGAAGGTCTCCGGCGCCACTGAGAAGCTCGACGCCAAGACGCCGTGCGACGACTGGGATGTGCGCACCCTGCTCAATCACATCCTCGAGACCCAGCGGTACTTCCTGAGCCGCGCTCGGGGCGAGGACGCGTCGCCCCCTAGCCCCACACCGCCTGCCACGCTCAGCGCTGACCCCGTGGCGGACTTCGAGGCAGTGCGGCGCGACATGCTCGGCGCATACGCGGAACCCGGGGCCATCGAGAAGACCGGTCCGGCGCTCGGCGTGGCGTTCAGCGACCTCCTCGTGCACAGCTGGGACGTGGCCTGTGCCACGGGCCAGGACGAGACGATGCCCGATGGCCTCGCCGCGGCCGCGTACGAGATGGTGCACGGGAAGTTCACCGACGAGCAGCGGAAGGGCGTCTTTAAGCCAGAAGTCCCGATCGGCGACGATGCGTCCCCGCAGGACCGGCTGCTGGCCTACACCGGCCGGGATCCCCGCTGGACTTAACTCGCTTCTGACTCCCGAGGCCGGGGAATATTCGGGTCGAGCAGCCCATGGCGGACAGCACAGAACGCCGAGGCGCGAGATCGGCAGATCTGTGCTGCCGCGACGTCTCGGAGCATGGTTCGCGCTGCGTCGGGGGATGCGGGTGCACGCCGCACGAGAACCGTCGTTCTGTGTGCACTCTGAACGTCGTCTCAAGTACCGGGCTCGAACGGACCCGGTTCGGAGAAGCCCTCGATCGATTCGACCCTTGCGTAGTTCTCGGCGATGCTCTCGGGTGTCAGATTTGGATCGTAGAAGCCAGGTCCCATGACGA
>DASQUK010000230.1:0-3561 GCA_035641315.1 Acidimicrobiales bacterium | reverse complement strand
CAGCTCGGCGCCCTCGACCCACAGGTGTCCGTAGAAGCTGCCGGTGGGCCCGTCCTCGCCCAGGGTGGCGAGGTGGACGATGACCTCGGCGCCCTGCTCGGCGCTGCGGAACCCGCTGTGGTTGTTGAGGTCGGTGGCGCAGTAGCCGGGGTTGGCGGCGTTGACCTTGATGGGCGTGTCCCACAGCTCCTTGGCGTACTGGGCGGTGACCATGTTGAGCGCCGTCTTCGACGAGACGTAGGGGATCGAGACCATCGGCCACAGCGGCCCCTCACGGTCGAGCGTCGCGTGGATCGACCCCACCTCGCTCGACACGTTGACGATCCGGGCGGCCGGCGCCCGGCGCAACAGCGGCAGCAGCGCGTTGGTGACGGCGACGGCGCCGAACACGTTGGTTTCGTAGACCTCCCGCAGGATCGACAGCGGCGTCTGGCTGGGCAGCCCCGACTCAGGACCCCCGGTGATCCCGGCGTTGTTGACGAGGACGTCGAGCCGGGCGTGCTCCGTCTCGATGCGCTCAGCGGCCCGGGCGATCGACGGCTCATCGGCCACGTCGAGCGACACATGGTGGGCGTCGATGCCGAGGTCCCGCAGGCTCGCTTCGGCGGCGGCGCCTCGCTCGGCATCGCGGGCACCCACGAGCACGATCATGCCCCGGGCGCCGAGCTGGTGGGCGACCTCGTAGCCGATCCCCTTGTTGGCGCCGGTGACGAGGGCGACGGTTGGGGTGTTCATGGCCCCAGCGTGCCCGGTCAGGCCGTCGGTCGCGTCGCGGGCCACCACCCGCACACCCGCTAGGCCAGAAGCTGGCCGCCCTAGTCGTAGAACTGCAGGCTCACGTCGAAGCCCGACCCGGCGAAGCGGTCCAGGCGCCCACGCAGGTCGTTCACGGAGTCTCCACCTCCACGTCAGGGCTGGGAGGGCTGGACGTGCCGAGCTCGCGGCCAGGCGCCGGCGCGCCGGGGACAGGTGCTGCTTCGCCGATCCGGGCGACGACCGCTCCCGGCATCGCGCACACCTCGAACCGGGCCAGCTCCGAGGCGACCGCGGGATCGCCTACGCCGAGCGCGTGCACGTCGTGCTCGGCCTCCGCCTCGACCACCGCGAGGCCCCAGGCGCCGGCCGGATCGGCCACCGGGCCGAACACGATCGCCGTGCCCTTCTCGGTCAGGTCCTGCCAGTAGGCCACGTGTTGGCCCATGACCGATGCCTCGGCGTCGGTCATGTCCTGGTCGAAGGTCGGCCTCGGCGGGATCAGCTTGTAGAGGTAGTGGCTCATCGCTCACCCGGCCAGGGGCTCGCCGGTCTCGAGCAGCGTCTTCAGGCCGCTGAGCACCATCATCCAGCCACGCCCGGAGACGCTCTCCGCCGTCTTGGGGGCGCCCTCGAGCTGGTCGTGGGTCACGGTCAGCAGGCAGTAGCCGCCCTCCTGTGGCTCGATCTCCCAGGTCACCCGGCTCATCGCCTCGTCGGCGAGCTCGGGGTCGTAGAGCGATCGCCAGCCGTGGACCAGCCGCCGTGGCGGGTCGTACTCGAACGTCGGGTCGTCGCCCCAGTCGCTCCCGTCGGGCCCGACCGATCGGTACCGCTCGGGCGTGGCCTCGATGCGTGCCTCGTAGAAGTAGCGCCGTGTGAACTCCGGGGTGGTGATCGCCTCCCAGATGGCCTCCGGGCTGGCCTTGATGAACACCTGGTACACCTGGGTGGTCTGCGCGGCCTGGGTCGTCGTGGTCATGAGCTCTCCTCCTCGAGGGTGGTCTTGAGGTCGGCGAGCGCCGAGGCCCGGCGCTCGGTGTACTTGTCGATCCAGCGGTCGTGGATCAGCCGGATCGGGACCGGGTTGAGGAAGTGCAACTTCTCCCGCCCCGATCGGCGCGTTACGACGAGACCGGCCTCCTCCAGCACCCGCAGGTGCTTCATCACGCCGAAGCGCGTCATGTCCAGCTCGGACTCGAGGTCGGTGAGCGTGCGGCCGTCCCGGCGGAACAGCCGGTCGAGCAGGTGGCGACGTGTCGGGTCGGCGAGAGCCTTGAAGACACGGTCGTCGTCGTCCACACGAGGGACAATATGTGACCAAATGGTCACGTGTCAACTGTGCTCCTGCGGGGGAGGTGAATAACTGTTATTCTGGATCTCGTGCCGACTGCCACCTCTGCCCCGTCCGCCAGCCCGGCCGCCAACGACCTGGACACCTCCGTTCGTGACCGGCTGGTAGCGGCGGCGGCCGAGGTCTTCGCCGAGCGGGGCTACGAGGGCGCCCGGGTGCAGGAGATCGTCCGCCGAGCCGGCCTCAGCACCGGCGCCATCTACACCAACTTCCGCAACAAGGCCGACCTGCTGCTGGCCGCCGTGGGCACCGCCTCGGTCGACTCGCTGTTCGCCACCATCGAGCTGGCCGGCGGCACCGCCGAGGGGCTGCGCCGGGCCGGCCACGAGCTGCCGACCGCGCGCCGGGACAAGCGGCCGCTGCTGTTCGAGGCCCTTGTGGCCGCGCGCCGCGATCCCGAGGTGGCGGCGCTGCTGCGCAAGCGGCTCGTCACGTTCCGGTCGCTGGTGGCCCACGTGGTGGCCAGCGGCCAGCGCGAGGGCGACCTGGCGCCCGACCTCGACGCCGCCGCCGTCGCCGAGTTCTGCCAGGCCCTGGGCATGGGATTCCTGCTCATGGAGGCCGTCGGACTGCCCCACGCCGGCGAGGCCGAGTGGTCCGCACTCATCGACCGCCTGATCGACGCCGTCACCCCCCAGCGACCGGAAGGAATGCAACCGTGAGCGCCCATCCCACCCATGAGGACCTGATCGGCCGGCGCGACGTCGACGACCTCGAGGCGATCCTGTCCATCGCCAACACCGACGTCGACGAGGCCATCCACACGGTCACCGACAGTGCCGAGGCCATCTTCACGTGGGACTACGAGAAGGGCGCCCGCCCTGCGCTCAACAAGCTCTACGAGAAGGCCAAGCACTCGCAGTGGAACGGCGAGACCGACCTCCCCTGGGACACCGAGGTCGACGTCGAGAAGCTCGCCAGCGAGATGGGTGGCAACCCGATCATCCAGCGGTTCCGCGAGGCCGCCCGGACCCCGGGCTCACCGTTCGAGCACTTCACCGAGCGGGAGTGGACCAACCTCGTCATCGAGGGCCAGAACTGGCGCCTCAGCCAGTTCATGCACGGCGAGCAGGGGGCCCTGCTGTGCACCGCCAAGATCGTCGAGACGGTGCCGTGGATCGACGCCAAGTACTACGCGTCGACCCAGGTGATGGACGAGGCCCGCCACGTCGAGGTGTTCGCCAAGTACCTCGACACCAAGCTCACCGGGCACTATCCCATCAACGCCCACCTCAAGATGCTGCTCGACGACATCATCAACGACAGCCGCTGGGACATGACCTACCTGGGCATGCAGATCATGGTCGAGGGCCTGGCGCTGGCCGCCTTCGGCTTCATGCACATGCTCACGCAGGACCCGCTGCTCAAGCAGCTGCTGCGCTACGTGATGTCCGATGAGGCCCGGCACGTGGCCTTCGGCGTGCTGTCGTTGAAGGAGTACTACGGCGGACTGT
>DASQUK010000229.1:0-10083 GCA_035641315.1 Acidimicrobiales bacterium | reverse complement strand
CCCTCCTACGGCGGAAAAATGGCGGCAGCCCGCGGGGTGGCTCACAGCCTTCAACAAGGGAGGGCACCGCCCATCTCCTGATGCTGTGCACTAACGACGGAGCGCCTGACCGGACCCCGGTTGATCGGTCCACCGGCTATGAGAGCTTGGGTCGGTTGGTCCGCCACTGCCGAGCGAACTCGGCGGGAGTGAGCATCTCCAGCTAGGCCCGGTTCCGTGTCATTCGCGCGCTCGGGTCAGCCGGTCAGTGTGGGGTCGACGACCTCGATGGACAGCGCTTCGAGGTCGCGGATGGCGGCGTCCGCCCGCGCCAGGACCTCGGGATCCGGCGGAAAGCCGGTCCTCGGCACGGCAATGACCCGCATGCCAGCGGCCAGGGCCGACAACAGCCCATTGGTCGAGTCCTCGATCGCGGTGCTGCGTAAGGGGTCCACCCCGAGGCGCCGGCTGACCTCGAGGTAGACGTCGGGAGCGGGCTTGCCCCGTGGAACCTCCTCCGACGAGACCGTGACCGCGAAATACGAGTCCATTCCCGCCGCTGCCAGCACGATGTCGATGAGCGGCCGATTCGCCGATGATGCCAGGCCGAGGGGCCAGCGAGCCGCCATACGTCGCACGGCGTCGTCCGCCCCGGCCAGCAGCGGAACACCGTCCCTGTAGCGCGCCGCCATGTCGTCGACCACGCCCGCGACGATCTCCCGCTCCGGGAGGGCGACGCCGAGCTGGGTACGCATGAACTCCGCCCATTCGCCCGAGCTCATGCCCATCATCGTCCGCTGGGCATCGGCGTCCCACCGACCCCCATGGGCGAGCGCGAATCGGCGCCGAACGTCCTCCCACAGCGGCTCGGAGTCCACGAGCACGCCGTCGAGGTCGAAGATCACGCTAGCGATCGCCATGTGCCGCACTTCACCCGCGGGGGCCTGCGCGCTCGGCCGCGACCTGTGCCCGGAGGGCGGGCACGACCTCGTCGGCGAACCGGGGCATCTGGTCATCGCCCTCAGCCCAGATCACGAACGTGTCGAAGCCGGTCCTGACCGCCAGATCCGTCAACTCGTCGACCCACTGGTCGACCGGGCCGTGCAGGACACCGTTGGAGCTGCCATCGGTGATGACGCCGTGCACGTTCAGGATCCGGCGGATCTCGCCCGGATCACGCCCCACCTCGGTCGCAGCATCGTCGAGACGGCGAGCCATCTCGACGACCGCGCCCAGGTCGCCGGTGAGCGACGGCACCCACCCATCTGCCACCCGACCCGCCAACTGCAGGGCCCGGGGGCCGTAGACGCCGAGCCAGATCCCGATGGGGTGGGCAGGGACGGGGCCCGACTGCGCGCCGGCCAATTGGTAGTGCTGTCCGTTGAACCGCAGGTTGCGGTCCCCGCTCCACACCATGCGGATCACAGAGATCGCCTCGTCCAACGCCGCCAGGGCCGCGGGGGACTGGCGCCGTGGCCCTCCATACGCGGCGATGGCATCCCAGAAGCCGCCGGCACCGAGCCCCAACTCGACCCGGCCGCCGCTCAAGACGTCCAGGCTCGCCGCTGCCTTGGCCAGCACGGCCGGCGGCCGCAGCGGCACGTTCGCCACGTCCGGGAACAGCCCGAGGCGAGACGTCGCCCCGGCGATCACGCTGAGCAGCGTCCAGGTATCCAGGTAGCGCCGCTGATAGGGATGATCCTGGATCGCCACATAATCGAATCTGCGGCGCTCGACCTCCCGCGCCAGCGACACGACCGGGTCGGCGGCGTTCGGCACGAGGAAGTACCCGAACCGCAACTCTCGGCCGAAATCGGGCACCGCTCACCTCCCTCGACGGCCAGGACCCGCAGCCTCGATCCACCGCAGTGTGACAGACCACCCGGCGATCGGTCCGATACCGGTCGCGCCGGGGACGGACGACGGCGACGTGCCGATAGCGTCCGGGTGATGGGCGAGCTGCGCGCGATCGTGACGTCGGACACCCACCTGTCACCGCGTGCCCCCGAAGCGAGGGCGAACTGGGACGCCGTGCTCGGTCATGTCGACCGCACCAGGCCCGACCTCGTGCTGCACGTTGGAGATCTCACCCTCGACGGCATGAGCGATGCCCGCGAGCTCGACCGGGCCCGGGCCCTCCTGGACCGCCTCTCCGTCCCCTGGTACGCCGTCCCCGGCAACCACGACGTCGGCGACAACCCGGTGAACGGTCACACCAACGACGAGACGATCACCTCGGAGGGGCGCCAGAGCTGGCTCGACACCATCGGCCCCGACCGATGGGCGATCAATCGGGCGGGTTGGACGCTGCTCGCGCTCAACACCCAGCTGTTCGGCTCGGGCCTCGCCGCCGAGGCCGCCCAATGGGACTGGCTGGACGACCAGCTCGAGAGCATGCCTGCCGGCCAGCCGACGGTCATGCTCATGCACAAGCCGCTCTCCGCCCCGCACGCCGAGCTGGCAACTGCGCCGCCGTACCGCTTCGTCCCCCAGCCGGCGCGCCAGCGGCTCGAGCGCTGGTTGGATCGCCGCGCCGCGCCGCTGGTGGTCAGCGGTCATGTGCACCAGTTCCGCATCCTGGAAACGGATGCCAGGCGCGACGTCTGGGCACCCACAACCTGGGCGGTGCTCCCGGACCGCTTCCAGGCGCCCTTCGGCGTCAAGCGGTGCGGCGTCGTCTCGCTGACCCTCACCGCCGACGGGCAGACCCGAGCCAGCATGCTCGAACCGGCCGGCATCGACCAGATCACGCTCACCGACGACATCCCCGACCCCTACGATCGCTGATCCCGACACCATCAGGTCGTACGCCAGGGAGATCCTCGGACTCCACCAGCGCCACCCCGCCTGGCACGACATGGAACGCCAGCTACGTGCCCCTGGCGGGCCAGCTCGAGCAGGTCACTCAGCTTGACCAGGTCGGCGGTCGAGGTTCGTGTGTCCGCCTCAGCTGAGCGAGCCGAGCTCCCCGACTGTGACGTCGTCGCCAACGAGCTGTCTGATTCGTGTCCAGGTGTCCTCCAGGCCCCAGATTCCACTGATCCGTCCGTCGGTGATGCGGATGAACGAGACCTCGTCCACGTCCATCGCCCGGCCGGTGGCCGCGAGGCCCTGCCATTCCGTCGCCTGGGTGCCGGTACAGCGGAAGCGGGCTACGACGGTGTGTCCCTCCTCGACGAGCTCGACGATCTCTTGGTGCCAGTCGGGGAACGCAGTGCGGAACTGCTCGAACGCGGTTCGGAGCTTGGGCGCGAGCCTGCTGGTGGCGAGCCCGTCGAGAACCTCGAAGCGGCGGGCGTTGATGGCGTCATCGACCAGTCGGTGCACGAGCTGCTTGTTCGGGCTCGCTCTGTCGCCGTCGCTTCCTGCTCCAGGATCTCTGGCCATCGGTTGCTCCTGGGGTCCGGCGGCTGGTTGATCCGCCGTGCCGTTGCCGGTCATACGCCGTTCGTGAATGCGTGGGCGTGATCGTGGGCCCACTGCTCGAAGCTGCGGGGCTGGTGGCCCGTGATCTCCTGGACGGAGCGCACGACGCCGGCGTCGTCGAACTCACCGCCGGTGAAGAACCGGAAGTAGGCGTCGATGAAGGATGCCGGGGTGTCGGTCTCCATCTGGGCGCGTGCTTCGTGGTCCGTCATGGGTTCGTAGCGGAGAGGCCGCCCCAGCACGCGCGCCAGCGTGCCGACCTGCTCGCCCGGGGTGAGCGGTAGGGGTCCGCTCAACGCGGGGGCCGTGTCCTCGTAACCGCGCTGCGTGAGGACCGTGGCGGCAACGGCGGCGATGTCGTCTGGGTCGATCGACGCGATGCGGACGTCCGGCCACGGCGCCCGCACGACGTCGCCGCCTTGGAGTTGGGGGAGCCAGCGCAGGGCGTTGGAGTGGAAGCCGCTGGGTCGCAGGATCGTCCAGGGCACCCCGGAATCGCGCACGGCGGCTTCGGCGTCGAGCCACATCCGGGTGATGGCGTTGTCCGGCTTGCCGCCAATGACACAGCGTGATGTGAGCAGCACGATGTGTTCGACACCGGCCTCACGGACCCGGCGTAGCAGGTCGGTGGTGGCGAATCCTCCCAGCAGGAACAGCTTGCGGATGCCGACGAGCGCCGGGACGACGGTTTCGAGCGTCTCCAGGTCGGCCGAGACCACGTCGACGGTGGGGGGAAAGCGGGCGCGGTCCGGGTTTCGCGCCAGCGCCCGCACGGCCTCGTCGCGGGCGGCGAGGCCGTGGACGAGCGCGTTCCCGATGTTGCCCGTGGCCCCGGTGACCAGGATCACGGCATGCCATCCAGGGAGTCGACCAGCGTCTCTCCGCCGCTCACCTCGAGGACCGTCCCTGTCACCTGCCGGTTGGTCATGAGGAACACCGCGGCGTCGGCGATGTCATCGGGCGTGCCCATGCGCTTGACCGGCATTGCTTCGGCGACACGCCGGCGCAGCTCGTCTCGTGCCGTCGGGGGCAGGAACGACCACATGTCGCTGTCGGTGTAGCCGGGTCGTATGGCGTTGACGCGCCGCGGGCCGAGCTCGATCGCCAGGGCGCGGGTGAGGGCTTCGAGGGCCGCGAAGGCGGCCGTGACCATCGAGCCGTGGGCGGGCGGTCGTACCACAGCACCGCCGGTGACGAAGGTGATCGACCCCGTTTCTCGCAGGCCGGGGACGGCGTACCGGGCACAGGTCCAGCTGCCGAAGAACTTGCCGTCCATGAACGAGCGCGCGGTCGCGAGGTCCTCATCCACGAACGCGCCCGGCTTGCCAGGTGAGGCGGTGACGAGGAGGTGGTCGAGCTTGCCCACGTTCCGGAAGAGTTGTTGCACCGACTCGTGATCGGTGACGTCCACCTCGGCGGCCTGGACCCCGGGGATGGGTTCGCGTCGGGCGAGCGGCTGCCGGCCGGCGGCGACCACGTCTGCGCCCAGCGCCGCCGCCGCTCGCACGGTGGCGAGGCCCATGCCGCTGGTGCCACCCACGACCACGACCCGCTGGCCCGCCATGGTGGTCACGGCGACACCTCCAGGACCGCCTTGCCCCGGACCTGACGTCCCAGCAGCGCCGCGGCGGCGTCGGCTGCCTTCTCCCACGAGCCCCGCCAGCCGATCTGGGCGTCGAGCTCTCCGGCGGCGACGAGCCCGACCAGGAACTCGAGGTCGGGACCGAAGCCTGGGCCGACGGCGAAGGCCTCGATGCGCGTGTCACCACCGCGCAGGCGCGCCTCCTCGAAGTCGATGGTGGTCGGCTCGAGCGACGCGATGCCAACGCTCTGCACGGAACCTCCGGGCTCGAGCAGCGCGTAGACGTCGGCGAGGGTGCGACCACCCACGTTGTCGAGCGCCCCGTACACCGGCTCGGAGATCCCGTCCACACCGACCACCACCTCGGCGGCGCCGAGCGCCGACAGTCCCTCAGCCCGGTCGGGACTGCCCACGGAAGCCACGACGTGTGCGCCCGCCCTGGCCGCGAGCTGGACCGCGAAGCGTCCCACCCCGCCAGAGGCGCCGGTGATGAGCACCCGGCGCCCAACCAGCGAGCCGAGCTGCCGCAGCGCCCGCAACGCGGTCACGCCGGCCACCGGGATCGCTGCAGCCACCTCCAGTTCGACCGTGTCGGGCACCACCGCCAGCTCCGCCGGTTCGACGGCTCGCTGCTCGGCCCACGCACCCGACCAGCCGAACGTCACCACCCGGGTGCCTGCCGGCGGACCGGAGCCATCCGTGGCGGCGACGAGAACGACGCCCGATGCATCGAAGCCTGGCACGGCGCCGGGTGCCAGACGATTGCGCAGGAAGGCCACGTCGGCGAAGTTGAGCGATACCGCCGCCACGCCGATCAGCGCCTCGGACGGGCGAGCCTCGGGCTCGGGTACCTCGCCCAGCTCGAGGCCTTGGGGAGCGTCGGGGTTGTAGACGAGGGCTCGCATGGCGCTCACCATCCGGAACCAACTGGGGCCGAAGTCGACATGATCGTCTCTCCAGTTAGGGGACTGATTGGTCTGGGACCGTTTGGTCCCTTATATTACCGATGAACGATCGTGTCAATACGTCGGGGACCGATCGGTCCGGTAACGTGTTGGACGAGGAGGTACCGGATGGCACGCAAGCCCGCCCCCGGGGCACGGGACCACATACTGGACAACGCCGCGCGCCTGTTCCAGGAGCACGGCCCCCGGGGCGTGGGAACACAGCGGATCATCGACGAATGCGGGTGTGGAAAGAAGCTTCTGTACCGCGAGTTTCCCAGCAAGGACGACCTCGTCGTCGCCTATCTCGAGCGCTGCCAGCGGGAGTGGGGCGCGATCATGGATGAGGCGACCCATCCGCATGCTGGCGATCCTGCTCGCCAACTCGTCGCGCTGGTGCAGGCGGTGGCCGATCAGGTCACCGCACCCGACTATGCGGGCTGCCCGTTCCGCACCACCTATTCGCAGTACCCCGATGACGCCCATCCCGCCAACCAGGTGGCGGTGCGGCACGTCAAGGATCTGCGCGCCCGGCTGCTCACACTGGCCCGACGCGCCGGTGCTCGCGACCCGCGCGCGTTGGCCGATCGCATCATGCTCATCATCGACGGCCTCTACATCAACGGCGCCATGCTCGGTCGCAGAGGCGCGGCGACAGCAGCGGTCGCCCTCGCCGACGAGCTCGTCGCTGGTTCCGTCGAGGCCGCCAGCTCGTCCTCAGGCAAGGGGACGTGAGCCGAGCCGAGACGTCGGCCGCCGCGCAGGACAATGGGGCTGTGGGGCCGGACGCTCCACCGCACCAGCAACTACGTCGTCGACGTCACTCGGGACGGTGACATGGCGTCGGCCCGATTCACCCTGGTTGCCACGCATGTGCACCGCGAGGGCGACCCCGGTGACCACCTCCACATCGGTGGCCATGTCGACGCCCAGCTGATACGCGGGCCGGTGGGCTGGCGGTTCCGGCACCATCGCCTGACGCTGGTATGGACTCAGGGAGATCCGCCCGGGGCCCTCACACCGATGTCGCTCGAGCGTGGTGACCCCGCGGCATCGAACCAGCGCGCCCCTCGCTGAGCTGCGGACGGCGCCCGGACGGCTCATTCCGTTCGAGGCGCAACCCCCGGCTGGTTCGTAGTGTGAACGAGCCGAGGGCCGAGGACACCGGCGTCGAGGAGGGGTCATGAGTCAGCGATCAGGGCCATTCTCGGACTCCGTGGAGGGGCGGGCGCCCCTGCCGCGGGCGGCTGCTGGTTCCTTTCGTCCAAGACCTCAGGCCGCGTTCGTGCGACGCTCCGGGCATGAAGCTCGTGACCGAACCTCGTGACGCGATCGATCTCACTGCCACGCCTGTCCATCTCGGCCTCGGGTCGCGGGCGCTGGCCGTCGATGGCTTCGACTGGGACGCCCAGGTACTGGAGGCCTACGCCGCCGCGGTCGCTGAGGACGGCGCGCAGGGCCGGATGGTCATGGTCTTCGAAGGCAGCCGACCATGGGACACCTGCGAGCGCCACCCCGCCGGCGACGAGGTCGTGATCTGCCTGTCGGGCCGGATGACGGTCATCCGGGAGCTCGACGGCGAGCCCGAGCCTGTCGGGCTCTGGCCCGTGCGAAGCGATGATCAACCCCGCTGACGTGTGGCACACAGCGGACGTCCACGAACCGGTCCGGTTCATGACGATCACGCCAGGCCAGGGCACCGAGCACCGGCCACGCTGACAGACCGGGCAACGGGCACTGGCTTCTCCGGGTGCCAATCTGGAGCCTACGTACCCGAACCAGCGTCCCCGTCCACCGTGGCCGGGGGTCGGGCGTGGGGGTTGGCCGCCTCGGCATCGAGTTGGGGAAGCTCGACCCCGGCAAGCTCATAGGCTTCTGGTTGGTCGAGCGTCTCGCGCTCCAGCAGCGCGCTCGCCAGCGTCTCGAGGCGCTTGCGTTCGCGCTTGAGGAGCTCGGTGACCTCCTCCTCGGCGCCGTCGACGATTCGGCGGACCTCCTCGTCGACCAGCTGTTGGGTCGGTTCCGAGGCCGCTGACGCGCCGGGCAGCAGCAGGCGGTCGTCGCGGCCGTCCGTGACCGCGATCGCGCCGATCGCATCGCTCATCCCCCAGCGGCCAACCATGCTGCGGGCGATCTGGGTCAGGTTCTGGATGTCCGACTCAGCGCCGGTGGTCAGGTCGCCGAACACCACCTTCTCGGCGGCGCGTCCGCCGAGCGCCACTTTGATCTTCGCCAGCAGCTCGTCGCGGCGGTAGCTGTAGCGGTCGCTCTCGGGGGTGGCGAGTGTGACGCCGAGCGCCTGGCCACGCGGGATGATCGAGACCTTGCGCACCGGATCAGCGCCTGGGGTGAGCATGCCCACCAGCGCGTGACCGGATTCGTGGTAGGCGGTGCGCTCGCGATCCGCGTCGGTCATCACGACCTGGCGTTCGGCGCCGAGGGTGATCTTTTCGATCGCGTCGGAGAAGTCGCGCTGCTCGACCGCGGCGTGATCACGGCGGGCGGCGAACAGCGCCGCCTCGTTGACGATCAGCGCCAGGTCGGCGCCTGTCGCACCCGGAGTGGAGGCCGCGAGGCGGTCCAGGTCGACATCGGGCGCCAACGGCACCGAGCGGGCATGGATCCGCAGGATCTCCACGCGGCCCTTGCGGTCGGGGGGCTGGACCGCGATCCGGCGGTCGAACCGCCCCGGGCGTAGCAGCGCCTGGTCGAGCACCTCGGGACGGTTCGTCGCGCCGAGCACGATCACGTTCGTGCCGGGCTCGAACCCGTCCATCTCGGTGAGGATCTGGTTCAGCGTCTGCTCGCGCTCGTCGTGACCCCCGCTGATCCCGCCCACGTTGCCCGACCGAGAGCGGCCGACCGCGTCCAGCTCGTCGATGAAGACGATCGCCGGCGCCGCCTCCTTCGCCTGCTTGAACAGATCGCGCACCCGCGACGCACCCACACCCACGATCGCCTCCACGAACTCCGAGGCGGAGAGCGAAAAGAAGGCAGCGTCCGCCTCACCCGCCACCGCGCGGGCCAGCAGCGTCTTGCCGGTCCCCGGCGGCCCGTACAGCATCACCCCACGAGGTACCCGTGCGCCGAGCTTCGTGTAACGCCCAGGGTTCTTGAGGAACTCCACGACCTCGACGAGCTCGTCCTCCGCCTCGTCGATTCCCGCGACGTCGTCGAAGGTGACTCGCTCCTGCTCACCGGACGTGACCCGCCGCGCCGTGGAACGACCGAAGCCCCCGAGGATCCCGCCCCCACCCGCCCCCCTCTGGCGACGGAACAGCCAGATGAAGAACCCGACCAGCAGGATCGTCGGCAAAAAGCCCAGCACGAGCGAGAGCCACAGCGACCGGCCCTCGTCGGGCGCTTCGGCGTTGATGACCACGTTCTGCTCCGCGAGCAGCCTGGTGAGCCCGGCTGGGTCGATGAAGGCCGGGACCTCGGTCTCGAACCTGGTGACCGCTACCGGCTCGGCGTCGCCAGGCGGATTGAAGGTCGCCTCGCTCTTCAGCTCGCCCTCGATGGAGTCCGCCCGAGAGCTGATCTCCTCGACGTTGCCGGCCTCCACTTGGTCGACGAAGAAGGGCTGGTATGGCACCCGGTTCCGCTCCTCCGGTCGCCCGGTCGCGAACGAAACCACTAGGTTCACCGCCAAGAGCGCAAGCACGAACCAGATGAACAGCCTCCCCCGAGGGATCATGGGCCGCTTGGACGGGGCGGGCGTCCCTCTTCCGTCGGGCGCTGGCTCCACGCGCCAGCCTGATTCCGTCTTCCGAGGCGAGGGCGGGGGTGGGTGCGGGATCTCGGGGGACGACTCGCGAGCCAGACCGCTCACCGTACTCCCCCTGGCTGCTTCGCGACGCCGCTCATGCGGCCGCAGGCAGCGATGTCTCGTCCCGTCTCGGCGCGAAGACGGTACCGGTACGAGCGACATAGCGCCGACCTTGACGATCGACGCAGCCCAAGGTAGGAAGCGGTTAGCGGTTCAATTCCACGAAAATGGCTCAACAGCTCTGCCCGACGAGCTCCCAGCAACGGGCACCGGATAGCTCGTCGTCACTTGGGACGTCGGCTGATCCACTTCTCCAGCTCGACGGCGCCCAGGTAGGCGAGCGCGATGCCCACGACGAGCACCCAGTGTGACGGTTCCAGCGG
>DASQUK010000228.1:0-3813 GCA_035641315.1 Acidimicrobiales bacterium | reverse complement strand
GCTACATGGGCGCCGAGGGCCTCGCCAAGGCCCGCCTACGGATCATCACCAGCGACATCGAGGAGGTGACCGGCCACGCCCTAAGCGAAGTCATGTAGAACAACGAATGAGGCCGACGCGGTGACCGTCGCCTACACCACCACCCGGGGCTTGGCCGGTCGAGGCAAAGCTCATCGTCGCGCTGTGTGTCGACGGCGCCCGCCCCCGGACTCAGGCGAGGTGCGCGACTGCGGTCGATCTGTACGCGTGCCGATTGGTCGTGGCCGGCACCAGAGGCGCCGATCTGTGCGAGTGGCGCCGGCGATCGGTCTCTGTGCGATCCGGGCGTTATGTGCCTCGGTACCGCAGATAGGTGGCGCTCGAAGTCTTCGTGGAGCGCGTGTTATGAGACACCTGCTTGAGGTATGGGTGCCGGGATTCGAGTCTGTTCGTCAGCCGCTGCCCGAGCCTTTCTGCTGGAAGACGTAGAGCCCGCCGTTACGGTCGGAGCCGTAGATGAACGGGATCTCGTGTTCCTTGTAGACGCCCCAGAAGTCGTTCGCGAGCCCATCGTTGGGCCCGGTGCGATCGAGGTAGCGGGCCACCTCAACGGGGTTGTGCGGATTGGTCACATCGAGCACGAGCATGCCGTCCCAGTACCAGGAGACGTAGGCGAACGTCCTGTTGCCGCGGCTTTCGACTTGGACGTTGTGCGCAGAGTACGTGCCGTTGCGGTCGCATCCCTCCGCTTCAGGATTCGCCGAGCACGTCGTATTGAAAGTGCTCGCAAGGACAGGATTGGCGGGGTCGCTGTAGTCCCAGATGCGCAGGCCAGACCACACCGAGTCCTGCTGGTTGTTGGCCACAACGAGGGCCGCTGCGCCCGCAGCGGCGACATTGGCCTCCTTGTCCGAGAAGAAGCACTGACCACGCCGGACGACGGCGATGTCCCCCGGATCAACCGGGTTCGCGAACGGGTCGCCATCACAGGCTCGACCAACCCACACGAAGTCCCCAGACACCGATCCTTCACCCAGGGGCACATTGTTCTCCTCGAACTCGACCGCGTCGAAGGTCTGACCGGCCAGTGGCCCGCTTGTGACCTCGACGCTCGTGGCGGTCATCGTGCCGCTGTTCCCTATCTGGTTGGCCTCGAACGCGTCACCCGCCGAGGTACTTACAGCGACGCCGGGGATCGTGTTGAGGAACTGGAGGCCAAGGTTCGTCGGTGGGACCTCGGATTCGAAGACCGAGAAGTCCTCCTCGCCCTCGACCACGATCCTGCCGTCCTCGCTCGGCCACACCGAATGGCTGTTGACCTCGCCATCGAGCGAGCCGTTCACCGGGTCGAGCGCCGTCGAGATGTACTGCGGGTTCGCCGGGTCGCTGATGTCCAGCAGGATCAGACCGGCGTCCCAGTGCGCCAGGTAGGCGAGGTTGCCGTCGCTGGTGATCGTGAAATCGTGAAGCAGGCGGTTCTGGGACGCACCGAAGCCACTGAAGGGCGGGAGCCCGAGCAGCCAGAGGACGGCGTCGAGCGTCCGCGCGCCGGTCGGATCGTCGGCGAGGGTCAGATCCCCTACTCCGGGATCGAAGACCTCCTCAGCGCCCCAACCCGACACCAGGACCGGATGAGTGGGATCGGTGATGTCGTAGATCCGGAAGCCGTCGAAAACGCCCTCGGACTGGGCTGCCACGTAGTCACGGTCGCCCTGGGTGAAGAGGAAGAGGTTGTGCACGCCATTGTCCACGAGCGCGCCCGGCGCGAAGAAGAGCGGGGTGATCTCCGCGATCTCGTCGATTTGCACGTGAGCGAGAAAGACCGGGTTCGTCGGATCGTCAACGTTGTAGATCTCGAAGCCTCCGGGACCACCCTCGGCGCACGGCTCGTTCGAGTGCACCAGGATGTCGCCAGAACTCATCGTGGCGACCTTGACGTCGTTGCTGCGACTGCCGGTCGGCGACGGGATCACCGTCGCCAAGCCCGGCTTGCTGGGATCTTCGACGTTCCACACCCAGATCCCGGCCCCGGGCTCGCCACCACACGGACTGTTGAAGGTGCCGGTGTACGCATAGCCGTCCAGCGCCCAGACATCGGTGGTCGCGTCCTCGACGTTGCGCTCCCCTCGACCGACGAGGTCGAGGTTCTTGGCCACCCTGGCAAAAGGTCCGTCCGAGATCACGTTGGCCGTCGACGCATCTTGCGCCACCAGCGCAGCCGACGGGTCCTCGTGATGGGCGTCGAGGTCGCCGCCGTCGTGGACGTGGTCACCGCCGGGATCCGGATGAGCACCGACTGGCGTGCTCAGGGTCGCGATGACCGCGGCGACCACCAGAATCGGCACGAGAACTCCCCGGAGACGAAGACGCTGTTGCATCGCCTTTCCCCCTCACTGCCCCTTCGGGCAACGTGACCCCCGAAACGGCAAGCTGAAGTGCCACCACTCGCCGGCTCGGCTCGGCCCTGCGCTCGTGATGTTCCCCGGGCCGCCACACAGTGCACTGGCCCCCCGGACAGCACAACAGTAGACCGCCGGCACGCGGGATGCGCAGAGAGGCCGCCCGCTGCGCGGCCATCGAGGCCCACGTCGAGTTCACGGCGGGCCGCGTCGACCGGGCGCGCTCCTCTCCCGCCTCGACGGGGAGCGCGAAGACTCGACGCTGATCACGACGTTGCCGACCTTCCGCCCCGTCTCCACGTACTGGTAGGCGTCAACAATCTGGGCCAGTGGATACCGCCGATCGATGACCGGCTTGATCGCTCCGCATTCGATCAGTTCCTTGAAGTACCTCACCATGTCCTGGTCATGCTTCGAACGCCCGGAGGACCGCTACATGCCGCGACGGTGAACACTTGGAGGCGCGCACCGACATGGACCTGGCCGGCATGAGACGCGCCAGGGTCGACGGCCAAGGCTGGTCGTGCTCGCCGCTGACCCTGGCCGTCATGGACGTGGGTGGCGCCGGTCCAGAGGTGGGTGGCCGAGCCGTTTGCGAATCTCGCCCTGGACGTGGTCTACGGCCTGGGTGGCGTCGATGTGGGCGACGAACTCCTTGCGTTCGAAGAGCTCGATGATGGGCCGGGTCTTGGCGTGGTAGTCCGCCAGCCGGGCGGCCAGGACCTCGAGCGTGTCGTCGGGACGGGCGACGAGCTCGCCGCCCACACGTCGCTGGTCTCGGGTTCGGCCGGCCGTGAGACGATCAGGTTGTAGTCGAGCCCGCGGCGCGAGCAGAGGCGCCGGGCGAGCACCCGCCGATGCACCTCTTTGTCAGGGAGCTCCAATACGACGACGCCGTCGATGTCGTAGCTCTCGAGGAAGAACTCGGCTTGGCGAGCGTTGCGGGGAAAGCCGTCGATGATGAACCCGTAGTTCCAGTCGTGGAGCGCGAGGCGGTCGCGCACCACCGACTCGACGAGCACGTCGTCCACCAGCCCGCCCTCCGCCAGGATACGGCGTACTTGGGCACCGAGCTTGGTGTGCTCCTGCAGTTCCAACGGAAGATGTCGCCGACGCCGATGTCGACCGAGTCGAGGTCGGCTGCGAGCAGCTTGGACTGAGTGCCCTTGCCGCTGCCCTGCACCCCCATCATCACGTACTTGCGCATGCCACGACTGTTCCATGCGGCTCCCGGGTCGCACCACGATCCCGTGGTCAGGCCCCGGGCCACCCGCCGAGCGACCTCCCAGCCCAAGTGAGCCCGCGCTTTATAACAGTGCGACGGTGACCGTGTCCCGCGACAGCGCCGCCGCCGACACCCCGGCTGTCGGCTGGCCCCGCGACACCGGTCAACAGCTGGGTGGGCAAGGCATCGCTGTCCGGCTCGGCGATCGCA
>DASQUK010000227.1:0-3304 GCA_035641315.1 Acidimicrobiales bacterium | reverse complement strand
CCTCCCGACACCCCGCCCAGACGCAAGCCGCGGCTCCGGCCGAGCCCGCCGAGCCCGCAGAGCTGGCGGCCACGGCCCCCGTCGGCCAGGCGCCGGTCATGGCCTCGGCCGCCCCGCCGGCACCGCCCCCCGCCATGGCCTCGGCTGCCCCGCCGGCACCGCCGCCGGGAGCGCCGTCGTCGCAGGCCCCTCCGGCACCGGTCGCCCCGATTGCGCCGGCCGCCGAACCCGCTGCACCTGCCGCCTTCGCCGGTCCGACGGCCCCCGTGGCCGCGCCCTCACCCGGTGCCGACGCCGCCCCGGCCGCCACCAACGGCGCCATCCCCGCCCCCGACGCTCTACCCGCGGTGACCGCAAGCGGTCTGGCGCGGCGGGTGCGGGGCGCGCAGCGCCCGGGTGGCACTGGCCCCATGCCCCTCGGCGGTCGTTCGCCGGCCATCCGACCGGCGACGGCCCTCGACGACCAGCAGCCCGGGGTCGACCCCGGCGAGATCCAGCGATTCCTCAGTAGCCTGGCGGCCGGCGTGCAGCGGAGCCTGGCCGACACCGGGAGACAGCGGGACCAAGGATCTCAGTAGGGCTGATGTCACTGACCGATGAGGCGCGCAACTTCAACTGGTTGCTCAGCAACTTCGTCGACGAGACCGCGGGTGTGACCGACGCGGTGGCGGTGTCGTCGGACGGCCTGCTCATCGCCCGATCGAACACGCTGAACCAGGAGGAGGGCGACCAGCTGTGCGCCATCATCTCGGGTTGCACCAGCCTGGCCCACGCCTCCGACCGGCTGCTCGAAGGCGACGGCCTCGAGCGGGTCATCATGGCCATGCACCTGGGCTTCCTGTTCGTGTGTGCGATCGCCGACGGCAGCTCCCTCGGGGTGGTCGCCACCCGCGACTGCGACGTCGGCTCGGTGGGCTACCAGGCGACGGAACTGGTGGCCAAGGCGGGCGAGCTGCTCACCCCCGCGCTTCGGGAAGAGCTCAAGACCTACGCCGCCTCGGCCTGAGGCCCGTGCCGATCAGCGGCTGACGGGGGCGCCGACCAGCACCGCGGTCAGCACCATCACGACGACCCCGAAGGCGATCTCGGCCCCCAGGAACAGGGCCAGCATGTGCAGCGGTGGGGCGCTGTGGTAAGGGGGGCTGTGGTGAGGGGACCTTTCGCGGCCGCCATCGCCATTGCCGGCGGCCCGGACCGCGGCCGGGGCAGGCGTGGCCGACCGCACGTGCCGTAGCACGTAACGCCGGTTGCCGTTGGCGACCACCAGCATGGCGCCCACCGCGGCCACCTTGAGCCAGAACGCATAGCCGTATGCCGTGTCGAACAGCCGGCCAGCCGATCCTGCCCGGCTCACCGCGTGCAGGGTTCCCGAGGCAGCCAGGACGCCGACGTTGACGGTGGCCAGCCGCGAGAAGCGGGCGAGCACCCGAGCGAGCGCCGCGGTCCTGCCCAGGGGCAACAGCACGACGGCCAGCACCGCCAGGCCGCCCACCCACAGGCAGGCGGCGGCGATGTGGGCCACGGTGAGCACCACGGTGACGACACCGGGCGCCTCGGGGCCGGCGTAGATCCAGGTGGACACGAGCACCACGAACAGCGCCAACCCCACGAGCCGCGACGCCGGCCGTCCGCGGAGCAGTGCCGCCACCCACACCACGCTGGCCAACAGCACGCCGAGCCGCAGGCCGAGGGCGTTGGCGATGCGATCGCCGCCGGGGACGAGCAGGCCGGCACCCTCGTGCAGCGCCAGCTGCAGCAGCGTGGCGCCACCGATCGTCAGCCATCCGTACCAGACCATCAAGGCCAACCGCCGGTCGGTGCGGCCCCGGGGCCAGACAACGGTCACGAACGCGGTGCTGCCCGCCGCCATGACCAGCCCCACGTACGACGCGGCCCGCACACAGGCGGTGACCACGGGGGTGACGACGGCGTCCCCCGCGGTGGACCGGGCCACGGCGATGAGGATGGCCGCCGCCGCGGCGCCCAGCGCGGTGACCAGCAGCACCTGTACCAGCGAGGGCTCGGCCGGGGAGGTGGCACTGGCGTGGCGGATGCGGGCGCGTCCCCCGAGGCGGGAACCGGCCGGTGCCGGCGCCGGGCCGCCGTTGTGCCGGGGGCCGACCGTACGTTCGGCAGTAGTGTCGTGACGCATCGTGCCCCCAGCCACGGGGCGCCAGTATGGCAAACGGAACGCGCGCCGTGCCAGTGTCAGCACGCTGCGAGGGCGGCAACTCTGCCGCGGCGGACCGTCGGCGCACCCGGGAGGGCGGGACTACCGTGAGGCTGTGAACGGCGAAGCGCCGGCCACGTACCCGACGGCCTATTGGCACCGTCTCCCCGACGGTCGGTTGCAGTGCGACGTCTGCCCCCGCCGCTGCCGCATGCAAGAGGGCCAGCGGGGCATGTGCTTCGTGCGGGGCCGCGTCGACGACCAGGTCGTACTCCTGACCTACGGGCGATCGTCGGGTTACTGCATCGACCCGGTCGAGAAGAAGCCGCTGAACCACTACCTGCCCGGCACGTCGGTGCTGTCGTTCGGCACCGCGGGCTGCAACCTCGCCTGCCGGTTCTGCCAGAACTGGGACATTTCCAAGTCCAAGGAGATGGACACGCTGGCCGACGCCGCCTCGCCGGAGGCGATCGCCGCCGCCGCGGTCGAGCTCGGCTGCGGCAGCGTCGCCTTCACCTACAACGATCCGACGATCTTCCTGGAGTACGCGAGCGACGTGGCCGACGCCTGCCACGAGGTCGGCGTCAAGGCCATCGCCGTCACGGCCGGGTACATCTGCCCGGAGCCGCGCCGGGACTTCTACGCTCACCTCGACGCCGCCAATGTCGACCTCAAGGCCTTCACCGAGGACTTCTACAAGCACGTGTGCGTCGGGCACCTCGAACCGGTGCTCGAGACGCTGGAGTACCTGCGGCACGAGACCGACATCTGGTTCGAGATCACGACCCTGCTGATCCCCGGGCGCAACGACGGCGACGCCGAGCTGGATGAGCTGACGTCCTGGGTGGGGGAGCACCTGGGGCCCGATGTGCCGCTGCACTTCACGGCCTTCCATCCGGACTTCAAGATGATGGACGTCCCGCACACGCCGCCCGAGACGCTCAGCCGGGCCCGCCGCTGGGGCCTGCGCAACGGGCTGCGCTACGTCTACACGGGCAACGTGCACGATCGCGACGGGTCGAGCACGTGGTGCCCCGGCTGCGGCGAGCTCCTCATCGAGCGGGACTGGTACGAGCTGGGCCGCTGGCGGGTCGGGGGCGACGGCCGCTGCCTGGCCTGCGGCTGGCGCCTCCC
>DASQUK010000226.1:0-5675 GCA_035641315.1 Acidimicrobiales bacterium | reverse complement strand
GGTGGCTGTGCCGGGCTCGCCGCGGAAGCCGCCGAGCCGGTGGTGGTCGAGGACCTCGCGAGCGATCCGGGCCCCGAGCGCTACCGCCGGGCCGCGGCGGCCTCGGGGATCCGCAGCGAGTGGGCCGCGCCCATCGTGGGCACCCACGGCGTGCTCGGAACCGTGTCGGGCTTCGCCACGTCGGTCGGCAGGCCCGAGCCGGCGCAGCTCGAGCTGGCGCGGCTCTACCTGGCCTACGTGGCGTCGGCCATCGAGCGTGAGCGGCTGCTGACCGAGCTGTCGCGCCGCAACCGCATACTGGAGTCGCTGCGGGCCATGCTCGAGACCCTGGTGGCAACCCCCGACCGCGTGGTCGTTGGTCTCGGTGCGTCGTTGCGGGCGTTGAGCGGGGCACTGGGCGCGGCCGGCGTGGGGGTGCTGGTCGAGCGGGACGGCGACCTGCTGCCGGGGGCGATGTACGACGACGGCAACCACAGCGACGCGGCGACGATGGACGCACGGTTCGGTGCCGCCGCCCGGTCGGTCCTGGCGAGCCAGGGCGGCGGAGCCCGGTTCGTGGAGCCCGACCTGGCGGCGGTCGCCCTGCGGCACCCCGAGGGTCGGGCCGTGCTCGTCGCCCACCTGCCCACGGGTCATCCGTCGGCGGGCGACACGCTCGAGCTTCTCGACGACGCCACGCGCTCTCTCGCGCTGGCGCTCGAGGGTGAGGCCCTCGAGCGGACCCGGCGCGAGGCCGCCGCGCTGCGCCGGTCCCAGGTCATCCAGCGCGAGCTCCTGTCGTCGCTCAGCCACGAGTTGCGCACCCCGCTCACCGCCATCCAGGGCTATGCCTCGACCCTGCTCCAGCCCGACCTGACCTGGGATGCGGCCTCGACCGACCGCTTCCTCCGCTCGATCGCCAACGAGGGCGAGCGGCTCGGCCGGCTCGTGGGTGACCTGCTCGATTCGAGCGCCATCGAGTCGGGGGTGCTGCGGCTGCAGCGGCACTGGTGCGACCTGCTGCTGGTGGTGGAGGCGGCCGTGCGGCTGGTGGCCGGAGCGGCGACCATCCGGGTCCACGCCGACGCCGACTTCGAACCGGTTTGGGGCGACCACGACCGTCTGGAGCAGGTGTTCGTCAACCTGCTGGAGAACGCCGCCGCCCACGGGGCGTCGGCGGACGGGATCGACGTCACGCTGCGCCGCGGGCCCGAGCCCGGCACGGTCGAGGTCGAGGTGCGCGACCACGGACCCGGGATCCCACCCTCGCTGGCCGGCCGCATCTTCGAGCCCCGCGTGCGGGGCACCAGCGACGGCTCCGGCGCGGGGCTGGGCCTGCCGATCGCCAAGGGGATCGTCGAGGCCCACGGCGGCACGCTGGTCGCCGAGCCGGTCGACGGCGGCGCCTCGCTCGTCGTCACGCTGCCGTGCGAGCCCGACGCCGGGCCGGCCAACCGGCCGCCCGACGCCGGCTGGAACCTCCTGGACGCGCGGATCCCGGAGCCCCATGTCGTCTGACCGAGCGCCCGACCGGGCGATCGACCGCACGACCGTGCTGCTGGTCGAGGACGACCAGAACATCGTCGACCTCGTGCGCTCCAACCTCATCGCTCGCGAGCATGACGTGGTGGTGTCGAAGGACGGCCGCGACGCCGTCGCCAAGCTCGAGGCGTCCGAGCCCGACGCCGTGCTGCTCGACCTCATGCTCCCCGGCATCGATGGCTTCGAGCTGTGCCGCGAGCTGCGCGAACGCTCGTCGGTGGGGATCATCGTGCTGTCGGCCCGGCGGGCCGAGACCGACAAGGTGCGGGCGCTCAACCTGGGCGCCGACGACTACATGACCAAGCCGTTCGGCATCGAGGAGCTGCTGGCCCGCATCAACGCGACGCTCCGTCGCAGCCGCCCGGCGCCAGCGGAGCCGTCGGCGCCCGCGGTGGTGAGTGCCGGCGACGTGGAGATCGACCTGGCGGCGCGCAAGGTCACCAAGGGCGGCGAGCTGGTCCATCTCACGCCGACCGAGTTCGCGCTGCTGCGCGAGTTCGCCACCAACCCCGGCGTGTTGCTGACCCACGCCACCCTGCTGCGCCGCGTCTGGGGCCACGGCTACGAGACCCAGACCGAGTACACCCGCGTCTACATGGCCCGGCTGCGGGCCAAGCTCGAGGGTCCCGACGGCCCCCCGCTGTTCGTGACCGAACCGCGGTCGGGGTACCGGTTCACGCCACCTGACCCCGGGTGAGCTCGACAGGATCCTCTCTCGCCTCTTCGCGTTTCTTTCACGTCTTCTGCGCAACGTTCGCGTTCTGTTCGCGGGCGGCGTCGTACCGTCCTGGCCAACCGGGGACATCCGAGGGGGAATACCATGTCCGGAAGCAAGCGCATGTGGCGTGTGCTCATCGCCACGCTGGCCGTGCTCGGCCTGGTGGCCGCCGGCTGCGGCGACGACGACGACGGCGACGCCGCAGCCGGCGGTGACGGGGACGGCGGCGAGGGCAGCATCTGGGTGCTCCTGCCCGACACCGCGTCGTCGGACCGGTGGGAGAAGGACGACCGGCGCTTCTTCGCCGAGGCCTTCGAGGAAGCGGGGCTCAGCGAGGGCGACGACTTCACGGTCGTCAACGCCGAGGGCGACGCCAACACGCAGCAGTCGCAGGCCGAGCAGGCCATCGCGGACGGCGCCAGCGTGATCGTGCTCACCAGCCTCGACACCGGGTCCGGCGCCACGATCATCGACCAGGCCAAGGACGCCGGCGTCGAGGTCGTCGAGTACGACCGGTTCAACACCGGTGGCTCGGGCGGTGCGGCCTACGTGAGCTTCGACAACGTGGCGGTCGGTGCCGCCATGGCCGAGGCCGTGGAACCCGCCATCGACGAGCTCGGGGTGTCCCCGGCGCGGGTGGTCATGCTCAACGGCGGCGAAGAGGACAACAACTCGTTCCTGTTCAAGCAGGGCTACGAGGAGACTGTGAGCGAGCGGGTCGACGCCGGCGACTGGGAGCTGGTCGCCGACCAGTTCGTCCCGGGTTGGGACAACGCAGAAGCCCAGACCCTGATGGAGCAGATCCTGGTCGACGCCAACAACGACGTCGACGCCGTGTTCGCGGCCAATGACGGGCTGGCCAACTCGGTGATCAACGCGCTCGAGGGCGCGGGCGTGGGACCGGTCCCCGTGAGCGGGCAGGACGCCACCCAGGCCGGCATCCAGAACGTGCTGCTCGGCAAGCAGACGGTGAGCGTCTACAAGCCGATCCAGGACGAGGCCGGGGTGGCGGCCGCGATCGCTCTGGCGCTCCGGGCCGGTGAGGACATCCAGGAAGCCGCCGAGTCCTACGAGTCGGAGCTCCCGTCGGGTGGCTCGTCGGTGGAGCTCACCGGCATCGAGGCCGAGTCCGGCGAGCCCACCGACGAAACCGAGGGCGAGGGGATCGTGCCCTACGTCGCTCTGGTGCCGATCGGTGTGACCGTCGACAACGTGGCGGACTCGGTGATCGCCGACGGGTTCCGTACCGTGGAGGAGCTCTGCACGGGCGACGTCGCCAGCACCGAGTTCTGCCAGCAGAACTCGTGAAGGCGCCGCTCCTCGCATGCGAGGGCGTCTCGAAGGCGTTCGGCGCGGTACAGGCCCTGTACCGCGTCGACTTCGAGGTGCGCCGCGGCGAGGTGATGGCCCTCGTCGGCGACAACGGGGCCGGCAAGTCCACCCTCGTCAAGGGTGTCGCGGGGATCTACCCGTTCGACGAAGGGCAGCTGCGGTTCGAGGGTGAGCCGGTGGACATCCACAGCCCGAGGGACGCCGCCCGCCTCGGCATCGAGGTCGTTTACCAGGACCTCGCACTGGCCGACAACCTCGACGTCACGGCCAACATGTTCCTCGGCCGGGAGCGCACGCGCAGCGGGTTCGTGCTCGACGAATCGAGCATGGAGCACGCCACCCAGGAGACGCTCGAGGGCCTGTCGGTGACCTCCCTCGGGTCGGTCCGCCAGACGGTGGCCGGCCTGTCGGGCGGGCAGCGGCAGGCCGTCGCCGTCGCGAAGTCGGTGATGTGGAACTCGAAGCTGCTCATCCTGGACGAGCCGACGGCGGCGCTGGGCGTGGCCCAGACCCGCCAGGTGCTCGACCTCGTGCGCCGCCTGGCGGATCGCGACCTGGGGGTGGTCGTCATCTCGCACAACCTCCACGACGTGTTCGAGGTCGCCGACAGGATCACGGTGCTGCGCCTCGGGCAGCGCGTGGCGACGCTCGACCGCGCGGAGACGACACAGCAGGAGGTCGTCCACGCCATCACGGCCGGCACCATCGATCACGTGCCGGGCATGGCCGACGCCGGGGTCGTGGAGCCATGACGATCGATCCCCGCACCGAGTCGCAAGCGGGCACCGGTGTGGGCGCCGAGCCCATGGTGACTCCCGAGGAGCCCCTGCCAGCCGCAACCGAGCCCGCCCTGGAGGCGCCGGCCGAGACGCTCGGCGGGTACGTGCGTCGCTGGTGGCAGGGCGTGCGCGCCGGTGAGCTGGGCTCGCTGCCGATCGTGGTGGGGCTCGTGGTCATCGTCCTCGTGTTCGGCACGCTCGACGACACGTTCTTCACCGAGCGCAACTTCACCAACGTGCTCTTGCAGATGGCGGCGATCGCCACGATCGCCATCGGGGTCGTGTTCGTCCTGTTGATCGGCGAGATCGATCTGTCGGTGGCCTTCGTGAGCGCGGTGGGCGGCGTCACGATGACCCTGCTGCTGCGGCCGGACGCCTCCGACTGGCCCTGGTGGGCGGCCATCGCGGTCGGGCTGGTCGTGACCACCGCCATCGGCCTGCTGCAGGCGCTGGTGATCACCAAGGCGGGGGTTCCCTCGTTCGTGGTGACCCTGGCCGGGCTGCTCATCTGGTCGGGAGTCGTGTTGATCCTCACGACCGAGTACTCCACGGCCGGCACCATCCGCATCCAGGACGACACCGTCGTGGGCATCGCCAACAACTTCCTCAGCGACGCCGGGGGCTGGGCGGTGGGCGCCGTGGGGGTGGCCGGCTACGCGCTGTCGCAGCTGCAGACTGCGCGCTCGCGTCTCGCCCGCGGCCTAGACGCCAAGCCGGGTGTGGTGATCGCCCTCCAGGTGGCGGGGCTCGCCGTCGTCACGTTCTTCGCGGTCTGGTACGCCAACCGCGACCGGGGCGTGCCGCAGGTGACCCTGCTGGTCTTAGTGCTGTTCGTGTTCTGGTCGTTCGTGGCGTCGCGCACGAGGTTCGGTCGCCACGTCTACGCGGTGGGCGGCAACGCCGAGGCCGCCCGCCGGGCCGGCATCAACGTCGACCGCGTGCGGATCATCGTGTTCATGATCGCCGGCTTCATGGCGGGCCTGGGCGGGATCATCCTGGCCTCCCGCCTGCGCTCGGTGGCCACCAACACGGGCGGGGGCAACCTGCTCCTGAACGTGATCGCGGCCGCGGTCATCGGCGGCACCAGCCTGTTCGGCGGGCGCGGTCGCGTCGTCTCCGCCCTGCTCGGCGCGGTGGTGATCCAGACCATCGACAGTGGCATGGGCTTGCTCAACCTGGCCACCGGCACGAGGTTCGTGATCACCGGCCTGGTCCTGGTCGCCGCGGTGCTGGTCGACGCGCTGTCGAAGCGCCGCCGGGCGGCCCGCGGCGTGGTGTGAGGTCCTACCGCAGCACGGGTGCAGCCATCGCCGCGGTCCTCCTCG
>DASQUK010000225.1:0-7573 GCA_035641315.1 Acidimicrobiales bacterium | reverse complement strand
CGATGCTCGGCATCTCACGCGCGCTGGCCTACCAGCTCGTACGTGGCGGCGAGCTTCCGAGCATCAAGCTCGGACGTCGCGTCGTCGTGCCGCGCGCCGCGCTCCTGCGGCTCGTGAGTGGTGAGCCTCGTAAGGGCGCGGGCACGCCCGACCGTTGAGCGCAGCGTCGCGTCGCGAGAGATCGACCCAATGCGCTCGGCGGCCATTCCGACACGACGGCCGCACCGGTCTCGCCCGTGAGTAGACACGGTCGACAGGGCCACGCCTCGACACCCGGGCCAGCGCCCGCCCTTGGCCACCGGCGGCGGAGCGGGAGGGTAGTCGTCGAATCCTGGCCCGGTGGGTGGGCACAATCTGGGCACAATTGGGCACAATCTCAGGGCCACGCCCCATCATCGGCTGGACGGCGTGGCAGGAGCCAGACACCACCAGATGATCACCCGAGACGAGAAAACCCCAGGTCAGCGCCACGAATGCGGTGCCTACCTGGGGCTCTACGGTGAGCACCCCCAACGGGATTCGAACCCGTGTCGCCACCTTGAGAGGGTGGTGTCCTAGGCCTCTAGACGATGGGGGCGTGTGGCGGGACGAGACAGGATAACCGGCTACCCAAGGCTGCCCAACCCCTACTGGTGGTGCGCGGGGTCCCCGAGCATGCCGGCGTCAGCGGGCTCGCGCTCGGGGATGCGCCAGTCAATCGGCTCTCGTCCGGCCTCGACGAGGGCGGCGTTGGTCCTCGAGAAGGGTCGGCTGCCGAAGAAGCCGTTGGCGGCAGACAGGGGCGAGGGATGCGCGGACTCGATGATCACGTGGCGGCTGGTGTCGATCAGCGTCCGCTTCTTGCGGGCCGCCGCACCCCAGAGGATGAAGGCCACCCGTTCTGGCTTGGCGTTGACCGCGCGCAGCACCTCGTCGGTAAAGATCTCCCAGCCCTTGCCCTGGTGCGAGTTTGCTCGGCTCTGCCGCACCGTCAGCGACGTGTTCAGCAGTAGCACCCCCTGGCGCGCCCAGTGGTCCAGGCAGCCGTGGCTCGGCGGGGGGATGCCCACGTCCGCCTCGAGCTCCTTGAAGATGTTCTGCAGCGACGGCGGTGGCGGCACGCCTCGGCGTACCGAGAAGCACAGGCCATGGGCCTGGTAGGCGCCGTGGTACGGATCTTGCCCGAGGATCACCGCCTTGACCTTCGCGTAGGGCGTGAGGTGCAGGGCGGCGAAGACCTCGTCCGGCGGCGGGTACACCGTGGCCCGCGCACGTTCGGTCGCCACGAACTGCTGGAGCTCGATCCAATAGGGCTTGGTGAACTCGCCCCGCAGGACGGGATTCCAATCGGTCTTCACGCTTCCATCGTGCCAGCCGCGACCGCCCGTCGCGGGCGAGCGCGCCGACGATGGCTGCCAGAATCGCGGCCCATGGCAGACGACACCCTGGCCGGGCTCCGCGCGGTGTGCCTTGCGTTGCCGGAGGTGACCGAGCGCCTGAGCCACGGCTCGCCCGCCTGGTTCGTCCGCGGCAAGAGGACCCTTGGCATGTACCTCGACGACCACCACGGCGATGGCCGCCTGGCCATCTGGTGCCCGGCCCCGCCGGGCGTGCAGGGCGCCCTCGTCACCGAGGAGCCGGACCGGTTCTTCGTGCCACCCTACGTCGGTCACCGGGGGTGGCTGGGTGTCCGCCTCGACCGCGACCTCGACTGGGACGAGGTGGCCGGCATCGTCGAGGACGCCTACCGCCTCGTGGCGCCCAAGAAGCTCGTGGCACGGCTCGACGCCGCCACCGACCGGGACTGATCTGACGGCTGGGACGCTTACCGCCGGCCGTCGACACCTACAACGCCAAGGACCCGACGACTGGCGACGTCACCTTCGCCGCTGCGGGCCTGCGCATGGGGCCGGGAGTACGTCATCGCAACTCGACGCTGCGCCAACCCGGTGCGTGACCCACGGTGACGGCCTACTGCTCCAGGTAAGACTCCTCGAGGTCGAGCTCGCGCTCGAGGCGGTGCATCACCTCGTTGCTGATGTCGCCCACGTTGCGCAGCCCGACGATCGCCCGCCGCTCGGCCTGCCAGACCCGGCGCAGCACACGCATGCGGATCAGCGACTCGTCCTCGTAGCCGTCGTCCTCGATCTTTCCGGCCCTGGCCGCGAACCGCCGCTTGCGCTGCTCGTAGTACTGATGTGCGCGGTCGAGGCTCTCGTCACCCGCCCACCCCTCGTCCGCCATGGTTTCGAGCTCACTGAGCGCCGCCTTGCTTGCCACCAGGCGGGCCAGGAGCTCCTCGTGCTCCTCCTCGCCACCATCAGCCGCCACCCCGAGGCGCCTGATGAGGATGGGCAGGGTGAGCCCCTGGCCCACGACGGTGACCAGCACGACCGCGAACGTGACGAACACGATCAGGCCCCGTCCCGGCAGCGCGTCGCCAGCGTCGGTCTCGAAGGGCAACGCCAGGGCGGTGGCCAATGACACGGCGCCGCGCAGGCCGCTCCACGCCATCACGACCCGCGCCGCGGCGCCGACCCGGCGCTCCCGCTGCCGGGGGCGGCGGTCGAGGGCCCGGATGAGGTACGGCGTGGTGAACAGCCAGGCAAAGCGGGTGCCGATCACGGCGCCGGACACGAGCGCGGCGTACCCCACCAGTTCGGGCAGCGATTGCCCGGTGAGGTCGTCCACCACAACAGGCAGCTGCAGCCCGATGAGCACGAACAGCGTGGCGTTGAGCAGGAATGTCGCCGCGTCCCATACTGCGGTCGCCTGGAGGCGCGTGGGCGGCGAGGCCAGCTCGGGCGCCCGCCAGCCCAGGTACAGGCCGGCGGCCACCACTGCCAGCACGCCCGACAGGTGCAGCTGCTCGGCGGGGAGGAAGGCGACGTAACCGGTGATCAGGCTGATGGTGATCTCGGTCGGCGGATCGTCCAGCCGCCGATCTCGCCGATGACGTACCCGACCGCCAGGCCGAGCGCCACGCCGCCCCCGGCAGCCAGCAGGAACTCGAGGCTTGCATCGAGCAGCGAGAACGTCCCCTCGACCGCGGCCACGACCGCGACCCGGTAGGCGACCAGGGCGGCGGCGTCGTTGACCAGGCTCTCGCCCTCGACGAGATTGACGATGCGGCGTGGGGCACCGAGGCGGCGCATGATGGTCGTCGCCGCCACCGGGTCGGTCGGCGACACGATCGCCCCCAGCGCGAAGGCCATGGGCCACGGCAGGCCCAGGACCACGTGTCCCGGCACCGCCACGAGAACCATGGTGGCCAGCACGAGGCCCACCGAGGTGAGCGACAGGGCACGGGCATACCCGCGCAGCGTCCGCGGCTCGGAGAAGAAGGCCGCGAAGTACAGCAGCGGCGGGAGGAAGACGAGCAGCACCAGGTCGGGATCGAGCTCGACGTGGGGCACGCCCGGCACCAGCCCCAATCCCAGGCCGCCGAGCACGAGCACGATCGGATACGGGATGCCCGTCCGGCTGGCCAGCGCATTGAGGCCGGCCACCGACACCAACACCGCGGCGAGGACGACCTCGAACCCTTCCACGCCCGAAGTCTCGCGGCGCTGGGCTAAGGCCGGCTCACGCTATAGCCCCTATAACACAGAAGCCCCAGGCCGCTGACCTGGGGCTTCACTCGACGGTGGCTCGGGGGGAGGACTCGAACTCTCCCCCGGTCCGTGCCGCACGGTGATGGCTAGTCCAGATCTGTTCCTGTGAGCAGGGCGTCCATGGGGAGATCTGTGGACGGTCGTGCCGTCCCGTCCCGGGTGATCATGGGGCGTTTGTGATCACGGTGTGATCACGGCAGTCGCCCTGTAGCCGGGGCCGCGCCTCGACGTCGGCGCGACGCCAGATGCGGCCGGCCGAGATCGTGGCGACCGGCTCGGGGAAGTCCTTCGTCACTATTCGTTGAGCGGAAGCGACGACAACCGACTACGATGTAGTCGTGACTCGGAAACTTCCGACCCCCGTGCGGTTCGACACCCACGTGGCAGGCCGACTGGCGTCCTTCGCCGCTTCCCACCCTGGCCTGTCATTGTCAGCCGCCGCCAACCTGCTCGTGGACCAAGGACTGCGAATGGCCGAGCACCCCGGCGTCGTCTTCCGCGACGGCCCAACGGGACGTCGCGCCGCCCTTGCCGGCGGCCCCGACGTGTGGGAAGTGGTGCGTGCTGTCAAGTCGGCCCGCGCCGCGGAGCCCGACTTGGCCGAGGACGACGTGCTGGCGGTGGTGGTAGCCAACACCGGAGTGCCCCTGCGGTCAGTGCGCACTGCGGTCAGCTACTGGGCGAGCTATACGGCGGAAGTCGACGCCGAAATCGACGCCGCTGACCACGCCGAGATCGCGGCTGAGGAGGTGTGGCGGCGCGAGCGGGACCTTCTCGCCCGATAGCACGTGGCGCCCGCCCTTCTTCTCGACGAGATGCTCAGCGGCGCCATCGCTGAGCAGCTCCGGTCCCGCGGCCATGATGTCGCGGCGGTCGTCGAAGACCCCGCGCTTGTAGCTCTGCCGGATGAGGAGATCCTCGCGGCGGCAGCCGCCGGACGTCGGGCGCTCGTCACGGCCAACATCAAGGACTTCGTCCCACTCGACCAGCGCTACAAGGCATCCGGGCGAACCCACGCCGGGCTCGTGCCGGTGTCGGCCAAGACCTTCCCTCAGGATCGAACCTTCATCGGGGCCGTCGTCGGCGCCCTCGACAAACTCCTCGAGGAAGACGCGACCTCAGCCGACGCGGTTGTCTTCCTGCGGCGCTAGGCAAGCCACGCGTCTCGCCCGGAGGATGTCCCGATCGTTGTGGAACTTGGGTGACGGTCCCACTTCGGTTCAGGCTGCTGCCTGATCGTACTTGGGTGCTGTGACAGCCTCGCCGGCGTCGGCGGCGACGCGGCGGGCGACTTCGGCTCGGATGGCGGTGACGAGGGTCGGCATGTCCTTGCAGCCCTTGATGCGTCGGAAGCTGCGTTCGGCTTCGAGCATCCCGGCGCCAACCCAGCGGCGCACCATCTTGGTGTCCTTCCACCGCTTCACCCTGGCGGTGGTGGTGCGCACGATCGAGATCATCGACTCGATGCTGTTGGTGCACGACAGCGACCGGGCGAGCCGGTCGCTCACACCGAGGCGGCGCACGGTGAACATGTCCTCGAGGCCCTCGCGCAGACTGGCCGCGGCGGACGGGTACTTCGCTTCGAGCTGGCGGGCGATGCCCTCCGCGACCCGCTTGCCGCGGGCCGGGGCGAGATCGACCAGCCGGCCGGACCGATCTCCGTGGCCGACACCTTCCGCCTCGCGCCGTTCGGCAACTTCGTAGCCGTCGCCGAGGACGTCCCGGCCGAGACGTTCCGCCAGATCATCGAGGAGGGCGCCAACCTCCTGCCCACACCCGGCGACGGAGGCTTCGTGCACCTCGCCGGCGCCACCGTCGTCATCGACCCGAGCTTCCCGGCACGGGTCGCCGACCAGACCACCGGCGAGCAGCTGACGCCCGGCCAGCGCGTCCGGTCCCTCGTCCTCGACGACGGCACCGTGGTCGTGGCCGACGGCGTCACGCAGGACGTGGCCGTCGACATCGCGGGGCTGAACTTCTCGTTCAACGGTGGGGACGCCTACCCGGCGGTGCCGTTCACGACCGTCGGCGTCACCGACCAGCAGTCGCTGCAGGGCTACATCGAGGGGCCGCTCGGCGGCCTCGTCACCGCCGCGCAGTATCCCCGCGGGGGCGAAGGTCGCATCACGATCGTCGCACCCTGACCGGCCAACACCGGCTACTCGATGCACAGACCGCTGATCGCCCGGGAGATCACCAGCCGCTGGATCTGCCCGGTGGCGCGCTCGAACTTTTAAGGCTCGGGACTAGCTGTTCTTGGCTCCTGCTTCAACTCGAACGCAGACGACAGCCGAGACCCGGTTCGGGTTGCGGGTGATTACCAGCTCCACGGAGCCGATTGTGCTGGACACACGACAGCTACCCGACACTGACGCTGTCTTTCCCGCGCGTCGACGGCGACGCCCGAGTTGAATTAGCGGGTTGGTGGTCGGGTGTCCGGGTCGTCCACGACACCGAGGTGCCGGAGTAGCTCACCGATGTCGCGCTCGATCGCCTGCACGGCCGCCCGGGCTGCAGCCCGCCGCGGCGACGCCGGGAGCAACGCAACCGTGCTCGCCAGGTAGTCGATCTGGCGGCGCAACTCGGCGACGCGCTCCGCCGTCAGCGCAGCCACCGCGTCGGGGCGACTCATCGTCCGTCCGCCGTGTCGCCGACAACCGCCTCGCCCAGCGCAGCGATGACAACAGCAACGAGCGCTGACCACCGGCGGGCCAATAGCACGTGGCAGTGGACGGTGATCGTCACGTTCACCAGCTCGCCCCGGATGTGGTCGACGTCGTCGGCGACAAGCCCAACGTACGGCCGGTGTCCGTGGTCGGTGACTGGAACAGCTGGGACCTCCGTTGGCTCGCTGCCGACGCCGTCGGGTGCCTCGCGCGGTGAGTGAGCCGCATATACACGGGACCGGGGGTGGCTCAGGTCACCCTGGCGAAGGGATCAGGGGTAAGGCGGTGGCTGTCGAGCGTGGCGAGCACCTGTTCGGGGTGGCAGTCGAGGATGGCGGCTATGGCGATCAAGTCGTGGCGGCGGACGGTGTGCATGCGGCCGTTGTAGTCGCCTCGTTGCACCTCGATCGCGCGTAGGTACCGGGCGGGCAGTTCGCCCGGCGTTGCCCTGAGTTGGTCGAGCGCTGCGGGGTCGATTGTCACCGGGCGGTCGTGGTGAGAGGGGCTGGCGGTGGGTGTGGCGGGGTCGACGACCTGTGGGTCACCGGCGGGCGGGGGTGTGCTGGGCTTGTCGCCGCGGGGGACCATCTGGTCGACGGGCACGTGTTAGATGCGGGCCAGGCGCTGGAGCCGCCGTACCGAGATGGCGCGGTCACCGCGCTCGTAGGCGCCCAGTACCGACGCCTTGAAAATTTCGTGGTGAGACGCTGTCTCTACGGCCTGTAGCGACAGGTGCTGTTGGCGGCGCGGCGAGCGCAGCCGGGCTCCGAGCCGGGCGGCATCGACAGGGTCGGGTTGGTAGTTGCTGTCGTTGTGCATGTTGTCGTTCCCTAGCCAGCGCCGGGTGGCGCGTGCTGTGGGACCCCGATGCCCGGTGGCCCACTCAGCTCGCCACGGCGGCCGGGGGCGGCAGCCGGGGTGTGGACTGGGTCGGGTGGGCACGTCGGGGTCTCCAGCTCAACCGGCGGTGTGAGCGCACGTATGCGGCGGGCGGGTCAGCTGCAGGAGCGGGGCGGGCCAGGCAGGCGTCGGTGAGGTCGAGCTGGCGGTACCACGCGGCTGGGATGGCATCGAGGCCGTCGCGCAGCCCGACCAGTCCCACGGCCGCGGCAACAACGGGAGGGCTCGAGGTGGCGGCGAGCATGCCCAGCAGCGTGGTGAACCTGGCCGGCCGGGTGAGGGCCCAGAGCCCGAGCGTGAGGCCGTCGGGGGCTTGTCGGCCGGTTTCGAGGGGTTGTTCGGCAGGAACCGCGAGTCCCGCGATTCGGGTGATCGCCGCGGCCACGGGTTGTTCGGCGACGATGTGGGCGGCGA
>DASQUK010000224.1:0-23812 GCA_035641315.1 Acidimicrobiales bacterium | reverse complement strand
GTCCTTTGGGTTTGCGTCGGCGGCTTCGGCGGAACCGAACCAGCCCGGTCAGGGGGAGAACTCGACTGGCCGAAACGACGCCGGGTTCGGCGGAGGCCCCCACTGCCATGTGCTGGTGGTGGACAGCGCCCAGGATCGGTTTGATTTCATCCGGGTGTTCCCGTCGCACACTGCTCACGTCCATACCGGCCTTGTTGACGGAGTGTTCGTCGCGGATCCGGACTGCGACGGGATGGTGTAGCCCGCCCGGCGCCAGGAGGGGGATGCGGCCGAAGCGGGTGAGCTCGGCCTGGAGCCGGCCTTGGGCGTGGGCGTCGGAAGGGCGGGCGACCCACTCGGCGGCGGTAGCGAAGGCGACGCGGTGGCCGGCTTGGCAGGCCCGGATCGACAAGCCGATGGCGAGCTGGGTTCCACCCATGTGGTGGTGGGCTCGCTCATACGGCGAGGGAGGCGGCGTAGTCCGGAACGTAGGTCTGGGTGTCCCGTGGTGGCCGCTCGTAGCCCGTAGATGCGGGTCGCTTCGGCAGCGTCAGCGGCACGCGGGTCACCTCGTGATAGTCGATGGTGCTCAGCAGGTGGGCGATCATGTTGATCCGTGCGCGCCGCTTGTCGTCGCTCTCGACGACGTACCAGGGTGCCTCAGGGATGTCGGTGTGCACCATCATCTGGTCCTTCGCACGCGAGTAGTCCTCCCATCGGCTGATTGACTCGAGATCCATCGGCGACAGCTTCCATCGACGCATCGGGTCCTCGAGCCGGGACCGAAACCGCGCCTCCTGCTCGGCGTCGCCGACTGAGAACCAATACTTCCGCAAGAGCACGCCGTCCTCGACGAGCATCCGTTCGAAGATCGGGCACTGGTGCAGGAAGCGGTGGTACTCGTCGGCGCTGCAAAAGCCCATCACCTTCTCGACCCCTGCCCGGTTGTACCAGGAGCGGTCGAACAGCACGATCTCGCCGGCCGCCGGCAACTGCGAGATGTAGCGCTGGAAGTACCACTGCGTGCGCTCGCGCTCGGTCGGTGCGGGGAGTGCGACGATGCGTGCGACGCGGGGGTTGAGGTACTGCGTCACGCGTTTGATCGTGCTGCCCTTGCCAGCGGCATCGCGCCCCTCGAAGACCACGACCAGCCGCTGGCCCTCGGCCCTCACCCACTCCTGGGCCTTGACCAACTCTGCTTGGAGCCGGAACAGCTCGCGTTCGTACCGCTTCTTCGGCATTCGGTCGCGTGCCGCGGCGACCTTCGCCGTGTTCGTGCGCTTAGCCATGGTCGCGAGCGTAGGCATCGACGAGCAGGGGAGCTGCCTGCCTAGCCCATGCCCGACCAGCACCTACGCGGCGATGTCGTGGTCGCGTGGTCGAGGCGAGGTTTCCCGGCCGGTCTACTAGACCACTCGCTGGACCTCGACCGCCCGGGAGCGCCCGCGCGCCGACGTGGTCGTCCGGTGCGGTCCGCACGGTACTGGCTAGCGCCAGATGCGCCGATCCCCGTGGGTTCGAGCGGCCAGTCCGATGACGTTCGTGCGCGCGTTCAGTGGGCCGCTGTAACGGCGCTTCGGGGATCGTCGTTGCTGACGGTCGCGGACGCGTGTCTGCCGTGGTCAGCCAAGCGTGCCCGCGGTCCGATGGCTTCCCATGCCGGCCAGGTCCGCTTCGGCGGCGGCGATCACGTGTTGGAGGTGCAGACCGCGCTGCACATCGAGCGGGTGACCGGTTCCGCCGGCCACGGCCTCGGCGAACTCCCGCCGCAGGGCGGCGAAGGTCTCGGGCCCGACGGCCGCAGCGCAGTCGACGCTGAGTGCGCCGGTCGGGCCGTACACGGCAGCACCGGCGACATGAGCCTCGATGCCGGCGGTGGCGCACAAGGACGCCTCGCTGACCCGCCCGTCCTCGTGCTCCAGAAGGAGGCCGACCCAACCCAGGGAGGCGCCGTGGGCTCGGACTGCCACCACCTGCCCAAGGGCGGCGTCGAGCAGGTCGATCACGTGGGGCCCGAGGTCGAGGAGCGCACCACGCTCGAGCCTCCAGGGTGTGGCGAAGGGTCCGCCCAGCAACCCACCCGAGATGAACTCACCCCGACCGCCGATGACCTCGAGGCGAGCCGCCGCCTCGAGGAAGGCGCGCACGGGTGCGGCGTAGCGCCAGCTGAGCACTACCTGCGAGACGACACCGGCCTCGCCCACCGCGTCGGCCAGGCGCAGGGCACCGTCGAGGTCCTCGGCGACGGGTTTCTCGAGTAGGAGGGCCTTGCCGCGGCGGGCAGCGGTGGCGGCCAGCTCGGCCTGGACCGCCGGTGGCACGGAGAACGCGACGGCCTGGCAGGCGTCGACGAGATCCTCGTAGCGGCCGAAGGGCCGCACCCCGAGACGGCCCGCCAGCTCCATGGCCGCGTCGGGTCGGCGGGCCCACACGCCCACGAGGTGTGTCTCGGGCCCCGCAGCCAGCACCGGCCCGTGAACGAGCTGCGCCCACGGTCCCGCACCGACCAGCCCCACCTCGATCGCAGCCACGGCGGGTGACCCTAACGCCGCATCCTGGATGGATGGTGACGACGACGGCGAGGACGAATGCCGAACATCATGAGCGACCTGTCTGGCAGGACCACGATCGTCGTCGGTGCGAGCCGCGGCCTAGGCCGCGGGATCGCCACGGCCTTCGCCGAGGCCGGCGCCTCGGTGGTCGCCGTGTCCCGCACCGCAGCGGCGTTTCCTGAGCCGGCCAACGGCACCGGCACCATCCAGCCGGAGGTCGCCGATGCCGGTGAAGCCACCGTGCCAGCCAGCCTCCTCGACCGCTATGAGCCGGAGGCTGTCATCCTGGTGGCCGGCGCAAGCCCGCACATGCGACCGCTGCAGCACCAGACGTGGGAGACGTTCTCGGTCAACTGGCAGACCGATGTCCGGATCGCGTTCCACTGGCTGCGTGAGGCGCTGCTCAAGCCCCTGCGGCCCGGCAGCAGGGTGGTCGTGTTCAGCAGCGGTGCCGCCCTGAACGGGTCACCCCTCAGCGGTGGGTACGCCGGCGCTAAGGCAACCCAGCGCTTCATCACGGGGTACGCCCAGGACGAGGCAGAGCGCGCCGGTCTGGACATCACCTTCACCGCGGTGCTGCCATATCTCGCGCCGGAGACCGACGTCGGCCGACCGGCGGTACGGGCGTACGCGGCTCGCGCTGGCCAGTCCCTGGAGGGGTACCTCCAGCAGCAGGGCCCGCTGGTCACCCCGGAGATCGCCGGCACCGCTCTGGTCGAGCTGGTACAGGCAAACGCCGCCACCGTCGCTCCCGGTTACCGGCAGACCGCCGCCGGGCTGCAGAAACTACCGTGACCCAGCCCACGTCACGAGCACGGGGGCAGGGCTAGGTCATGGTCGTGCCCCTGGGGCTCCGTACGCGGCGAGCCTGGTCGCGCTAGTGCGGATACCACCAGCCCGGGCGGCCACGGCGTACCGGACTGCACAGCGCTGCAACCGTCGCTGTGAGGACAGCGGATGTCGAGCACCCACAGACCGCTGCGGATGATCAGCACGAGAGGATCCGTATGACGCTCACGCTTGAACTTGCCGCCTTCACCGTCCGGGAGGACGCCGAGCCCGCGCTGTTGTCGGAGCGCCCCGAGATGCTTGCTGCGCTGCGGCAGGCCTTCCCGGCTGCGCTTGCCGCCTGGCTTGCCAAACAAGACGACGGTAGCTGGCTGGACGTGATCCTTTGGCGTAGCCGCCAAGAGGCCGAGGAGGCTGCGGCGCGAATCGACCAGGTGCCTGAGGCCAAGCGTTGGTTTCGACACATCGCCGACTCGAAGGGACTGCGGCACGTCGAGGTGGCGCACGAGGAGCTCTTCGAGCTTCGATACCTTGGCGACCATTACTGACCACGACGGTCCGCACAGCGCAGCGCGGCCGTCCGGGAGGGATGTCCCACTTGCTATTGAAGTCGCTGCGGGTGGCGGCCCTGGTTGTCATGCAGCGATCGAGTCCTTGGCAGCATCGCAGATGTCCTACACCGCCGGAGCCGGGTCCGGGTCAATGAACCCGTCGGAATCCAGTGTGCCTGACATGTGGTAACAACCCGAACGCATGATGAGAGAGGGGCCGTTCTGGGATGTCATGGCCGGTCGTGCCGTCCCTCCGCCAGCTGCCGTCACCCTCGGCTGGCAGCTGATCGCTGTTGATCCGGATGCCGGCACAATCGAAGTGGCTTTCCTCGCGACCGAGCAGTTCTCAAACCCCGTGGGCGTCGTTCAAGGAGGGTTCCTTGCGGCGATGCTCGATGACACGCTGGGGCCAGCGCTCGTCGCCACGCTCGGTCCTGGTGAGTTCGCACCCACTGCCGACCTCCATGTGCAGTTCCTGCGACCCGCCCGTCCGGGTCGTCTGATCGGTCGAGGGCGCATCGTCCGTCGAGGCGGCAACGTCGGATTCCTCGCAGGGGAATTGATCGACGAGACCGGCGCGGTCGTCGCGACTGCTGTCGCTACTGCCGTGATCCGAGCAGTGGAGACGTGAGGCACTGATCATTCGGGCCTTGCCCCCGAACGCCTGCACGGTGACCCGCCGAAGACACCGCTATGCGCGGCTGTGAGGTTCGAGCCGACCGGTTCTGTGCGGTTGTCTCCAGCGACGAATGTCGAACGCCGATTCGGGCGGAGGCGCTGGCCTCCGTTGAGCACCCGGAGGTGGTAGCCAACACGCTCAGATGCACTCGAAAGCGGAGGTCCCAGGCCTGGGCACCGGCACGCGTCGAACTCCGGCGGCTCGACGATCTCGACCGCACGATCGGGTTGCTGGAACGACTCGACCAGATCACCGCGCGGCATAGCGAGCGTGTCGGTTTGGTTGCCTGACACGAGCTACGGTCGAACCGGATGCCGGACCAGGACCGTCGTCCTGCTCAGGGCACAACGGAAGGGGGAACGACATGGCCAAGATCCTGATGCTCGTCGGCGATGCGGCCGAGTCCCTTGAGGTGATGTACCCGTACCAGCGTCTCCTGGAGGAGGGCTACGAGGTCGACCTCGCAGCTCCGACGAAGAAGAAGCTCCAGTTCGTGGTCCACGACTTCGTCGAGGGGTTCGACACGTACACCGAGAAGCCTGGCTACACGTGGGACGCCGATGTCGCCTTCGCTGACGTGGACCCGACCAACTACGTCGCGCTCGTCATCCCCGGGGGCCGTGCTCCGGAGTACATCCGGAACGATTCGGACTGCCGCCGCATCGTCGAGCACTTCTTCGGCGCTGACAAGCCGGTCGCCCAGCTCTGCCACGCCTCGCTGGTGCTGGCGGCGGCCGGCGTGCTGCAAGGGCGACGTACTGCGGCCTACCCGGCGTTGGCGTCCGACGTCGCTGCAGCCGGCGCCGAGTTCGTCGATGGCGGCGGTGTGGTGGACGGCGTCATGGTGTCCGCCCGCGCCTGGCCCGACCATCCGACATGGATGCGAGCCTTCATGGACGTGCTCCGAGCCAAGGCTCCCGCAATCTGACGAAGCGGTCCGGGCGCGGCCTTTGACAGTGCCCCAACGGCGAGGGCCGGCCAATCGTCGAGCCCTTGCTTCTGTGGGTCCCTCCACCCGACGCCGGGCTGACCGAGGTCGTGATCCGCGCCCGACAGCGATCGTTCGGCGACAATCGACACCGGTGAAGGTTGATCCGGCGGCATATGCGCACGCCGTCGACCGTCTCAAGACCCTCGGCGGCCTCTCCCAGGAGCAGGCGACCGCCCTCGTCGACGCGGTGGTCGCGGGTGCGATCGACCATGCCTTCGAGCTGATCAACGGCTCCGGGCCGGTCCCCACGAGCATGAGCACAGCGAAGGCCGATCAGCTTCGCTGGGTCTGCGAACGCCTTGGCCGCCTCGTGTCGCAGCGCGAGGTCGAGATCCTGTTCCGGATCACGCCCACGTCAGCCCGAACAGTCCTCAACACGATGCTCGCCACTTACGAGGAGGGACTGCGTGACCAATTCCTCGAGCGGATGCGTGCCGATGCCACGGTTCTGCCCTCCGGCAGCGACGATGTCGGGCTGACCTGGACGCTCCGCTTCACCGAAGCGAGCACCTTCGATGCCGCCTGGTCGGAGTTGTTGCGTCTCGGGCTGCTCGGTCAGTCCGAGGCCCACCCATCCCACCGCAAGATCACCATTCCCCGTCGGGCGACGGTCGGCGGCAAGGCAGCGGACGTGCTCGCTGCGCTCGGCGTGCGGGAGCCGACGTAGTGCCGACCCTCGACGAACAGGTCGCGCAGGCCAGCAACCTGCTCGGTCTGCTTGTGGCGCTCGACATCCTCTTCACCACCGAGCAGGCCCGACGTCTCGCCGACGAGAGGACCCGCATCGGCGGCGCGAAGCGAGCCGCGCTGAGGGCTGCCTTCCTGACCTGTGTCGGCCTCGCGGCTGTCACCCTCGCCGCGCTCGCATCGCTGACGCCGCTCGCCTTGGACGTCATCGAGACTCTCGGCGAGGCGAGCTGGCAGCCGGTCTTCGGCGTCTTCCTCCTGGCCTACGTCCTGCTCGTCGGGCTGGTCACCTGGCAGATCACGCTCACCATCCGCGCGCGCCCCAGGTAGGCGCAAAGCCGCCTGAGCTCGCGCTCGCGTTCTGCGATGTCTCGTCTCTCAGCCACATCCGCCTCGTCGGCCCACCTCCGTGGCCGGGTCGGCGAGGATGCGACCAACCAACGGCGTGAACTTGAAGCCGTGGCCGCTGCAGGGAGAGCCGACGACGATGGGGCCTTGGCGTTCGAGGATGAAGTCGTGCAGGACCCGTCGAGAAGCGGACGTCGGCGCCCAGCGACGCAGCCGCTGCTGCAGGGCGAGCACCGTCGCGTCGGCGAGGCAGCCGCGAGGTGGTCCGTACACTGAGCCGGTGACCTGCCCGGTCTGTGGCGTGGACCTGCCCGACGGCGCCCGGTTCTGCCCGAGTTGCGGAGCCGACCTGCGGCTGCGCGGCGACCAGCGGCGGGTGGTCACCGTGCTGTTCGCCGACATCGTCGGCTTCACTGCGCTTGCGGAGCATCGCGATCCCGAGCAGGTCAAGGGCCTCGTAGATGGGTGCTTCGAGCGCCTGGTGGCCGACATCGAGGCATTCGGCGGCCGGGTCGACAAGATCGTGGGCGACGCCATCCTGGCCCTGTTCGGTGCCCCGATCGCCCACGAGGACGACGCCGAGCGGGCGGTGAGGACCGCCCTCCGACTCCACCTCACACTCTCCGAGGCATCGGCCGACCTCGGATTCGACGTGCGCCTGAGGGTGGGCGTCAACACCGGCGAGGTCCTGGTGGGCTCCCTGCGAGCCGGAGGCGACTATACGGCGATGGGCGATGTCGTGAACACCGCGCAGCGACTCCAGTCCGCGGCCGAGCCCGGGCAGGTGCTGGTTGGGCAGGCCACCTATCGCGCCACGCGCCGGGCGGTCACGTATCGCTCGGTGAGCCCCATCGCCGCCAAGGGCCGAGAGGCACCGGTGCCGGCGTGGGTGGCAGAGGGGGCCCGATTGCCTCCCGGTCACCGGGCCGATCGCCGCCGCGCCCCGCTGGTCGGCCGCGACGACGAGGTTGCACTCCTCTCTCACACGCTCAACGTGGCGATCGAACGCCGTCGAGCCGCTCTCCTGCTCGTGGTCGGTGAAGCCGGGTTGGGCAAGTCTCGACTGGCCGAAGAGGTGGCCGAGACTGCCCGGGACTGCCACGACGCCCACGTGTTGCCTGGCCGCTGCGTCCCTTACGGTGAGGCCAACGTGTGGTGGCCGATCGCCAACGCGGTGCAGGCCGCCTGCGACGTCGAACCTGGCGACGACCAGGAGGTCGTCACGGGCAAGGTGCGCGCCGCAGTGGCGCGGGCCCTGGCGAGCCCCGGGCCGGGCGAGGGTGTCGTGGATCGGGTCGTCGAGGGCCTGCTCCACCTCCTGGGGGTCGAGGGGATCCTCCGGGGCATCGACGCGACCCGCGCCCGCGACGAGGCGACGGGCGCCCTGCTGGCCTTCACGACTGCGCTCGCCCGCCGGCGCCCCGTCACGATGGTGCTGTCCGACCTCCACTGGGCCGAGGACGCCGTGCTCGACGTCATCGGCGGGCTGCTCGAGCGTAACGCCCGTCTGCCGTTCGTCGTGCTCGCCACGGCGCGTCCGTCCCTGGCCGAGCGCTGGTCGCCACCGGAAGGTGGCCACCACTCGGTCGTGGTCCATCTCGATCCCCTCGGGCGGGACGCCGCGGCCCAACTGCTGCGCTGTCTCGCCGGTGATCGCATGGCCAGCCTGGACGAAGGTATGGTCGCCGACCTGCTCGACCGGGCGAGCGGCAACCCCTTCTTCCTGGAGGAGCTGGTCTCGTGGCTGGACGGATCGAGCTCGACCGACCTGCCCGACACGCTCCGCGGCGTGGTCGCGGCCCGGCTCGACGGGCTGACGCGGTCCGAGCGCCACGTGCTCGAGGACGCCGCCGTGCTGGGGTCGAGCGGCCGAGTCGAGTGGCTGGCGACCATGCAGCGTGAGGCCCACGGCGGCGACGGCCCCGTACAAGCGAGCATCCGCAGACTCCAAGCCAAGGACCTGCTCGCCGTCGATGGCGACTCATGGGAGTTCCGCTCGGAGCTCGTGCGGGAGGTCGCCTACGGCACGATGACCAAGCAGAGGCGGGCCAAGGTCCACGCGGGCGTCGCCTCGTGGCTGGAGCGCGAGGAGCTCCCGCATCACGACGGGGTCGTGGACACCATCGCCCATCACTACGGGCGGGCGGCAGCGTTGGTCGCCGACCTGGGAGACTCGTCGGGAACGCTGCACGACGTGGCCGCACGCGCCGTGCACTGGTTGCGCACCGCCGGCCAGCGGGCGGCGCAGGCCGACACGCCGCGGCGGGCCGCGCTGCTGTTCTCCGAGGCCCTGACCCTTCTGGACACCACTGCAGCGGCGTCGCCAGTCGCGGCCGATGACACCGCCGTCGTCGACCGGGGCGCGCTGCTGCTGGCCCGGGCCGCGGCCTACCGCGAGCTGCATGACATCGCGCCGGCGCGAGCCGACGCCGAGGCGGCACGGGCCATCGCCGAAGCGGCCGGCGACGAGCCGGCGGCTGTGCGCGCGACCATCGCTGTAGCCGAGGTCGCCCTCCGGGGTGGCGTCCCCGACAAGGCCGAGGCACTGCTCGGCGAGGCTCTCGCGCGGGCCGGGGCCGCCGGGGACGACAAGGGTCGGGCGGCCGCACTGCGGGTGCGGGGGTTCGGCGCGCTGCTGCGCAACGACCCCGAGGCGGCGGTGACGTCGCTCGAACCGGCCCTCGCCATCTACACGGCGCTGGGCGATCCCCTCGGGCGGGCCTGGGCGTTGCAGAACCTGTCGTGGGCCCACTTCATCGCCGGCCGCATCCATGACGCCGAGCTGCTTCTGCACGACTCGGCGACGCTCTTCGCAGAGCTCGGCGACCGAGGCGGCTTGGGCTGGGCAATGGGGTTGCTGGCCTTCACCCGCTTCTATTCGGGGTACCCGGAGGAGGCGGAGACCATGGCCGAGGAGGTCTTCGGCGCCGCCGGCGAGGCTGGCGACCGTTGGGCGCTGGGCATGGGCCAAGTGCTCACGGCCAGCATCCGCCTGTGGACGGGGCGGGCCGAGTCGGCTGTCGAGCGGGCCCGGCAGGCGCTGGCGACCTTCGACGCCATCGACGACGACTACGGCCGGGTCCAGGCCCGGCTCCCGCTAGGTCGTGCGCTGGTGACCGTGGGCCGGGTCGCCGAGGGTTTCGCCGTGTTGGAGCAGGCCCGGGCGACGTTGCTCCCCAGCCACTCGCCGCGCTTCACCACCTTCTCCGCGACCGGGCTGCTGAGCGCAGCGGTCCAGGTCGGTGATCGCCACCGGGCCGCCGCCGCGCTCGACGTCCTTCCAGCCCACGAGCTCTCGTCCGACGACCTCGCCACTGCGGGCGCCGGTGAGTACCTCGTGTCCCGGGCGCTGCTGGCGCTCCAGCGCTCGTGCCCTGCCGAGGCGCTGGAGTTGCTGCGCGAGGTGGGCCGGGCCACCGGGGAGCGAGCGGCGGTCGGCTACTGCGGCGCCGTGACGGCCCTGGCCCTGGCCGCCGCCGGCCGGCGGGACGACGCCGTGGCTGCCGCCCGGGTAGTCGAGGCCGACGAGCGCTCGACCTACCTCGACCGGTTGTGGGCCGGGTTGGCCACCGGCCTCGTCGCCGCCCGCGTGGGTGATCAGACGGCCGTCGAGGCGCGCTTCCCCCAGCTGTGCGCCCTGGTCGACGCCACCGACGACCAAGTCGCCCAAGCCCTGGCCCGCCTCGGATGGGCGATGGCCCGGCGGGCTGTCGGCCACTCCGGTGGGAGCCAGCAGGCTGAGACGGCGTCGGCCCGCTTCTCCGCCCTCGGCATAGACCCGGACGGGTGGACGGCGGTGGTCCGCCAGGCAACCGGTATGGAGCCCGCGGACCCCGTCCTGGCCTAGGGAACAGCGGCGGAATCGGCGGTTCTCGGGCGGCGTAAGCTCGCTGAGGACGGAGGCGGGTCCTGGCATGTGTCTGTGATTGCTCTCGGCGCTTCAGATTGCGAGGCGTTGCGCGACGGTTGGCTTGGGCAGCCGGTCAACGCGCTGTCGAGCGTCGCCTACGTCGTGGCCGGCGTGTATGTGCTGCGGCGCGGCGGGCCTCGGACGCCCGCACTGGCACTCGCGACAGTTGGTGTCGGCAGCGTCCTCTACCACGGACCGATGCCTCCCGGAGCCGAACTCGCCCACGACGGGTCGATCTTGGCCTTGGCGGCCACCGTCCCATTCGCGTGGCGGCGCTACTCGCTTCGTCGGCCACCGCCCGCGGCTCTCACCGCGGGCGCGGCGGCGCTCGTCGTCAACGTCGTCACCCGTACCGGGGCGCCGCTGTGCCGTCCGGGCGGCCTCCTGCAGGGTCACGCGGCGTGGCACATCCTCACCGCGATCGCGATCGCCTCGTGGTTCGCCCCAGCAAGGCCGCGACACGCGGACCGTCCGATGCACGAACGCGGCGCGTCCAGACCCTGACGGCCGACCCAGCGGTAGCAAACCCGCAGCCTCCAGCGACAGGTCGGCCTCACCGGCGATGAGCAGGACGTTGCCCTCGGGAAGACCCTCGGTCTCGGTCGTCAGCCGATTCATCATCTCGATTCGTGGGGGTACTCGTCGTGCCGATGGAACCATGACAGGTCGCCTTCGTTGCGGCCCACCGGCGCCCGGTCCAGCCACTGCCACATCGTCCACAGCCCGTCGAAGCCGCGGGCATACGCGGAGTACGTATGGAACACGTCGTCGCCGTCACGCGCGAAGGCGCTCATGCCGGGTTGCTCGCCCGACCAGTCGCGCCAGGCGACGTTCTCCGCCTCGAGCCGCGCCTGGTCCTTGTAGTTGTACTCAACCGGTGCCACTGCGGGATCGATCGTCACGTGGAAGTCGTAGTTGAAGCTGCTGCCGAACGACGAGACCCAACGGAAGTCCCATCCCATGCGCCGCTTGTACGCGACGAGCTTGTCGAGCGGCGCACGTGACACCACGACGAACGCGACATCGTGGTTCTCGAAGTGCGGGATGCTGCCGGCGAAGCCGTCGGTGACCGCCGAGCAGCTCGGACAGCCTTCGTCCCAGTCCGGATCGAACATGAAGTGATAGACGAGCAGCTGCGAACGCCCGCCGAACAGATCGCGCAGGGATGCATCGCCGTCTTCGGTCGCAAACCGGTAGTCCTTGTCGACTGGGACCCAAGGGAGGTCACGCCGCCGTCGGGCGAGCTCGTCGCTGCGGCGCGTCAACTCCTTTTCAGCTTCGAGCAGTTCGAGGCGCGCTGCGAGCCATTCGTCGCGAGTGCCGATCGTGTGGGATGCCATCGTCGCATCGTCTCCTTCCAATGCCAGCCGCGCGAACCGAGCGGCACTCACCGATGTGGGCGCAGAACGGCGCCCTGGACCGGCGGACCGTCAACGTCCTGTTGTCGGTCATGTCGCGCCCTCCGTGGGCGCCGCACGCTCGACACAACCCAGGCGCGCGCCAAAAGCAGCCCGGCGCCCACCCCGCTCACCAGCGGCAGCAGCGTCTCCTCTACCGGTACGCCTGCGACGTGAGCGATCACGTGGCGTCGCCGCTCTGTGGGCGGCCCCGGCGGACCTGGTCCAGGTACTCGTCGGCCGGCTGGGCGTCGCCGTACTCGTCGTGCCAGTTCCACCACTCGTACGGCGGCGTTTGGGGGTAGCCCTCCGGCGAGTCCTCCCACTCCTCTTGGCGCCCGAGCGCGGTCATGTCGAGGTAGCTCCAGGTGCTCCCCATCACCTCATCGCCGCGGCTGTTGATGAAGTAGGTGCGGAACACCCTGTCACCGTCGCGGATGAACGCGTTCGTGCCGTGCCACTCGTCCACGCCGAAGTCGGCGTCGAAGCCGTCCGTCAGGGTGTACCAGGGCATCTCCCAGCCCATCCGCCCCTTCACGCGCTCGATGTCCGGCTGCGGCGCCCGCGAGACGAACACGAGCGTGGTGTCCCGGGCGTTCAGATGGGCGACGTGGGCGACCTGGTCGGCCACCATGGAGCAGCCGCGGCAGGCATGCTCGGGCCAGCCGTACACACCGGGCTCGAAGAAGGCGCGGTAGACGATCAGCTGACGGCGACCTTCGAACAGGTCGAGCAGGCTCGCCTTGCCCTCGGGCCCCTCGAACTCGTACTCCTTCTCCACGGCCAGCCACGGCATCCGTCGACGCTGGGCGGCCAGCGCGTCACGGGCGCGGGTCAACTCCTTCTCTTTCACGAGGAGTTGCTCGCGCGCCGCCTCCCACTCCTCCGGCGACACGATCGGGCGTGTCTTCATTGCGAGGCGTGCGTTCACCACTCGTGCCTCCTGGTCTCCAGATCCGCGCGTGGCCCAAACTGCCGCGCCGGCACGACCTAAGACGGTTGACCACTCCCGAACTCATCGCGGGCGGTCACCTTTGGTCGTCGCCGCTTCGTACAGGGACCATCGCGTCCATCGGTCACGCCCCGATGAACTGGTAGTCGGTGCGGACCCTGCCGTCGGCGTCGAGGCGGAGGACGTCGAAGCCACCGCCGACGACGTCACCACCCGTCGTGGTCACCATCTCCCAGGCCACACCGAGGACGTTGCTGCGCAGTCGGAGGACGTCCCCACCGCGCCGGAACACGTGCTCGCCGGGTGCGACGAACATCTCGTAGGCCCGGGCCACCCTGGCCGCCAGGGCCTCGTAGCCGCGGACTTCGAGCAACGGGGGTGGGAACTGGAGCCGCTCGGCGGCGTCCCGGACGTCCTGGGGTGGATCGACGAGGACCTGGGCGCCGTTCGGTGCCCAGACATCGCGGAGGAGCTTGCGGCGCGCCTCCGGGTCGGGCTCGTTCCACAGGGCTACCCAGCGGTCGACGAGGTCCAGCTGTTCGTTGGAGAGATCGGGCTGGTGACGCATGCCGGGCAGTGTGACGTGCGGTTTCCACGTCTCACGATTCCCAGCAGGGAATATCGAAGGGGCGGCTTGCGAGGTATCACGGCAGGCATGACCATGCTCGTGGGGCCCGATCGGTTCGCCCAAGAGCTACGCCGGTGGCGCACGCGGCGCCGCTGGAGCCAGCTCGACCTCGCCATCCGGGCCCACACGACCCAGCGCTACCTGAGCTTCCTCGAGCAGGCCCGTTCCCGCCCCGGACGGAGCATGGTATTGCGCCTGGCCGAGTCGCTCGGCCTGTCGCTCCGGGAACGCAACGCTCTGCTGCTCGCCGCCGGCTATGCGCCGGTGTTCCCAGAGTCGACCCTCGACTCGCAGGACCTACGCCCCGTCCGCGAGGCCCTCAGCGGCATCCTCGCCGGCCATATGCCCTATCCCGCCGTCGTGGTTCGTCCCTACGGGGAGGTGGTTGCAGCCAACGCCGCCCTGTCCGTGCTCACCGAGGGCGCCACCCCCGAGCTGCTGCGACCGCCGGTCAACGTGCTGCGCCTCGGGCTGCACCCCGACGGCATGGGGCCGCGCGTCGAGAACCTTGGGGAGTGGGGGCGGCACATCATCGAGAGCCTGCGCAGCCAGGCAGTGCGCAACCCCGATCCGCGACTTGACGCCTTCGTCGCCGAGCTGGAGAGCTACGTCCCGCCCGCTGGCGATGACCCCAACCATCTCGGCTTCGCGGTGCCGCTGCGCCTGCGGTGCGGGGAGGGTGTCCTCCACCTCATCACTACGCTCACGTCATTCGCCACGGCAGTGGACGTCACGCTGTCCGAGCTGCACCTCGAAGCCTTCCTTCCCGCCGACGACGCCACCGCGGAGATCCTCCACCGGCGGGCGGGGTCTGATCAGCACGATTCCGGTCCGCCTTGATCGTTCGCCGGATCGAGGAGCGACACGAGATCGGCGAGGCCGGCCGAGCTCAATGCGGTCGGTACCCAGCAGCGGCCCGACTCCCGCGGGGGTTCGGGCCTTGCCGATGTTCGGCGACATCACGGCGGTGTCGTGGAGCTCCCGGCTGCCCGGACGGGGGTGCGTCTCCGCGGTGGGTCAGGCCCGGGCGTGGATGCGCTGGCCCTGGGGACCGAGGATGGTGATGACCTCGACCGGTCCATCCACGGCGCCGAACCAATGCGGCGTCCAGGTGCTGAACTCGACGGCCTCTCCCGCCTCGATCGTGAGGTCGTCGTCCCCGAGCAGCAGCCGCAGGCGCCCGTCGAGCACGTACATCCAGTCGTGGCCCTCGTGCACGGGCAGCTCATCGGGCGGCGTGCGCCGCTCCGGGGCGATGCGTGCCTTGTAGGCGAGGAGCCCGCCGGCGGGACCCCGGTTGGTCAGCGCCCAGTAGGTGATGTTGCGGACGGTGACGGGCTCGCTGTGGATGCGGGGGTCCTGCTGCGGCGCCGAGCCGAGCAGCTCGTCGGTGGTGACGTCCAGGGCGGCGGCGAGCCGCGGGATGTGGTCGAGCGCGAGGCGCCGCTTGCCGGCCTCGAGCCGGCTCAGGGTGGAGACGTCGATGTGGGCTCGCTTGGCCACCTGCTGAAGGGTCAGATCGCGCTCGGTCCGTAGCTCCCGCAGCCGCCGGCGTACTCGGGCGTCGATCAGCTCCTCGTCCGTGTTTGCCTGCATGGCAAACGATGTTGGCACGTGTCGTGGGGGCCGGCACGATCAGCGGCATGGACACGACAAACACGATGGACGCCACCTGGGACTGCATCGTCGTCGGCGGCGGTGCCGCCGGCCTGAGTGCGGCACTGGTGCTCGGCCGCGCCCGTCGGCGGACGCTGGTCGTTGACGCCGGCGGCCAGAGCAACCACGTCGCTCACGGCATCGGCGGCCTGCTCGGCCACGACGGCCGCCCGCCCACCGCCTACTACGCCGCGGCCCGCCAAGAGCTCGCCGCCTACCCGAACGTCGAGGTCCGCCGCGGCACGGTCCGGGGCGGCGAGCGACACGGCGACGCCTTCGCGCTCGAGCTGGACGACGGCGCCCGCGAGACCGCCCACCGCGTGCTGTTGGCCACCGGCATGGACTACCGACCCCCCGCCGTGCCGGGCATCGCGGAGCGGTGGGGCCGATCGGTCTTCCACTGCCCGTTCTGCCACGGCTGGGAGGTGCGGGAGCGGCCGCTTGGCGTCCTCGATCGGGGCCCGTCGGGCGTGCAACGGGCGCTCCTGCTGCGCATGTGGAGCGACGACGTGACCCTGCTCACCGGCGAGCCTGCCCAGCTCACGCCAAAGGAGAGGGAACGGCTCCGCACCGCGCAGGTGAGCGTGGACGAACGTCCGGTGGTCGGGCTGCGGGGCCCGGGCGACACGCTGGCGGCCGTCGTGTTCGCCGACGGCACCGAGCGTGTCTGTGGCGGCCTGCTCGTCCCGGTCACCATGCACCAACGCTCGCCGCTCGCCGACCAGCTCGGCGCGGCTGCCGCCGCTCCAGGACCGATCGCCGCCGACGCCGTCGAGACCGGCCCGGCGTTCGAGACGAGCGTGCCCGGCCTGTTCGCGGCCGGGGACCTCAGGGGCCATATGCCGTCAGTCGCCAACGCCGTCGCCTCCGGTTCCGCCGCCGGCGCGATGGTGGTGCACAGCCTGGCCGACGCGCTGCTCCACGGCCCGCTCGTGACCGCCAACTGATCCGGCCCCTGACGGGTGGCGCCTCCAGGCGGCGATGTCGTGGATCGACGTCCCGCTCCGACCGCGAAGTGAAGCCGGGCTCCCTCGCTGGCGCAGTCGTGCCGACAGGGCCAACTGCCCGACCCGGTCAACCCCATCGCCGCCTGCGTTGCGTGACCTGGCCACCACCTAGCGAGGTTCAAGTTTGCTCTGCGCCGGCATGGTTAGCGAGCCGTCGGCCGATGAGCCCCATCGGCCGAGTTGGAAGGAGGCCGAGATGGACGACACCTTGGTCTGGATCCTCGTGATCGTTGGCGTCGCCTTGATAGCGGCGATCGCCGCCTGGGTGATCAGCCGAGACCTCAAGAGCCGACGGCTGAAGCAGCGCTTCGGTCCCGAGTACGAACGCACGATGGCGCGGACGAGCGGCGACCGTCGCGAGGCCGAATCGGTGCTCGGAGACCGGATCTCTCGGCACGAGCAACTCGAGCTGCGCCCGCTCAGTCCCGCGGCGCGCGAGTCCTATCTGCAGGAGTGGGAGCGCGTCCAGGCCGAGTTCGTCGACCAACCGGGCAGCGCGGTCCAGCACGCCCAGTCACTGCTCGATGAAGTCATGGCGCAGCGCGGCTACCCGGCCGGTGAGGACTTTGAAGAACGCGCCGACCTGGTGTCGGTCGATCACCCTTCCGTCATCGAGCAGTACCGCCTCGCCCATCGCCTGCACCAGGAGAGCAGCGACACCGGTGACATGGCGCTTTCGACCGAGGAGCGCCGTCAGGCGTTGGTCCATTACCGCGCCTTGTTCGCCGACCTGCTGGGCACGGCCGAAGAGGGCTGGGATCGCCCCACGGATGCCGAATCGAACCCCGAATCGAACCCCGAATCGAACCCCGAACCGAACCTGGCCGATCGGAGGAACAAGTGACCACCGAACCTGGCCGATCGGAGGAACACGTGACCACGGACCGCGACCGGATGCCCGACGAGGCGCTCCAGGGCAGCAACGAGCCAACCCCGGACGAGCCGATCGACGACGAGCCAACCCCGGACGAGCCGATCGACGACGGGCGTCAAGCCACAGACGACTCACCGCTGCTCGAACGTGCCGACGAATGGATGGGTCGATGGAACGAGATCCAGATCAGGTTCGTGGACGAGCCGCGCGACTCGATCGCTGAGGCGGACGCCCTTGTCGATGAGGTGATGAAGGAGTTGACCACCGCGTTCTCCGACGAGAGGAAGCGCCTGGAAGGGGCATGGAGCGCCGGCTCCGATCCTTCCACCGAGGAGCTGAGAGTCGCATTCCAGCGCTACCGCAGCTTCTTCAATCGCTTGCTGATGGCGTAGCCGAGCGCTGTTCCCCAGGGGTTCCAGTCCTATCGGGCCGCCCCGTGAGGGAGCGACCGTGGCGAGCAGTTCCTCGTGGTTCGTCTGCGAGCGGCCGGGGATCTCCTGGCTCGCACACCGGCATGGCTAGGCGACAGGGGAGTCGGGGTACAGCCAACGCCGAAGGCTGACCGTGGGGGAACCGATGGGCCAACATGCTGGTGATGACGAGGAGAGCTCTGGCGAGCGCGCCAACCGTGAGTTGCTCGAGCTGCTCAACGAGCTACGGGTCGCGCTGCCCGGCGTGCAGGTTCTCTTCGCGTTCCTGCTCACCGTGCCGTTCTCGCAGCGCTTCGACCAACTGGATTCAACGGACCGCAAGGTGTACTTCGCGGCAGTGCTGGCGACCGCGGCGTCGACGTTGTTCCTCATCGCCCCGAGCGCACACCATCGGTTGCGGTTCCGCTCGGGTGTCAAGGAGCACCTGCTCAACGTCGCCAACGTGTTCACGCTCGTCGGCCTGCTGCTCTTGGCCTTAGCGATCACCGCGGTCACGTACCTGATCACCGACGTGATCTACTCCGGCAGGCTCCCGGCGTTGGTGGCCGCGTCGCTGGCTGGCGCCTTCGCCATCGGATGGTTCGTGCTCCCCTTCGCCTATCGGCCGGAGCGGACACCGGAGGCACATCCGCCGGGCCGGCCGGCCGACCGGATCTCGTAGCGGTCATCCGCGCCGCTACGGTGGGCTTCGACTGGGCGTTTGTCGAAGGCAGGGACAGGCGATGTCTGCGAAGGGCGAGGTCGAGGGCGTGACAGAAGAGTTGGGTATCGACGTGAATGACGCGTTCAACGAGGACAGAGCCGACCGCCCATAGCGTGCGGGCTCAGTGCGGGCTCAGCCTCCCTGCACGGCGGCGAGCAGCGCCCGCATCCAGGGACCGAGGTCCGCAGGCGTGCGGGCGCTGATGAGGTTGCCGTCAACGACCGTGGCCTCGTCGACCCAATCGACACCGGCGTTGACCATGTCGTCCCGGATGGCGCCGACGCTGGTGGCACGGCGGCCCTTGAGGATGCCGGCGGAGATCGGCACCCATCCGGCGTGGCAGATGAACGCGATGGGCTTGGCGTCGCGATCGAAGCTGCGCACCAGGTCGAGGACGTGGCCGTCACGGCGCAGCTTGTCGGGCGCGTAGCCGCCAGGGATCACGAGGGCGTCGTAGTCCTCGGCCCGCATCTCGTCGGTCGCAGCGTCGGCCTCCACCGGACCATGGCCCTTCTTGCCCGTGACCGGGTGGCCACCGAGGCTGGCGAGCGTGACGTTCACCTCCGCCTCCCGCAACCGGTAGAGCGGGTACAGCAGCTCCATGTCCTCGAAGTCGTCGGCGCCGAGGATGAGCACCCGGGGCTGGCTTCGCATCGTCCCTCCCTGATCGTCCCTCCCTGACTGGCTCGGACCAGAGACCCTTCCCGCCGAATCATGCCGGGAAACGACGGTCGTATCGACTGCCTCGTCCCGGGGGAAGGAGTCAGATGATGTTCGGCGCCGAAGCGGTGCTCGTCGAGAACGACGAGATGACCCGGGCGCCGCCTCCTCGGCGGTTGCAGATCGAGGTGACCGGCGCGTGCAACCTTCGCTGCCGGATGTGCCTCGTCCGATACCGACCGCCCCTGGACCGCCGTAGGGCGTCGTTCCCGTTGGACCGGTTCGTCGCACTGCTCGACGAGCTGCCGTCCCTGGAGCAGGTCACCCTCCAGGGACTCGGCGAACCGCTGCTCCATCCCGATCTGGTCGCCATGGTGCGGGAGGCGAGCGCCCGCGGCATACGGGTGGGCTTCAACACCAACGCCACCTTGCTGACCAAGTCGAAGGCCGGGGCCCTGGTCAGCGCCGGGACCGACTGGATCCACGTCTCCGTCGACGGGGCGACCGCGGCCACCTTCGAGCGCATCCGCGACGGAGCCCGGTTCACGCGGGTGGTGCGGAACCTGCGCGATCTCGTCGACGTCCGCCGCGAGCTGGGGACGCGGCGGCCCATCATCCAGCTCAACAGCGTGCTGATGCGCTCCAACCTCGAGGAGCTGCCGGGGCTGGTCCGCCTCGCGGCCGACATCGGCGTCGATCGCATGTGGGTCCAGGCGCTCTCGCACGACTTCAGCGACACCGGCGACGACAGCGCTTACGTCGAGATCCGGCGGTTCACGAAAGCGGAGGCGGTGTGGGCCAACGGGGCCGGTGAAGCGGGGCCCATGGCGGAGGCCCGAGGTCTCGCCGGCGAGCTGGGCCTGGCGCTGAGGCTTCCCGACGACGGCGCGTGGCCCGAGGACCCGACCGTGGGCAACGGCGGCAGCCCGGGCGAGCCCGATCTGCCCTGTGACTGGCCGTGGACCGCGGCGTACGTCACCCACGATGGCAAGCTCCAGCCCTGTTGCATGGTCATGGGCGAGGACCGGGCGGTGCTCGGGGACCTGGCCCGGGCCCCGTTCGCCGAGATCTGGAACGGCACCGCCTATCGCCAGTTCCGGGCCGCGATGCTCTCGGATCACCCACCCGACATCTGCCGGGGCTGTGCCTGGTACCGGCGCGTGTTCTGAGCCTCGACCAGCCGCATCGCACGTTCGACCTGATCGGGGATCAGGCGCCGTGAGACGAGCGCCCGGGGCAGGCGTGGCAGTATCTCGGCGAGGGCCCGTCGCGCCACGGGGTCCATCGGGGCACGCGCCGCTAGGGCGGCCGTTGCTCCCACGGCCCGGCCGAGGCGGCGCCGCAGCCACAGGGTCAGCAGGTCGTTGCGCGCGGCGAGCGCCCGGCGTCCGAGGTCGTCGCCGCGAGGATCGGGGTGGTGATGGGCGACGACGTCGGCCGCGTAGACGAGGTCCCAGCCCGCGGTCGCCAGGTCGAGGGCGAGCATCCGCTCCTCCCCGATGAAGAAGAGCAGCTCGCTGAAGCCGCCGGACTCCAGGTACGCCGTGCGCCGTACGACGGCCCCACAGGCCACGAAGCCGAGGACCGACGGTCCGGGAAGCCGCGTCCGCCGCGGCAGGGGGCTGTGGGCCATCTGGGTCGATACCGGGTCGGGGTGGCCGTCGCTTCCGACCAGGACGCGGGCGGCGACGAGCCCGAGCCGGGGATGGTTGGCGAAGTGTTGGGCGGCCCGGTCAAGCGCCCCGGCCGCCCACCAGGAGTCGTCGTCGGAGAAGGCCACGATCCCGTGCCGGGCGGCCCGCACGCCCACTGTGCGGGCCGCCGAGCCGCAGTTCCGGTGCAGCCGCAGCACCCGGGCCTGCGGAAAGGTCCGCCGCACCGCGTCAGCCGTTCCGTCCGTTGAGCCGTTGTCGACCACGACGACCTCCGGCGGGCGGGCCGCCATCAGGTGGTCGAGGCTCTCGAGCAGCCTTTTCTTGCGGTTCCGGGTGGCCACGACTACCGAGACGCCCCCGGGCGGCGCGGACTCGGTCGGCACGGTCGGTACGCCCCGGCCCAGCTCGTTCAGGTACGCCGCTCCTCGGTGGGCAGGCGGTCCGGACGGTCCTCGTGCGATCGTCCGGGGAACCGGCGCTCGGCCTCGTCCACGTTGCCCTCGGTCTCGTCCAGCAGCTCGTCGACGACCTCGTCGTCCCGCGACACCTGCTGACCGAGCCAGTCGTCCACCGTGCTGTTCGGGGGCTCGACGATCTCGCCGTGCTCACGTCCGGGATCGCGCTGCTCGCGCCTCGCTTGGTGCTCTCGTGCCATGTGCGACCACTTCCCGAGCGGCGGCCGGCCACACAACCGGGCGCCGTTTTCGCTGACCGGGGCCGGGGGTAGCGGCGCGCCATGGCGACTGACACCAAGACCACCACCGACCACGAGGAGATCCGGCGCTGGGTCGAGGACCATGGCGGTCGTCCCGCCCAGGTGCGAGGGACGGCACCATCGGGCGACGTGGGCGTGCTGCGCATCGACTTTCCCGGCGGCGCCGGCGAGCAGGACCTCGAACCGATCTCGTGGGACGTCTGGTTCGACAAGTTCGACGGATCGGACCTGGCGCTGCTCTACCAGGAGCGCAAGGCCGACGGGTCCGACAGCACGTTCAACAAGCTCGTCGAGCGCGGCTGACGAATCCCGTCTCGGTCGCAGCTGTGCGGTCATGTGCCGCATAGCTGCGACCCGGAACGGATTAGCCGGCGCGGCACAACGCGTCGGAACGGGAGTGGGCCAGCCCGCGGGGGAGGGGATCGCCTTGCACGTCCCATCAGTCCTCGCGCGCCGGCGCCCCCGGCACCGCCGTGTAGTGGGCCGTCTCACGGCCATCGGGGGGCCAACGTAGGGGGAGCCCATCGCCCGACGTCCCGGCCCCGGTGAAGGCGCGGGTCTACACGGCGGTTTCGTCTGGTGGGCGGTGGGAACGAGATGCGCATGCGCATCGTCGTGGTCGGGGCGACCGGCAACGTCGGGACGAGCCTGATCGACGTCCTGGTGAAGGAGCCGCGGGTGGATGACGTCATCGCCGTGGCCCGGCGAGCCCCGGAGCGGGCGCTCTGGCCTGGCGATGTCGAGTTCGTTGCCGCCGACGTTGCCAGCGATCCCCTCGAGCCGCTGTTCGCCGGCGCCGACGTGGTCGTCCATCTCGCCTGGCTGTTCCAGCCGACCCACGACCCGGCGGAGACATGGCGCAACAACGCCGTCGGCAGCGGGCGCGTCTTCGACGCGGCGGCGGCAGCCGGCGCGGGTGCCCTCGTCTATGCGTCGTCGGTCGGCGCGTACTCGCCCGCTCCCGGCCGTACGGTCGACGAGTCGTGGCCCACGCACAGTACCCCGACGGCGGCCTACGGGCGCGAGAAGGCCTACGCCGAGCGGATCCTGGATGCCGTCGAGGCCCGGCGCCCGGAGATGCGGGTCGTTCGCCTGCGGCCGTCGTTCATCTTCAAGCGGACCTCCGGGCCCGAGCAACGCCGGTTGTTCGCCGGCCCGCTGCTTCCCCGATCCCTGCTGCACCCGGGGCGGGTCCCCGTCCTGCCGCTGCCGGCGGGGCTGCGGTTCCAGGCCGTGCACAGCGCGGACGCCGCCCGTGCCTTCGCGGCGGCCGCGCTCGGCGACGTCCGGGGCGCGTTCAACATCGCGTCCGGCCCCGTTATCGATCGCGCGGCGCTCGCGTCGATCGTCGGTGCTCGGCGCGTCGAGCTGCCCTGGGCTCTCGTGCGTCCGGCACTGGCCGCGGCCTGGAACCTGCGGTTGGTACCCGCCGATCCCGCTCTGATGGATCTGGCGTTGAGCCTGCCGTTGCTGGACACGACGCGGGCCGAGACCGAGCTCGGCTGGTGGCCGGAGGTCCCGGGTCCCGAGGCAGTGCGGGACGCCATCGAGGGCATGGCCGAGGGGGTCGGCGAGGGCACACCACCGCTGGCCGAGGACTGACGAACCGACAGCCCTTGGCGTTCTCGCGCTCGAGGTGACCGCCACGGCAACCGGTCGCCGAACTGGTTGGTCGGCAACCACTTCGGCGCCAGGAACCGTCCGGGGGATCGCCCGGGGAATCGCCCGGGGCGACTTTCGCTTGCGCGACCCGGATTCAGGCGCCGAGGGGGGCCGGGGACAGGTCGACTCGTCGGAGGGTTTGGGCGTTGAGGGCGACGACGATGGTGGATGCGCTCATGAGGATGGCGCCCACCGCGGGGGAGAGGGTGAGCCCGGCCCAGGCGAGGACACCGGCCGCCAACGGTATGGCCAGCACGTTGTAGCCCGCGGCCCAGCCCAGGTTCTGGAGCATCTTGCGGTAGCTGGCCCGCGACAGGCGGATGACGCCGGTGACGCCCCGGGGGTCGCTGGAGGCGAGCACCACGCCCGCCGACTCGATGGCGACGTCGGTGCCGGCGCCGATCGCGATGCCGACGTCGGCCCGGGCCAGCGCCGGAGCGTCGTTGACGCCGTCGCCGACCATCGCGACCGACAGACCCCGTTGTTGCAGCTCGACGACCGCCTTGTCCTTGTCCTCGGGCAGGACCTCGGCGAAGACCTCGTCGATGCCCAGCTCGGCGCCGACGGCGTCGGCCACCTGGCGGGCGTCGCCGGTGATCATGGTGACCTTGACCCCCATCGACTGGAGGTCGGCCACGGCTTGGCGGGCTTCGGGGCGGACCTCGTCCTCGAGGGCGAACGCCCCGATGATCTCGTCGCCACGCACCAGGTGCAGCACGGCGGCGCCCCGGCCGCGCCAGCCATCGATCGTGTCCGCGAGGGCGGCCGGGACGTCGAGGCCGCGCTCGCGCAGGAGGGCGGGTCCGCCGACGGCGTAGGCGGTGCCGTCGATGGTGGCCTCGACCCCGCGCCCGGTGATGGACCGGAAGTCGCGGGCGGTGGCGACGCCGCCGTCGGCGCGGGCGGCGGCGACGATGGCCCGGGCGAGCGGGTGCTCGCTGTCGGACTCGACGCCGGCGGCAAGGCGCAGCACCTCGTCCCCGCTG
>DASQUK010000223.1:0-19110 GCA_035641315.1 Acidimicrobiales bacterium | reverse complement strand
GTCTTGTTCTGGTAGTTCTTGGTCATTGGTGGTGGTCCCCTTCTTGTCGGAGTGACTTGGCAGTCGCCCGACACCTACCAGCCGGCAGGTCTCGAGCGGGGGACCGCCACCTCAACTTCCACGACTACCGGGACAACCTCCTAAAGCGTTCAGCTCGGCTGGAGCCATGACAAAGTCACCCTTTGACCTCACCCACACTTGAGGTTGAAACCTGCGCCGTGATGGATGCCAACGACCTCTTGTCCGTCGATGCATCGACGCCCGAGACGTAGGCGTCGTCGGTGCCGACCATCGGAGCCGGGACCATCACGCCACCGGTCAGGAACCGGGCGCCGTGGCCGGTGGCCCACGCCGACGCCTCACGGGTCCTCACCGGCGTGTCGGAGCTGAGGTTGACGATCACCTTGCCCGCCAGCCCGTCGGCGGCCGCCCCGCCGTGGGCCGCGGTGCCGAAGATGTCGTACATGGCCTGAGAGTCGGTGAGGCTGAGGATCACGAGGTCGGCGGCACCGACGGCTTGCGCCGGGGTTGTGGCCCGGGTGGCGCCCCGGGCGACCAGCTCGTCGGCGCGGCTGGCGGTCCGGTTCCATACTGTCACCCGGTGGCCGCTCGCCAGCAGCGCCCGGGTCATCGCCCGTCCCATCGGCCCCAGCCCGATGACCGTCACCGGGGGTCCGGCCGGCTGCGTGGTCACGACGCGCCGCTCCGGATCTCCTCGTAGATGCGGGCCAAGCCCTCCGAGCCGTGGCCCGCGGCGATCTGACGCCGGACGAGCCTCTGGACCGGCTCGATCACCTCGGTGCTGACCCCCTGGTCGACGCTGGTTGCAGCAGGTCGCCGAGATCGGAGAACTCGAGGCTCTGCTGGCCGGCCACGCTGTAGTCCCCGCCATCGATGACCTTGGCGAACTCGGCGAAGCCGCCGGCCATGGCGGCCAGGAACGGGCCGCCCCGCGAGGCGAACTCGGTCGCAGGGACCCCAACCGATCCGACCGTGGCCGCACCGTGGATGAACCCGGCGAACAGCAGGTACATGCCCGACAGCATCGCCAGGTCGTAGAGCGTCGCCATGCCCGCGTCGGGCCCCAGGTAGCTGCGCTCACCCCACACGCCCAGCAGGGCCTCGTGCTCGTCGAACACGGCACCCGAGCCGCTGTAGAGGAGCGCCGAGCCCGGCCGGCCGATCATGTCAGGCACCGCCATGATCCCGCCGTCCAGATAGCGAACGGCGTGGCGGTCGGCCCAGGCCGCGAGCTGGCGGGCCTGGTTCGGCGTCGTCGTCGTGAGGTTGACGAGGGATCTGCCCGTCAGCCGCCGGGCGACCGGGTCCAGGACCTCGTGCACCGACGCATGGTCCAGGAAACAAGCGATCACCAGCGGACTGGCCGAGACCGCGCCGTCGATCGTGCCGGCCACCCGGGCGCCGCGATCGGCCAGGGCCACGGGCCTCCCCGGCGATCGGTTCCAGACCGTCGTCGTGTAACCGGCGTCTACCAGCGCGCCGGCCAGCGCCCGACCCATCGCACCCATCCCGAGGACCGTCACCGCACTGCGGTCGCTCGCCGTCACGTCGCACACCCTCGAGGGTCGGCCATGACGGCCATACTCCGCGCGCACAGCTGTCTTGACAAGTACCTACTAAATTGTCTGATACTCACCTCTTGGTAAGTAGGGAGGGGAGGTAGGCGCATGAAGTCCACGACCAGGCGAGGGCCTTACATCTGCGGTATCGACGCCGCCATGGACGTCGTGGCCGGCAAATGGAAGTCGCTGATCCTGTGGGAGCTCCACAATCACGGCACCCGCCGCTTCGGCGAGCTCAAGCGCGGCCTGCCGGGAGTGAGCGAGAAGATGCTGATCCAACACCTGCGCGAGATGGAGGCCGATGGCCTCATCCATCGCGAGGTGTACCGGGAGGTCCCGCCCAGGGTCGAGTACACGCTCACCGAGCACGGCATCTCGCTCAACGCCGCCCTCGGCCCGCTGGGCGCCTGGGGCATCGAGCGCATCAAGCGCATCGGCGCCGACATGGTCGCGAGCTGACCACGACACCTCTGGCTGCGGGTGAGCCGCGATCAGAGCTGCCACCGGGTGGAGCGACGCGTACCCTCAAGCCGCCGTCGTCTGTCCGACCTCGATGAGGTGCCCGTCGGGGTCGCGGATGTAGCAGCGGATCTCGCGGCCGAGGTCCTGGGGCGGGGTGATGAACGCCGCGCCTCGCGAGCGCCACTCGTCGTACACCGCGTGGATGTCGGCGACACGGATGTTGAGGAAGCTGCTGGCCCGGGCGGGATCCGGCGGCGTCTCCAGGATCACCTCGGGCTTGTCCACGGTCGGCCCGCCCCCGACGTTGATGATGATCCACGAGTTGGCCAGCTGCACGATCGACGGCTCGCCCTCCATCACGGTCTCGCCGCCGAGCACCTCGGAGTAGAAGGCGCGCGAGCGCTCGACGTCCTCGGCGACGATGAAGTGGGTGAGCAGGATCCCCTCCCGGGGGTTCGGGCGCTCGGCCATGGCGTCGTCTCCTTCGCGTTGTCCGACACCCGCCATCGGCCAGTCTCGCAGTTGGTCGGACATCTACGTGCGCAGAAGCCGTCGAGCGCGACGACAACCCCCTCTCGTCTCCTCGACTGTCGCCGCCGCGGTCGCGACGGGCGGGAGCTGACCCTGATCGCATCGAGACGGTCCGCCAGCTCGGGCCTCGACCTGGGCGAATCCGAGAAGCAGTCTCCGCATCTACAGTTGCGTCGCAGTGAGACGCGTATCCGGGAGCACGGCTTCGCTCCCCGCACAGCTCACGCCCCTGGTGGGACGCGACCGCGATGTCGAGGCCGCCTGCCGACTGCTTCAAAGTGACGACGTACGCCTGCTCACCCTGACGGGCCCTGGAGGGGTGGGCAAGACCCGGCTCGCCGTGCAGGTCGCATCCGATTTAGTAGGGGACCTCGAGGACGGCGTCGTCTTCGTCTCGCTGGCTCCGGTCGCCGACCCGTCCTCGGTCGCCTCCGCGATCGCCGAGGCGCTCCACGTGCGCGAGCAGGGCACGGGCCTGTTGCTCGACCAACTCAAGGTCTTCCTGGGGAATCGCCGGTCGCTTCTCGTGCTCGACAACTTCGAGCACCTGGTGGCGGCATCGCCGCTGGTAGCGGGGCTTCTGGCGGACTGCCCCATGGTCAAGGTGTTGGCGACAAGCCGCGCAAGCCTTGGCCTCACTGGTGAGCATGAGTTCCCAGTGCCTCCACTCGCGCTCCCGGACGCCGGGGCCGTCGAACGGGCGGATCGGATCGTGGAGTCCGCGGCGGTCGAGCTGTTCGTCCAGCGTGCTCGTGCCGTGAGGCCGGACTTCGAGCTGACCGAGGCGAACGCCCGTGCGGTGGCCGAGATCTGCACGCGGCTTGACGGGCTGCCGCTTGCTATCGAGCTGGCCGCCGCCCGAATCAAGGTGTTTGAAGTGGAGGACATGCTGGGCCGGCTCGAGCATCCGCTCGAGCTTCTAACGGGCGGCCGGAGGGACGCGCCAGGGCGCCACCAGACGCTGTGGGCGACCATCGATGTGAGTCACGACCTGCTCGATTCAGGCGAACAGCAGCTCTTCCGGCGCATGGCGGTCTTCGCCGGAGGTTGCACGCTCGAGGCGGCCGAGGCGGTGCTGCGCGCCGCGGGAGGCGCACCCGCGGCCGTGCTGGGCGGGCTGATGGGGCTGCTCGACAAGAACCTGCTGCGCCGGTCGAGGGGCGGCGCTTCCGAGGCCCGCTTCGAGATGCTCCAGACCGTCCGTGAGTACGCGCTCGAGCGCCTGGCCGCGAGCGGTGAGACGGAGACCGTCCGGATGGCTCACGCCACGTGTTACCTCGCTCTCGCGGAGGAGGCAGAGGCGAAGCTCGCGGGCCGCGAGCAGCGGCGTTCGCTCCGGCGTCTGAGGGAGGAGCACGCCAACCTGCGGACCGCCCATGCCTGGTCGATCGACCGGGGCGAAGTCGAGACAGCTCTGCGGCTCGGCTGCGCCCTCTGGCGCTTCTGGCTTCTGAACGGCCACCTGAGCGAGGGACGCCGCTGGCTCGCGGCTGCGCTCGAGCGCGGCGACGAGGGACCGCCCAGCCTGCGGGCGAGGGCGGTCGCGGCCGCGGGAGTTCTGGCCGTCTATCAGGCCGACTACAGTGACGCGGAGAGGTTGTGCGAGGAGAGCCTCGCCCTCGCCCGGGAGCTCGGGGACAGGCGCGGGGTCGCGGACGCGCTCAGCGGGCTCGCGCTCACGGCCCAGCGCGCGGGTCGGCCAGGGTCGGCGGGCGAGATGTACGCGGAGGCGCTAGCGATGCACCGTGAGCTCGGCGACGAGCACGCCGTCGCCCGTTCACTCGAGGGCGTTGGGATGAGCTCCTACTTCGCGGGCGACTACGAGGCGGCGCGTCCGCCCTTGGAGGAGAGCGTCCTGCTGTTCAGAAAGCTCGGGGATCGCCAAGGACTCGGGGCAGTGCTCGTCCATCGGGCCGCCGTGTCCTGGGCCGAGGGCGATCCGGGAGGCGCACGGGCTCGCCTCGCCGAGGCGCTACCGATCGTCGAGGAGTTCGGGGATCGCTGGGACACTGCGCGCGGGCTGCTCATCTCGGGACTGGCGGCGGCCGACCAGGAGGCGTATGCGGAGGCGACATCGGATCTCGAGAGGTCGCTGGCGATCTTTGGCGAGCTGGGCGACAAGCTGCTCGTGAGCAGCTGCACCGTGGGCTTCGCCAGAATCGCCGCCCGGCACGTCGGCCCGGAGCACGTCGTGCGCCTGCTGGCGGCGGCGGAGCGGATGCGAGGGGCCGCCGGCGCCGAGTGGCCGGCGTTCCAGCGGACGGCGTACGAGCGCGAGCTGGCCACTGCGCGGGAGCAACTTAGCGAGGAGGCCTTCGCGGCAGCCTGGGCAGAGGGGAGCTTAATGACCCCGCAGGAGGCGATCGCCGCGTATCGGAGCGCGGCGGCGAAGTCTCCGCCCGGCTACCCGGCGGGGCTTACCGCCCGGGAGGTCGAGGTGCTGCGCCTGGTGGCGACCGGGCTGACGGATGCGCGGGTGGCCGAGGAGCTGGTCGTCGGCCTCCGCACGGTGCACTCGCACCTGCGCTCCATCTACCGGAAGCTCGGCGTCAGCTCTCGCACGGCGGCGACGCGCTATGCGATCGAGCGCGGCATCGTCTGATCCGAGGCTGCGTACGTAGTTCTACTCAGTCGCGAGCCACAGGCCCTTCGCGATTTCAGTGGGCGATTCCGCGGTCGTGCCGATGCGCGCTGCTCCGCCGCAGCTTACGCTCGCCTGGCAGAGCAATGAACACTTGCGCGCAACTCGAGCCGAGATCCACTCGAAAGACGAATCCGATGTTGGGTTGCCGCGACGTCGCGCGCTTCTCGGCGTCTCCTGCACCGGTCGAGAGGCCTCGGGCGGGCGCGGACGACAGAGGACTCGTCGAGGCGCTGCGCGCCGGCGACGAGGACGCCTTCGTGCAACTGGTCCGCCTGCACGGGCCGACCATGCTTCGCATCGCGCGGCTCTACGCCTCCAGCAGGGCCGTCGCCGAGGAGGTCGTGCAGGAGACCTGGATCGCGGTGCTCACCGGCATCGGGCGCTTCGAGGGCCGCTCGTCGTTCAAGACGTGGCTCTTCCGGATCCTCACGAACCGGGCGAAGACCAGCGCCGCAACAGAGGGGCGGTCCGTTACCTTGGCAGCCTTGAGCGAAGCGGAGCTGGCTGACGCCGAGTTCTCCGTCCAGGCCGACCGCTTCCGCGGACCCGCCGAGCGCTGGGCCCACCACTGGTCCTCGTCGCCCCAACGCTGGAGTGAGCTGCCCGAGGCAAGCCTGCTCTCACACGAGACGATCACGGTCGTCGAACGGGCAGCGGCGTCGCTGCCACCCGCGCAGCGGGCGGTCGTCACCCTCCGCGACATCGTGGGTTGGGACGCAGACGAGGTCTGCGAGGTGCTGGGCATCACTGCGGCGAATCAGCGCGTGCTGCTCCATCGCGCCCGCACGAAGGTCCGCAAGGCGCTCGAGCAACACGTAGCCCCGCCATAGCGAGCGAGCCTCATACCGCCGAGTGAGCTCACGGCATCGAGCCGACCTCGTGCAAGAGCCCGGGCGCGGCGTCGAGGAAGTCCTCATCGGGGCTCGTGCGTTTGCGCGGCATGCGCCGCAGGGTTCGCCGCTCAGGAGGACTGTCGAGAGTCGCAGACCACTAGGCCGCGAAGGGACGCTTGTCGCGGGCCTCGCGGAGCGCCCGGGCCCACCATTCGAGCTGGGTCAGCAGGGTCTTGGCGGCGGCATTGAGCTCGGTCGGGTCGATCGGCTGTCCGTCCTGGCCGAACTGCTCGAAGTACTTGGTGATGCTGATGGTGTCCCGCAGCGTCATGGCGTGCAGCTCGGCGAAGACGTGGCGCAGGTGCTCGATGGCGTGCCGGCCGCCCGACTGGCCGCCGTAGGAGACCAGGGGGACCGGCTTGACCTGCCACTGGGTGAAGTGCCAGTCGATCAGGTTCTTCAGCGACGCCGGGTAGCTGTGGTTGTACTCGGGCGTGATCACCATGAACGCGTCGGCCTTGTCCAGGCGCGGGGTGAGCTCCTGTAGCACCTCTGTCGTCTCGGGGGACGGCTGCCCGCCGTAGGCCGCATGTTCAAGGGGAGGCTCACCTCGGCCAGGTCGATGACGTCGACCTCGAAGGGGCCCTCGACCCGCGACAGGAACCACGCGGCGACGGTGGGCCCGAACCGGCCGTCGCGCACGCTGCCGATGATCACTGCGATGTTCAGTGGAGCAGTCATGCCCCCAGGATCTCGGGCCGCGCCCAACTGAGGGAGACCGCGCTGAGACTGGCCCTGAGAGGGCCACGATCAGTTCACCGAGCACCCCGGTAACGTCGGAGCGGTGAGCCAGAACGAGCTCGGCGCGGTCATCCGGGGCAAGCGTGAGGCGATCACGCCCGCCGACGTCGGCCTGCCCGCGGGCCCGCGCCGCCGGACCCCGGGGCTGCGCCGCGCCGAGCTGGCCATGCTCGCCGGGATCAGCGTCGAGTACCTCACCCGGATCGAGCAGGGCCGCGACCGCAACCCGTCCCCGCAGATCCTGAGCGCGCTGGCCGACGCCCTGCTGCTCACGCCGAACGAGCGCACGTACCTCCTGTTCGCCGCCAAGGCCACCTCCGGCGAGTCCTTCGCCCCCTGCCCGGGCAACCGTCCCCCGTCCCGCGAGGTCCGCCCGACCGTCCGGGCCATCCTGGACCGGCTGGAACCCGCCCCGGCCCTGCTCTGCAACCACGCCACCGACATCCTTGCGTACACCGCCACGTACGGGCTGCTGGCCCGCCCCCTGGGCATCCTGGACGGGGAGAACCCGAACCTTATGGGCTCCCGGCATCCGACCCCAGGGCCAAGCAGGCGTTCCCCGACTGGGACCGGGTCGCCGACGAGCAGCTGACGGTGCTCAGATCCGCCTTCTCCCCCATCGACCATCATCTGCTGGGCATCGGCGACGAGCTGGCCGTGCTCGCGGGCGCGGAGTTCATCAGCCGGATGAAGACGGGTCCCGGCCCGCAGCGCCGTACCGGGGCCGAGCGCTTCGCCCATCCCGAGGTGGGCGAGCTGCGGCTGCTCTACGAGGCGCTGCACCTCGACGGGCAGCGGATCATCGTCTACATCCCTGCGGACGACACCGCCAGGGCCGCCCTGGACCTGTTGATCGGCCGCCGGCCCGGCGCCCTGCGATCCGTCACGGCCTGACGCCGAGCCAGCGGGCACGACCGTGCGGCGCGAGCGTGGTGCCGGTCGAGCGGTCACTTCGTGAACATCACACCGCCGTCGACCGCGAGAACCTGACCGGTGATGAAGCCGTTCTCCATCAGATGGATGTACGACGAGGCGACCTCCTCCACCGTGCCGAGGCGACCCAGCGGCACAACGCTGGTGAACTCGCGCTCTGCTGCCTCGAACTCCGGTCGGGTCAGCGCCTTCCAGAACGGCGTGTCCATGAACGTCGGGGCGACCGCGTTGACGCGAGTGCGCGGTGCAAGTTCGAAGGGCTCTGCGCACCGGCGAGCTCCGCGTCGACGGCGAGCGCGGCGCGGTGCGAAGGATGACGGATCTGCTGTTCGGGTCCTCGAGGAGACGCAAACGGGCATGAGGAAGATCGTCGCCGAGCTGTTCGTCTCGTTGGACGGCGTCGTCGACATGGACGAGCAGTCGATCGAGCCGTACTTCAACGACGAAGTGATCGCTGTCCTGCAGTCCAGCCAGGCTGCGGCCGACACGATCTTGCTCGGCCGACGAACCTACGAGGAGTTCGCCGCCTACTGGGCTGACAAGACCGGCGCTGACGACCGTTCGCCGACTACATCAACCGCACCCCCAAGCTCGTCGTGTCAAAGACCCTGAAAGCGGTCGACTGGCAGAACACGACGGCTCGGTGAGGGCGCCGCCGACGACCTGCGGGCGCTCAAGCAGGCGCCAGGCAAGAACATCTCGATCACGGGGAGCGCCACGCTCGTTCGCTCGTTGTGGACGGAGGGTCTTGTCGATCAGCTCGTGCTGCTCGTGTTCCCCATCGTCCTCGGTGGCGGAGGGCATCTCTTCGAGGGCTCGACCAGGCAGTTGCGCTTGAGGCTCGCGCAATCGCGGGCACTGAGCAACGGCGTCCTTGCACTCACCTACGAACCGGCCAACGACGCCGCTCGCGAGAACCGGGTCGCGTCGTGACCCCCTCGTGCTCCTGCCACCGCGCCGATCCCGCTGGTCCGGTCACCCGGCGGGACGGGTGAGGGGGCCGCTGAGGCAAGAGATTCCGGCGGACAGTTCCCGAGGCATACGGCCCGGGAAGGGCCGCCGGCGAGCCGGTGGAACTGGTCGAAGCGGCGGTGTTGGTCGGTTCCGTCGAGGAGGGCGGCGTGGTCGTCGGGCACGGCGTCGAGGTGGAGGTGGTCGTGGTCGACGCCGCGGGATCGCACGGCACCGTCGTCGTGGTGGTGGCAGAGGTCGTGGAGGTCGATGCCGTGGTGGTCGTGGACGGCCGCGTCGTGGTGGTGGTGGTGGTCGTGGAAGTCGACGTCGTGGTGGTCGTGGTAGTGGTCGTGGACGGCAGGGTCGTCTGCGTGGTCGCCGACGGTGGTCGTGTGGTCGGCGTTGTCGCCGACGGGCGGCGTGTCGTGGGCGGGGTCGACGTGGCCGTGGCGGCTGGAGCCGCCGACCCGGTTGCCGTGGGCCGGGACGTCGGCGGTGCAGGGCTGATGCTGGGCGCGGTGCCGGCGGGGCCCGTTCCATCTGTCGCCGGCTCGGGCCCGATGGATGACCTGCCCGGATCCACGGGCAAGGCGCTGGCCGCGGCCAGCAAGTCCGATGTCAGCGAGCGTGCGCAGTTGACGCCCTCGGGGAGCCTGCCGCCGTTGAACCACTTGAGACCGTGGACGAAGTCGCCGCAGCGTTGGGTGTCCTCGCGAACGCTGGGACGGTACCCGACGGCGATGTTGACCGCGGCCATGTCCAAGCGGTCGGCGGCCCGGTTGATGTCCCGAGCCACGGTCCAGTACCAGGCGGCGACGCGGGCGCTGGTGGTCGGATCTGCGGCCAGAGTGGGGTCGGTGAGAAGGTCGACGCCCAGGTCGTCGCCGGCGGCCCGGTAGTTGAAGTCGCCGGTGAGCTGAATGAATCCGCGCCCACGGAACTCCGACGGGTTGGCTTGCTCGATGGCGTCGGCACGGAAGTTGCTCTCGTTGTGGATGGTCGCGAGGAACGCCGCCTTGCGGGCCGGGGTGGTGGCGTCGGAGCGTCGCATGGCGTCGTTGAGCAACGGCATTTGTGCCTTCACGGCCACCTCGTCCTCGAGTGGGCCGAAGATGGCCCGCAGGTCTTCGAGGGTGACCACATCGAGCCCGTTCCAGTCGCCGACCACGGCGACGAGATCGGCCGCCGGCCGTTCGCCAGTTGGCAGCGTGGTAGCACCAAAGTCGGGGTCGGCCGGATCGGGTCCGCTGAGCCTGAACCGGGCCTCGTCCCGCACGTAGACGCCCACCGTGTCGCGGCCGTCCCCGTCCCAGTCGCCCGCCACCGGTAGCACCGGGGCGCCGACCTCGCCGAAGGCCACGGGCGGCAGGTTGCCGCCCTGCTCGTCCCGCCGCCGGAAGATCCCATCGCGGGTGCGGTAGAGCCCGAGGCTGTCGCGCCCATCACCGTTCCAGTCCCCCGCCACCGGCAACACGTCGGTGGCGCCGGGCCATCCGAACGTCACCGCCGGGAGTGGCTTGCCATGGTCGCCGCGCAGCACGAAGGTGGCGTCACGCCGCCGGTAGAGGCCGACGGTGTCGCGCCCGTCGCCGTCCCAGTCCCCCGCCACCGGCACCACGGCGGCATCCCCGGGGGTGCCGAACCGGATCACCGGGAGCGTCTTGCCGTTGTCGTTGCGGAGCACGAACGTGGCGTCGCGGCGCCGGTAGAGGCCGACGGTGTCGCGACCGTCCCCGTTCCAGTCCCCGGCCACGGCCAAGCCGGTGCCCTCCGGGGCCCGCCCGTGGGTGAACGCCGGCAGGGCCGAGCCGCCCTCGATGCGCAGCTCCGTCGACGCCCGGGAGCGCCTGTACAGCCCTACGGCGTCCGGTCCGCCGCCGACGGCGTCCGGCCCGCCGCCGACCTGACCCAGGGTCCAGGTGGACAGGAACGCGAACGGGTTCACCGTGCAGGGCTCGCTGCTCGACAGCTCCCCGCAGCGGTTCACCTGGAAGTGGGTGTGGGCCGGTGTCGTGCGGGCGTTCCCCGTGCGGCCGATCCTGCCGATCAGCTGCCCCCGCTCCACTCGCTGGCCGACCGTGACGTAGTTGGCCGAATTGTGCGCGTACCAGTAGGCCACCCCCGAATCGCCGACCAGCCAGATACTCAGCCCGCCGTTGCTGTCGTCGACGTTGTCGACACTGGCGATCAGCCCCCGCTCGACGGCCACGATCGGCGTGCCCTCGTCCGCGAAGATGTCGTTGCCCTGGTGCAGTCGCTGGCAGCCGTCCCGACAGGCGTGCCAGTCGTCGGAGAACGACGACTCGTACGGCGCCGGCACCGGGAACGCGTTCGTGGTCGGCACGACCGCCAACACGGGCGTCGGCTCCGGGTCGGAGGGCGCCGCTCCCCCGGGGCCCGGCATCAGTGACGCCCCCAGGCCAAGGAGGACCACGGCGGTGACAACCGCCCGAGCGGTCAGCGGTCCAATAGCCGCTGGCATGGCGGGGAGGCCGGGACAGGCGGGCGTGGCGGGATTGCCCACGGCAGCGCGGCCGCCACCCGCGTGCCGCCACGTTTCGGGCGCGCGAAGACCAGCGCGCGTGATCTCAACGTAGGCATCGTTCGTCTCGGTTCGTCACCCGGACAGGGACGTTCGTCGTCCAGTCTTTGAAGTGCCCGCGTCCGTTACACAAGACTTGAACAAGACCTCCCCCGCCCGCCGATACGTCCCAGACAGGGCGTCCAGGCGGAAGAATGCCGCGGGGCGGCCGGTGACGAGCGCGCGCTAGCCGAACGAGAGCGCCTGGATGGACCCACTCGTTTAGCGATGCCATGCAGCGACCCTGGCCACGGGGTGCCGCACGATTTCCGGCGCGTGTTCCAGAATTCCTGGCGCCTCGGATGCCAAGAGCGGTTACGTACGCTTACTGGCCCGGTGCAATGAGACGGATCGGCGATGGCGTAATCGCAACCCGGTCTTGGACCTGATCGGCGTGGCGGTGTTCTGCTGAGCCCGGCGCCGCTGCGCACGACTGGCATGGCGCGAATTGATCCCTACAGAACGAGGTATCCATGAAACACGTACGGTCCCTACGACCGCGTGCGAGGCTCATCGCCCTCGGGGTGGTGCTTCTGTCGCTCGTCGGTTTGCTGCAGCTCGCACCGCACCTTGGCGCCAACACACAGGAGGACGCGGCGTCGGCGGCTCCGCTGGCCGCCGGCTCCCCCAGGGCGCCGGTGGCGCCGGCCCAGGAAGGTGAGCCCGACCCGTGCCCGCCTCCGTCCAACATCGGCACGCTGGTCACCAACGAGTACAACGGGGTGCCGCCGTCGCTGCAGGACGAGCGGCTCGTGGGTCCCGTCGACCTGGTCAAGACGGCGCAGGTCGACGAGTGCGGCGGCACCGTGAGGCTGCCGCTGTACGAGGGTCGCATGCAGGACGGCACGCCGGTCTGGTACATCCTGACCGAGACGAACGACGAGGGGAACGCGGAGGCGCTCGGCCTCAACTTCGCGCCCAAGCTCACCTACGCCGACTCGCCGTCGGTGGATGACGCCTCCCGGCCACGCGACCGCGACGCCGTGCGCAACGCCGTACAGGCCGCCGACGGGACCCTCGTCTTCGACTGCGGGGCCGTCGACTTCGCGCCGGAGCGGCGCCTGGAGGGCGACGCGTTCCCGCCGAGCGTCGCCGAGCCCGGCTCGGTCGGTGACGACTGCTACACGCCGCTGGTCAAGGTGACCAACGCCGGCGGCTACATCTACAACGCCCCCGTCCTCGCCCAGGGCATCTCCGCCGAGGAGCTGTCCGCGTTCTGCGAGGGCGAGCCCGACTACTCGCGCGTGCACGACAAGGTCCTATCGATCTGCCCCGAGGAGGAGGGCGGCGGCGCCACGGGTGGCACCGTCACCATCCGCCAGACGCTCGGCTTCAGCTTCGCCCGGCCTGTGGTATACGTGAGCTTCGAGTCGAACGATCCCGTCGCCGCCACTGTGGAGGCCTCCACGCTGACGCCCCGGCTCGGCCGGCTCGGGCTCGCCCGTGACGACGCGGTCTTCAGCGCCATCGAGCGCATCTTCGCCTTCACCAACGGGCCCACCGGGGCCGACAACCCGCAGCGGCAGGGCCTGACCAGCGCCGTCCGCGGCGAGGGCGACCCGCTCAACACCTTCGGTGGCATCCCGACGCTCGCGCTCGACTACAGCCCCCTGTGGGACATGCAGCTTGGCGAATGGACCCAGGAGGCGATCGACAACGGCTACGTGTCGCGCCAGACCGAGGAGTTCGCCATCCTCAGCCTGGTCGAGCAGGGCTTCGTCACCGGCCCAGGCGGCGCGCCCTACGGCTCCGTCGGCATCATCATCAACTGCCCGGTGATCTCCCGGCTCCTCTAGGGCCCGCCCCCCGAGCAAACCAGCGGTGGTTAGCGGGGTCTCCCGAGCCCCGCTAACCATCGCACGTTCACATGCGCACTCGGCGGGCGAGAGCGTGGCCACCAAGGCAGAGCCGCCGCCTCTAGCCCGCTGGGCTGAGGGCCGGGCGGTAAGCCTGGCGTGCGGCCGCGATGTCGAGGAACGCCCGAGCCATGGGCGTAACCGGACGGGCGTAGGCGAGCGCGATCGTGATGCCCCGCCGGGGGCGCACTGGCAGGGCGACGACAACGGGCTCCGACGGGACCGCGCAGGCAGGCAGCAGGCCGACCGCTCGACCGGCGGCGACGAGCGCCACGACGGCGCCGGGATCGGGTGCGGCGATGACACGGGCGTCGCACCCTGCGAGCCGGGCGACGACCGCCTCGGCCCCATAGGTCCCGGCCACATCAGCTGGGTCCAGCACGACGACGAGGTCGTCCGCAAGGTCGCGGCTGCTGACCGCGTCCCTGGTGGCGGCGGCGTGACCGGGAGGAAGCACGGCGACCAACTCGTCGTCGTGCAGATGCACGTAGTCGACGTCCATTCCGTCGGGGTCGAACACGACGCCGACGTCGACCTCGCCCGTCTCAACCGCCAGTGCCTCCCGGGGGCCCCGCAGGACGCGCAGCTCGACGCCGACGCCGTCATAAGCGTCGAGAAAGACCCGCAGGCTCGGGGCCAGCAGTCCTACCGGGACGGGAAAGCCGAACCCCACCGACAACCGCTCCGACAGGCCCTGATGGAGTCTGTCGATGCGGGCGCGGGCTCGCTCGATCCGCGCGATGACCAACTGAGCTTCCGAGAGCAGCAACTGGCCGGCGGGCGTCAAAGCGACCCTCCGGTGGTTGCGGTCGAACAGCTCGACGCCGAGCAGGCGCTCGAGCTGGCGGATGGTCTGGCTCAGCGCCGGCTGGGCGGTCGGGATGCGTGCCGCCGCCCTTCCAAAGTGCAGGTCCTCGGCCACCGCGACGAAGTAACGGAGGTGACGTAGGTCCATTGCCGCCTCCATGTTCTTGCGCCGGGGGCGCGCCGGTAGCCCCGTCGGCAGCGACGGACGGGTTCACGCAGAACCGTCTCCGCCGGCGACCGCAGCGTTACGGCCGAATTTCGGAGATCTCCAGCCCGAGGCGGCCGACCGCGGTGGTGCATCACGGTGCTATCGCAACGAGAGTCGATCGACGAGCCAGGCTGCCTGCCATACGCGCTCTGCGGTGAGGCGCTCGTCGTAGCGCGCGTCCTCGACGTCGCCGGCGAGCGCGTAGGCCGACATCTTGGCGGCGACGCCCGCACCATGGGCGGCGGCGCCCGCGTCGCGGGCATAGAAGCAGACGTCGGCCACGTACCCGGCGAGCGTCCCGGCGGGGGGTGGACGGTCGGCGGCGGAGTTGGCCGCGAGCTCGAGCTCCGCGAGGTCGGTGGCGCCCTCGAGGCGCAGCGCCGCCTCCGCCTGTCCCTGATCGCGGAGCGCGGCGGCGGCCGGGCGCGCTATTCGCTGCGCGCACGCCGCCACGAGCTCCCACGCAGCCGCGTCGCCCCATGCGTCGAGGCGGCCGAGGAGGCGTGCCCGCTCGGCAAGGAGCAGGTGGTCGCGCCCCGTCAGCGTGCCCGCGAGCTCCACGTTCCACAGCTCCTCGTCGAGCCAGTACGGGAGGTCACGGGCCGGGTACCCGCGCCGCGCCTCGCGGGGTGCCGTGTCCCCGCTGACCCAGGCGCCCGGCTCACCGGCCTTCGGGGTGGGCCAGGCGAAATCCGAAAGTGGTTCGACCGCGCCCTCGGCGAGGAAGACAAAGGCGAACACCTAATCGTGGCTCCACCCTCGAAAGGCGGCGCGGAGGGCCTCCTCGGCCTCGGGTGGGACGGTCTCCTCGGGGATGCGCCCCAGCAGCCGGATCGTCTGTCGCATCTGCTCGAGGTAGGCGCGACAGGGTGGGCAGCTCATGATGTGCTCTTCGAAGCGGCTGCGGTCCTGGGGCGAGAGTGCGTCCTCGAAATACTCCGTGACGAGCTCGACGATCTGCCGGCACGTGAGGTAGTCCGAGCTCATGCCCCGATGCTACTGACCGCTTGCGCCCACCCGGTCAGGCGCGGTGTCGGATGGATTAGCTTGGGGTGGAGTGGAGCACCGGTCGCGCTCGACGGTGTCAGTCGGGGACCGCTCGCCGAGCGCGGAGGAGAGACGACTGGTCGAGGCGCTGCGCGCCCGCGACGAGGACGCGTTCCTGCAACTGGTCCGTCTGCACGGCCCCACCATGCTTCGGATCGCGCGGCTCTACGCCTCCAGCACGGCCGTCGCGGAGGAGGTGGTGCAGGAGACCTGGCTCGCAGTGCTGCCGGGCATCGACGGTTTCGAGGGCCGCTCGTCGTTCAAGACGTGGCTCTTCCGGATCCTCACGAACCGGGCGAAGACGCGGGCCGCAACGGAGGGGAGGAGCGTCTTGTTCACGGCGCTGAGCGACGACGAGCTCGCCGACGCCGAGCCATCCGTCGAGGGCGGCCGCTTCCATGGAGCCGCCGAGCGTTGGGCTGACCACTGGACGTCGTCGCCCGAGCGCTGGAGTGAGCGGCCGGAGGCGAGCCTGCTCTCACACGAGACGATCGCAATCATCCAACAGGCGACCGCATCGCTGCCGCCCGCCCAACGGATAGTCGTCACCCTCCGCGACATCGTGGGCTGGGACGCCGACGAGGTCTGCGAGGTGCTGGGCATTACCGCGACGAATCAGCGCGTGCTCCTCCATCGCGGCCGGACGAAGGTCCGAAGGGTGCTGGAGCGACACCTCGCATCGTCGTTGCCGCAGGCCTGAGACGGGGCGCGTCGCCTTCCCGGACACCGGTCATCTCAGGTCGACCATCAACCCCAGTGGTCATCGCCATCGGGTCGGCCGGCCCTGTCGCGTGCCCCGACGGCCTCGAGGAAGGCTCCGCCCGATACGGAGAGCTGGTGCCGGGATGGTCCTGGCCCTTGACAGACGGCGACGATGAGCGGTTCGGTGGCGATGGTCGGGCTCGCCAGCACGAGGACGAAGCCGCTGACCGCCCGGCGCTCGGCGATCTCATAGGGGCGACTCCGCAGTAGCACGGACCCGATCACGGCCACGATGCGGTAGCAGTGCGCCCGCAGCTCGGCTCGACGAGCGCTCGGAACGCTCGCTCGTCCCCGTGGCGGGCCGCGTCGACCAGAGCGCGCTCCGCGCCGATTGCCTCGGGTGACGCCGGTCCTGCAGCCATCTGGAGGTACAGACCTGCATCGAGAAGAGAATTCATCGGTGCCCAGCCGATGAGCTCGGGCGCTTGCGCGGGATCACCGCACATTCAAACTCGCAGCCAGGCGCAGAGGTCTGTTGTTCAGGGTCTCGTGTAACGGAAGCGGGTGCGTCCATGACTGCACCGTGAACGTTCCCGTCCCGGCTGCTGCCGGAAGCGAACGGCGCGGAGATGGTGGAAACCCAACCAACACTCCATGCTCGCAAGACGACACGAACCGGGGAGGTACTCCACCGCACCGTCCACTTTCGGGTGATGACTATGTCAGCATCGATTCATACGATCCGAAAGAAATCCACGCGTCCAGCGGTGCTCGTGTGGACCTCACGAACGCTCCTGCTCGAGGACATACGTCATGCATTATTCGGTGGGTCAATACCTGAACGACATTGGGCTCACATCCCTCCTTACATGTGCTGAGGAGCGAGCGCTGTCGCAGATGATTGAGCGTGGGCGTGAGGCCCAAGCTCGGCTCGACGGTGGCGAACGCAGTCACGAGCTGCAGAAAGCCGTTGCCGAGGCCGGTCTCGCCAAGCAACGCTTCATCCGCGCCAACCTGCGGCTCGTCGTGAGCATTGCCCGACGCTACCCGCGCTCTCCGTCCATGGACCTCCTCGACCTGATCCAGGAAGGCAACCTGGGCCTCGAGCACGCAGTCGACAAGTTTGATTGGCGCAAGGGCGTCAAGTTCTCGACCTACGGGACCTACTGGATCCACCAGGCCATCGGCCGGGCGATCAACCAGAAGGCCAGTCTTATACGCCTTCCCGACACCCAGGCGGCCACACTGCGTGCCGCGCTGCGCCGGGCTCAGCGCGACGGAGAGGAGCTCGGCGACGATGGCGTCCGGCTCCACCGCCTGACCACACCCACCTCGCTCGACCGGCCGGTCGGTGACGAGCACGGCACTGAGCTGATCGACCTGCTCGCGGCCGACGCGTCTACACCCGAGCAGGTGGTCGTCGACCGCGAGGACGACCGAACACTTCAGGGCCTGCTCGCGAGGCTCCCCCCGCGGACCCGCTCTGCCGTTGAGCAGCGCTTCGGCCTCGCCGACGGCCGGAAGCACACCTACCGTGAGGTCGGCGAACAACTCGGTGTCACCCCCGAGGCCGCCCGGCGCCTCGTCAAGCGGGCGGTCGACACGGTGCGCCAAGACGCGGTTTCACACACGTGAACCACCCGAACACACGAGGGTGGGCAGACGAGGAGCATTCCATGGTGGGGCGTTCAGTCAGCCCTGAGAGGGGCCCGCCGTTGCCCGAGCCCCTGGTCGTTTCAGCCGTCGGCAGGTCGCTTGCGCGTCCGACGGTAGTGGCGGGCCTGCCGGGCACGATTGCCGCAGGCACCCGAGCACCACTCGCGGCGCGGGTGATTCTTCACGAACACCAACACGCAACCCGGGGCACCGCACGCCCGGAGGATGGCGCCGTCCGGCCCGGCCAGGAGGTCGATGGCGTCCGCGGCCAGAGCGCTCAGCACGACATCGCCCCGGCTGGCCCCGCCGAAATCCCACCCGGCCTGCGGCAGCTCGTTGGGTCGCCATTGGGCCATGGGGGAGCGCGGCGCGCGCTTGCTGAAGCGGTTGATCGTCTCGATGCTGGTGCGCGGCGGGACCTGACTTTTGAGCAGCGCCCGGAACGCGGCGCGCACGGCCTGGCGCAGGGCGATCAGCTCCGCCGGCTTCGGGCCGCCGGGCGACCCACCGATCGGTAGGCGCCGGCCCAGCGCCGCCAGCCACGCGTCGCTGGAGGCGCGGTCACGTAGGCCGTCGACGAGCTCGCCGCCGCTGGCATAGAGGGTGTTGTGGAGCTCGACCGCCAGCGGCTCGTCGCGGACCGGCCCGGGATAGGCCACGCTCGTGCTCACACTCCTAACGGTAACACCGCTTGACAGTCGTTAGCGGATCCGCTTAGGGTGCTCCTAACGCAAGAGGTGACGCCCACCCGTTAGGTGCGCCCCGGAAGAAAGGTGGATGCCATGTCCCGCATCACTCCCGTCGACCATCCCAGCGCCCAAGGGCGCCCCAAGCAGTTGCTCGACGCCGTCACGGCCTTGCTCGGGGTGGCGCCCAACATGACGACGACGATGGCGCGCTCCGCGGTGCTGGAGGGCTGGCTGGGCCTGAACGGCGCGTTGCGGAAGGGATCGATCAGCCCCGCGAACGGTGAGCGGATCGCGCTCGCCGTGGCGGAGGCCAACGGCTGCACCTACTGCCTCTCGGCGCACAGCTACCTGGCGACCAACGTGGCGAAGCTCGACGCCGACGAGTTGCACAAGGCGCGTCGCTTCCAATCCTCCGACCCCCAGGCTGCGGCGATCCTCGCCTTCGCCGAGGCGGTCGTGCACACCAAGGGCGGCGTCAGCGACGGCCACATCCGGGCCGCCCGCGACGCCGGTCTGACCGACGCCGAGCTCGGGGACATCGTGGGCCACGTCGCCATCAACGTCCTCACCAACTACTTCAACAAGGCGTTCGACGTGGATGTCGATTTCCCCGTCGTCGAACCGCACAACGACGCGTTGGCGGCCTGAGGCGGCCCCGGTGCGGTCACAGGGCCGGTTCGCAGTCGGCGCCGACGCGTCGCCGAGCGAACTGCGAGTGCGACTACCGATGCCTGGCGGCGCTCCGGCCCGCCACGCCGGCGGCCGCGGCATGAGGCTGCTCTCGGTGAACGTCGGGCTTCCGCGGGAGGTGGCGTGGCGTGGC
>DASQUK010000222.1:0-8921 GCA_035641315.1 Acidimicrobiales bacterium | reverse complement strand
GACGGGTCAGCGCCAGACGGGTGTGGCGGTCATCGGCTGTTCTCCGAGCCATGGGTCCGGTCGCAGGACGTGCGCTGGGTGCGGCGAAGGTCGGCCTGTTGGGACGGTGCCCAGCGGGCAGCAGTTCGTCGCGAACCCCCGCAAGGTCTGGCTCATCCCGGAATCGAGGGCCCGACTCGCTGGCTGCGACCTCGGAGCGCCGGGTCCGCTCGCCGGGCAGGCCGGGCTAGGCGACTTCTGGATTCCGCAGCGAGGCATCTTCGCGGTCGCGCGCCTCCTTCGAGCCGGTGGCGTCACCTGCCTAGGACGAGCTCCGATCGACGGACACGCCTGGATCGCTCCAAGTGCCGGTCCACGGCGCTCGCGATGGTGAGCAACGCGACGTCGGGCCACGACGCTTGACGCGCCAGATCTGCTCGCTCGGAGCGGCCGAAGCCGCTCCGAGCCACACCCTCAATCGCGGCGGTAGTAGTCGCGCTGCGACCCATCGAAAGCGGCCACCGCGCATACAACACCGCTTGAAACCGGCGTCCCGATCCGCACGGGCAGAGATCGTTCCGGCCGAGTCGTTCGATCAGGTCCTTGCGGCTGCCGACAACGCGGTCACCGCGCTTGACCCGTGATTCGCTACGGGTACCCCCGACGACGCTTGCTCATCGGCTCGAACCTGTCGTCGTTCGCGTACTCGTCGTCTGCGCATCCCATGGCAGGACCTCCTCGCGCCGGGCGAGGCTAGGACGCGCTCGGCCCGGTCTGCACCCAACTTTCCAAGGCGCCGAACTGCTGGTCGACGGCCACGGTGATCCCCCCGCTCGACCCCGTCGGCCGGGACCAGGCGGAGCCGGTCGCCGACCGGCTGGCGCACGAGCCGATCCCGGCCATCTACGTGTCCACGCTGCGGCGGACAGCCGAGACGGCGGCGCCTCTGGCCGCTCGGCTCGGCCTGGTGCCCCGTGTGGAACCGGGCATCCGGGAGGTGTACCCAGGCGAGTGGGAGGGCGGCACGTTCCGCAAGCACCTCACCGAGGGGCACCGGTAGCGCAACGGATGTACGCCGAGCAGCGCCGGGATGTCATCCCCGGCGCCGAGCCCGGCGAGGCGTTCGCCGCCCGGGCGCGGGCCGCGATCGGCCGCATCGCCGCCGCCCACCCCAACGAGACGGTGGCGGTCGTGTCGCACGGCGGTGTGATCGGTCAGGTCGTGGCCGAGGCCAGCGGGTCGCAGGGCTTCGCGTTCATGGGCTCGGACAACGGCGCCGTGTCCCACGTGGTCGTCACCGACGACCGTTGGGTGATCCGCCGCTACAACGACACCGCCCATCTGGGCCTGGCGTTCACGACCGCGCCGGAGCCGCTGACCTGACCGGTGGACCCACCGCCCTTCCTGGCGCAGGATTGCTTGCTGGCCAACCAATCCTGCGCCAGGAGCGCGGAGGCCGTCAGGACCCGATACCTCCCCGGATGTCCCGCAAGTGGTGGATCGCCTCATGGGCGTTGCGGCGGATGACGTCGGCGGCCGTCATCGTGCCGTCGCCGTCGTGGGTCGTGGCGGCATCGGGATCGGCCTCCAGCGCCGCCTCCACCCAGCGGTCGACGGCGGCCCGCAGCGCCCGCAAGCCCACTCTGGGCGACTGTCGCTCGTACTGGCGGACCTCGGCCAGCGCGTTTTCGTCCCAGCACCGCAGGCCCTGTGCCGGATCGTCCGCGATCGTCCACAGCCGCTCGGTGCCGATGCTCATGACGTCGACCAGGTGCCAGATGTAGGCGACCTGCGACCAGGTCCGGGGCGCCGGCGCCCGACGCACCGCCGGCGCGTCCAGATCGACCACGCGCTCGATGCCGGCCGGCAGATCGGCTACCACGGCGATGGCGTCGTCGACCGGTTGCGCCCAGGAGTACCCGCACCCGGGACAGACGGCGGCGTCGGGCAGCCAGCGCATGGTCAGCTAATCCGGTCCTCGGCCGGGTCACGGGATACCGGCGCCTCGCTACTGCCGCCGGGCGCAGCCGCCGACGGCGCGCGTAACCGCACGCCCGGCCAGCCCGGCATGAGCCCGAGCCGTATCTCCCACAGCCATCGCCGGCATGCGGCCAGGAATGACGCCACGACAGAGGGGTCGCCGCCGGGGTGGTAGTGGAGGAACGATGCCAGCAGGGTTGGGGTGGCGAAGCCGGCTCGTCCGTGGCCGAAGCGGCTGCGCATGTCGACAGCGTCGCCTGGGGGGTTAGTGGTGGCGTAGTGGAACTCGTGGGCCCGTAGGCGTGTGCCGGCGGGTCCGATGGGGCTGGGGACGGTTGTGGTGGCCTGTCGGTAGCCGAGGGTCAGGGTGTCGGTCATCAGCGCCGTGGCGGGGAGCACGCTGGCCATCCGGCGACCGTCGAGGGATTGGGTCAGCCACAGCAGGCCCCCGCATTCGGCCCAGGTGGGCAGGCCCCCGGTGACGGCGTGCCGGACTGCGGCCAGCAGGGGTGTGTTGTCGGCGAGGCGGGCGGCGTGGACTTCGGGGAAGCCGCCGCCGACGATGAGGCCGTCGATCTCATCGGGCAGGTGCTCGTCTGCCAAGGGATCGAATGGCACGATCTCGGCGCCGCCGGCTCGCAGCGCGTCGAGGGTGTCGGTGTAGGTGAAGGTGAACGCCTGCCCCGAGGCGACGGCGACGCGGACGGACCGGTCCCCTAGGGACGGGAGGGCGACGTGGTCGACGACCCGGCCGGGCGCGGTCTGTGCCAGCGCGACGACGGCCTCGAGGTCGACCTGGTCGGCGATCGCGGCGGCCAGCGCGGCCAGCGATCGCCCAACGGCTTCGGGTTCCTCTGCGACGGGAACGAGGCCGAGGTGGCGGTCGCGCCAGACGAGGTGGTCGTCCCTGCGGAGGGCGCCGAGCACGGGGACGCCGACAGGCGCGACTGCTTCTCGGAGCATGGCTTCGTGGCCGTCGGAGGCGACCCGGTTGAGTACGACACCGGCGACGCGCACTGTCGGGTCGAGGGTGGCGAAGCCGTGGACGACGGCTGCGACCGAGCCGGCCATGGCTTCGGCGTCGACGACCAGCAGCACCGGCGCGGCGAGGAGGCGGGCGACGTCGGCGGTGGACGACGGTGTGCCGTCGGCGGCGCCGTCGAAGAGTCCCATGACGCCTTCGACGACGAGCAGCTCGGCGCCGTGGGCGGCGCGAGCGGCGAGGGGTCCGATGGCGGCGGTGCCGCAGAGCCAGGGGTCGAGGTTGCGGGGAGCGCGACGACAGGCGAGGGCGTGGTAGCCGGGGTCGATGAAGTCGGGCCCGACCTTGGCGGCGGCGGGGCGGTGCCCGGCGGCCCGAAGAGCAGCGAGGAGGCCGGTGGTGACGGTGGTCTTGCCGACGCCGGAGTGGGTGCCGGCGACGACGAGGCGAGGTCCGAGGAGCGCCACGAAAGTTGAACCTAGCGGCGGGCCGAGTGTCCGAGTAGCGCGCGCGGCGGTCACGAGTCCGGGAAGTCGGTGCGATTCCGAAGCGGTCCCGCCACTGTGACCGGGGAGCGAACCTCACGGTGTGCCACTGGGCCTGCGGGCCTGGGAAGGCAGAGGGGAGCGGTGATCCGGGAGCCAGGAGACCGGCCGTGACCTTGGTGGGTTCTGCGCCCACTCCACGAGGATGGAGGTCACCGTATGGCTGCGATCACCGCGCCGCCCGCCCGTGGCGGGTCAGCTCCCGTACCGCGTCATCGGCGAACACGCAGAACGGTCCTCGGCAGTAGGCGACCACCTCGGCGCCATCGCGCAGGTCCCCCAGACGGCGGCGGACCTCGCTCGGCGGCACCGACACGGCCCCGGAGACGTGACCCGCCGCGAACTCCGCGGGTGGACGCACGTCCGACACCACCAAGCCGTCCTCGTCCATCCGGCGGGCCAGCTCGTCCCGGCTGATCTGCTCCAGGCCGTGCCGGTCGCCCAGGTAGTCAGCCGCCAGGCGATCGAGGCCAGTCACACGCTCGGCCGCCACCGCCCGCAGCGCCGCCCACAGGCTCTCGACCCCTTCGCCGGCCAGCCGGTAGAGCACTCCCGGAATGCTGGCCCGTCAGCGCACGTCGTCAGAACATCGCTAATTCCGGTCCTGTCCGTGCTCGGAAGACTTCCCAGGGGCCTAAGCGAATCGACGTTACAGGACCGCCGGCTTGCAGGCCGTGAGCTGGATTTTACGCCAGCCCGAGGCGATGAAGCCACAGCGCACGCGCTTCTTGTCTGCTCATGAAGCACGGCTCGAGAATCGTTCGGCCTCGTTGATGCGGTGCACATAGCTCGGGCTCGGCGGCCTGGGTTATGGCCGCAGCGCCATCGTTGAATATCCCCTCTGCGGCCGACACTCTGTTCAGTGCGGGTCGCATGCGCTGTGCCTCGTCCAGCCAGTCGTCGAACTCGCCAAGTAGCAGTTCGGCCTTTCCGTCGCTGAGTAACGTGGCCTCAGAGATGGGCCCAGTCCGTTCGAGGTGACCCTGGCCGAGGAGCTGGTACCAAAACGCATCGAGCGCCATCACATCGCAGAGGCGCCTTAGCTGCTGGCCACCGCCCTTTGGGTAGCGGCCAGGCCCGCCCGGGACGTCATACTCACCCCCTCCGAAGTACGTCATCTTGGAGATTGGAGTCACGTAGGCGTACGCGGCGTCCGGTGCGCACCCTCGTGCACGGTCACACATGTCGTTGGCTTCGCGCTCGAGTTGCTCGGGTGACCACGACAGCCCCGCTGCCATGAACGCCAGCCGGGTGTGCCCGCCGCTCTTCCCCACCACTGTGCGCAGGCCGGCGCCAGCGGACCCGCATGACACCCGGAAGCCGGCGCCCAGGCTTGCATGGAGATAATGCTCCGGTTGGCCCCAACCAATTTCGGCCTCCACGCCGAGGACCTCGACCACCAGCGGCTCGAACGCAGCCTGACGTAACCAGCTCGCGGCGACATCGCACCACGCGTTGGGCAAGACCTTCGGGGGCATGACCGTGGCCGGATCGGGCGGCGGAAGAACCGACCCCACAACCGCCAGACGCAGGTCTCCGAGTTCATTGACCAGACGCCCGGTTGGGGGCACCTCCACAGTCCCCGACTCCAGACCCAGCTCGTCGGCGGCGCGCAGCAAGGAATCGAGCACCTGTCGCAATTCATGGTTCGTGAGGCCGTTGGCGTCCATCAGCGCCATGGGACCATCGGGTGTCTCGATCACCTCGCTCACGAAGCTCACCGCGTGCTCACGCGACGCCACCTCGGCCGTGATCACATCGAGCCTGGCCAACACCGCCCCGAGCCGCATCGCGATCGGCCGCACCCACGATCCGGAGCAGGCACTGGTCCCGCAACTCACGCATCCGTCGCAACGTCCCCCGTGCGGCCCGCACCCCCATAGAACACTCCTCCCATGCCGGCACGAGCCAACCACGGCCAAGATCTGCCCAGACGGGTGGCCTTGCCTAGCTTCAAGGACGTCGGTTTCCAGGCTGTTGCAGGTGTGATGTGTAGCACCCTGCCGCCGGATGCTCATCGCTGTTGCCTGGAGTGCTCGATGATCTCGTTTGCCTGCCCGAGCACCCGGCTGCGAGAGAAGATCTTCCCCAAGCGCGTCACGGCCCGGGGATCGCCCACGAGTGTCAGGGCGCCCGCGGCGGCCGCCGCGGAGGCGGTGGTTTGGCCTGAGGCTATGTCCGCCCATGTCTCCTCGTCCGTGGTCAGGGTGACGGCGGGATTCTGAGCCTGGCCGTAGTGAAGCTGGATCGAGCCGTCCTCGACGATGAAGTGAAAGGCCGTGCGCCCGACCAGGTATTGGTAGTCGCGCTGATCCCTATGGTGGCTCGAAGCTCAGAGTCGGTCCGGCTCTGTCTCCGGCCCGCTACGCCGCCGTGCGCCTCCTTGTAGGGGCAGCAGCGACGGACTGCGTCAAGGCTCGCGGTGCCTGGCGCTGGTTGGGTACGGCTGCCTCGTGTGGTTGTGAGTCCTCGTCTCCCGCTCTGCACTTGGCGTCTGATCGTGCGTAGCGCTGGCCAGGTGAGCAGTGCCAGCCCGGCGGCTATGGCGGCCACGGCGACCATGGCTCCGGGCAGGCCGACGGCGGCGGCCCAGCGCCCGACGTAGACGGGGCCGGCGAGGAACCCGAGATAGGCGACGGTGGTGACGACGGAGGTCGCAGCGCCACGGACCGTCTCGTCAACCTGGCCTGCAACCAGGCCGAGAAGGGTGGGGTAGAGCACGGCGGTGCCTGCGGCGGCCAGACCGAGCCCAGCCAGGGCGATCGACACGTTGGGGGCGCCAGCTTCCATGGTGGTGCCAGCCGCGGCAGCCGTGGCGCCGGTGATCAGGACCGCGGTGGCGTAGGCGCTGCTGAGGGGGGCGACGGCGAACCGGGTCAGGGCGACGACGGCGGCGAAGACGGCGGGCCCGGCGGCCGCGACGGCGGGCCCGGCGGACTGGACGTCACCCAGATAGACCGCACTCCAGGTCTGGTGCGCGTTCTCCACGGCGAAGGCCACCGCTCCGAGGCCGCCGATGATGAGCAGCGGCAGCAGCCGCAGTGTGCTGACGGGCGGTCGCCAGGGACGCTCAGATGGCTTGGGGTGTGCGGCGGGCCGGGGAACAGGCGACCTGGTGCGGGCGGTGGTGAGAGCGATGATGCCGGCCGCGCCGGCTGCTGCAGCCGCCAGCAGGAACGGCATGGCCACCGTGGACCCGCTGGTGCGGAGGGCACCGGTGGCCAGGCTGGCCACGACCACGCTGGCGGAGAACATCCCGTGCGCTCGGGCGATCACCGGGCGGCTCGACGCCCGCTCCGCCGACCCCGCCGCCGCGTTGATCGCCACGTCGACGGCCCCGGATGCCGCACCCAGCACCGCCAGCCCCACCGACAGGCTGACGAATCCGTGGCCGGTGTGGGCTACGGCCACCGCGGCGCCGCCGAGGGCCATCAGCAGGAACGCGGTGAGCCGGTGCCCCCACCGATCCACGGCCGGGCCGGTGAGCAGCATCGCGGGCAGCGCTCCGGCACCGACGAACAGCAGCGCCGTACCCAGCTGCCCGTCACTGAGCCCGCCCTGCTCACGCACTGCGGGCACTGAGGCCCCCCACACGCCCCAGAAACCGCCGAAGGCCGCGAACCCGGCGTACGCGGTGAACGCGGCGGGTGTCCGAGAGGTCATCTGTGTAACGTTACACACGGATAACGGTACACAGCTAGGGTGGTTCCGATGCCAGGAGCGGCTCCACGGCGGCGGCCGACGATGACCCAGGTGGCACGCGCCGCCGGGGTGTCGGTGATGACGGTGTCCTATGCCTACAGCCGGCCTGACCGCGTGTCCCCCGAAGCGCTGGTCAAGGTCCGCGAGGCCGCCGGCCGGGTGGGCTACCCGGGCCCCCACCCCGGCGCCCGTTCGCTGCGCCGAGGCCGTGCCGGCAGCGTAGGAGTGGTTCTCGGGGAGCACCTGTCCTACGCCTTCGATGATCCGCAGGCGGCCCGGTTCCTCGCCGGGGTCGCGGACGTGTGCGCCAGTCACGGCCTGGGGTTGATGCTGCTGCCGATCACCGGTGCGCCGGCCGACGTCGACCGCGTCGCCGAGGCAGCCGTCGACGGCTTCGTCGTGTGGACCACCGCCGACGACGACCCGGTCGTCGACGCGGTTGCCGCGACCGGTCTGCCCGCCGTGGTGCACGGCGGTCCCCGGCGTGAGGACCTGTTCTTCGTCGCCATCGACGACCAGGCTGCTGCCCGCGCGGTGGCGGCCGAGGCCTTCGCCACCGCGCGCCGCCCCGCGGTACTCAGCTTCCCGCTGGACCGCGCCCGCATACCGGGGATCCGATGGGGGCCGTCTCCTGAAGAGGCCACGTTCCGGGTCACCCGCCAGCGACTGCGAGGCATGCGCGACGCCTGGCAGGACTTCGGCGGCGACTGGTCGCAGATGCAGGTCGTCATCTGCGCGAGCAACAGCACTACAGAGGCAGAACAGCGCGCGGCCGAGCTGCTGGCCGGTCCCGACGCCCCAGACGCCGTCGCGGCGATGAGCGACGAGCTAGCGCTCGGCGTGCTCCGCGCCGCCGCCCACCTCAGCCGCCGCATCCCCGGCGACCTCGCCATCACTGGCTGGGACGACACCAGTCAGGCCGGCCCAGCCGGCCTCACCACCATCGCCCAGTCGCTACGAGACCAAGGCGCCCACTGCGCCCGCCTCGCCCTCGACGAGACGCCTGACCACCCGTACAAACCCGACTGGACCTTGATCAGACGTGAGTCCACAAGCGGGGTTACCGGGTGAGCTGAGGGTCCGCGGTCGGGCCGGGGGGCCTTCATACGCGAAGGACCGCTTTGATCGACGGGGCCACGGCATCCGAAGCAATCCCCCGGGAATAACCGACTCCCGGCGATCTGGTGCGTGGTGTCGAAGAGAAATAGGAGCAAGAAGCGCCCGGAGCGCAGGCGCCCGCCGCCGAACGTCGCCGCCCCGAAGGTCCATGTCAAGGTCCCGTTGGCAAACATGGACTTGCGCACTGCGGGTCGCTTGGTGAAGATGCCGTGCCTGGCCGGCGCTTGAGAATGCAGGACCTCGCCGCCCCGACGGTTCTCTCGCGCACCTGGGTCAGCCGCCTCGTCGACCTCGTCGGGGGCGGGACTCGTTCACCGATCGCGCGACCCGCACAACGGCCGAGAGCCACCCTCGCCATCATCACCCCCGCGAATCCGCGGCGTGACAAGCGCGTGGCCGACCTCCTCAGCAGAGATGAATCCGCGGGTGCCTGCCGCAGGTAGTACTCGCGCAGGTCCGTTTCCAGGGAGGGGTACGCGATGAAGCGAGCGCTCGTTGTGGTGGCGGTGGTGTTGACGTCCTTTGGGTTTGCGTCGGCGGCTTCGGCGGAACCGAACCAGCCCGGTCAGGGGGAGAACTCGACTGGCCGAAACGACGCCGGGTTCGGCGGAGGC
>DASQUK010000221.1:0-8229 GCA_035641315.1 Acidimicrobiales bacterium | reverse complement strand
CACAAATGCTTGCCACAATCGGTATGGAGCATTCGCCGAGCGCCCCGGGAGCGCGACCAGAGCGACGTCAAGAGACGACCACGGTTCGTGCCGTCACCAAGGGCCGTCAGGTCTTGTGAAGAGGTCTTCATGAGCCCATCCTCGCCCCCGCTGTCCACCCCCAATGGCACCGCTCCGTCTCCGGCGTGCCGAACCTCCCGGCGGGTTCGCCGACACGCTGACGAGCCGGTACATCGGCACCTGTGAGTTGGGGATGCACGCGGTCATCTGAGGGGAGGGGCCGCGGTCTCTTTCAGGCCGCGCCCGCCGGTTGTGATGGTGGTACGAAGATCGCAGCCCGATCGACCGCATCTGGGCTATAGGCGTCGAATGCGCGACGGTGGTGGCGTTCGTGCAACGAGAAGGCACCAACTCCGGCAGCAGCTCCGACGGCAACCGGAACCGCAACCGGGTGGACGCCCGTAGCTTCCAGCACCAGGCCGGCGCACGCCGCCACGACAACACTGTTGGTCACAGCGACCATCCCGGCGACCGTAAGCATCAGTTGCCATGCGCTGGGTGCGAGCCTCGAGCAGGCGAACGGTGTCGGTGAGCTTGTCCCCCGGACAACGACGAGGTACGGCTCGAGCTCCGGCGAGATCCCCAGATAAAAGCTGCGGAGGAGCCCGATCCGATGCGCATATGCGATGTCCTCGATAGACGACTGAACCAGCCGGATGAATGTCACAATCCCCACGAACCCCAACACCGGCAACAGAATCAGCGCGAACGCATAGAATGCCACGCCGAGCCGGGACATCGGTCCGATGAAGGCCAGCGCGATCAAATTGCTGGAGACGGCAGCGAGGTAGATGGTCGCGCGACCATTGGCTTCAGAGACGGTGAGCGCGCGAGCGGTTTGCAGGTTGAAGTGCTCGGTCGTTGCGAACGTCGCCGCGGGTCCTAGCCGTCCCCCGAGACGGTCCGCCAGTGCGCCCTGGTCGGGTTCGGCCCCGTCGTCAGAGCCCTGACCCGGACGCTGCGCGCCACCGTCGCGGCTGATGGCGACCTCGGTGGATGCGTCGGAACGAGCGGTCTGGGTCACGAGGACGTCAGACGAGTCAAGGCCTGGTTGAGAGGATTGCTCTACTACGCCGTGATGCTCGTTGGTGCTCACGGTGCGTACCTGAAGGGATGGTGGAACGGGTCGCCAGCGTTCTCGCCTTCGATGAGGCACACGAGCAGGCTCGCGGTCCGGCTGTCGGCTACGACGACCTCGGTCTGGCCCGTGTTCCCGTCCCACTTGGGCGAGACCGCGTGATCAACGTTCGGGCGTCTGTCCACCTCTACAAGCACGATGGGCTCCTATCTCGATTCGCTTATCGCATCTGCGGAGAAGTGCGAAGCCGGCACTTGACGCATGAAGAATGCGTTTCCTGGTCCGGGATCGCGCCCGTGTGATGCCCTGGGGTTTCCCACAGCCATAACCAGCAGTGCAGCTTGGCGGTGAAATCGCAGCGCGGCCCACCGGTGAGACCCAGAATGCTGGTGCGCGGAGACGCAACCAACCGGTAACGGCTACGACGCGGCCTGGCGGCGGGGCAGCTTCCAGTTCGGCCTGACGTAGTGGCATGTGTAGCCGTTCGGGTAGCGCTGCAGGTAGTCCTGGTGCTCGGGCTCGGCCTCCCAGAAGGGCCCCGCTGGTTCCACCTCGGTGACGACCTTGCCCGGCCACAGGCCCGACGCATCGACGTCGGCGATCGTCTCCTCAGCAACCCTCCGCTGCTCGTCGGAGGTGTAGTAGATGGCCGACCGGTAGCTCATCCCGACATCGTTTCCCTGGCGGTTCCTTGTGGTCGGGTCGTGGATCTGGAAGAAGGACTCCAGCAGATCGCGGTAGCTCGTCACCGACGGATCGAAGATGACCTCGATGCCCTCGGCATGGGTGCCGTGATTGCGGTACGTGGCGTTGGGGACGTCACCGCCCGTGTACCCGACTCGGGTCGAGATGACGCCGGGGAGCTTCCGGACCAACTCTTGGACGCCCCAGAAGCAGCCTCCGGCGAGGACGGCGCGCTCGGTTGCCTCGGCCATGTCTCCACCTTTCGCACTCGTATCGTGAAGTGAGAAGTGGAACAGCAGGCGGGCCGATCGTGTTCCGACACAGCTCGGCTCGAGGGCCCCCACGCGGGTCGCCTGTCGCATCGTTGCTGCCGAACTGGGTGGTGCCCACGGTTGCCTCCTGGTTCTCTCAGGGACGACCGTCGCGCTTTCAGCGGGGCATCGCACCCGGGGGACTCCCTGGTGTCTCCCTGGTCTCCTGGAGCTCCTGCTCGTACCTCACACGCTGCCGGTTGTGAGCATCCCGCCCGTGCTGAGCGATGGCCGCTTCCAGATGAACCCGTTGCCCGTCGACCGCGTCATTCCCATGTTCGGCGGAACTCGCCGTCAGCCACTGGGCGTCGTGTTGCCTTCGGCCCGAGCGACATGGCTGCTCAGCCGTCGCGCTGCTCGCCCGTCGTCGAAGCGCCTGTGACGAGTCGGGCGCCCCGACCGTGGGTCGCGAAGCTGAACGACCAGCGGATGAGAACGAGCAGCCGGTTCTGGAAGCCGATCAGGTACCAGAGGTGGACGACCAGCCAGGTCGCCCAGGCCAGGAAGCCGCTGAGCCGGACGCCTTTGATGTCGGCGACTGCCGCTGCTCGGCCGATCGTGGCCAGGTTGCCCTTGTCGCGGTAGCGGAAGGCGGGGTGCTCGCGCCCGCGCTGCCGCGCGCGGACGACGCTCGCCGCGTACCGCCCTTGCTGCATCGCGACCGGTGCGACACCCGGCAGCACGACGGGCTTGCCGTCGGGGGCACGGACACGGACCATGTCGCCGATGGCGAACACCTGCGGGTGCCCGGGAAGGGTGAGATCGGGTTCGACGGTGACGCGTCCGGGGCGGTCACGCTCGGCTCCAGCCAGCTCGCCGAGCCTGCCGGCCAGGCCGGACGCGGTGACGCCGGCAGCCCAAATGACCGCGCGGCTGGCGATACGCTCCTCGCCGCCCTCCCGGTCCTCGAGCGTCACGCCAGCGCCGTCGATCCCGATCACGGTGCGGCCTGTGAGGACGGTTACGCCGAGGCGCTGCAGGGACCGTTCGGCCTTCGCCGACAGCGCGGATGGAAAGCTCGTCAGCACACGATCGGCGGCCTCGACGAGCAGGATGCGGGCGCGGCGTGGATCGATGCTGCGGAAGTCACCCCGCAGCGTGTCCCGCGCCAGCTCGCCGATCTGGCCGGCCATCTCCAGGCCGGTGGGGCCGGCGCCGACGACGACGAACGTGAGCCACGCGTCGCGTGCCTCTGCGTTCGACTCGGCCTCGGCGGCTTCGAAGGCGGCGAGGAGGCGGCTGCGAACCGCGAGTGCGCTCTCGAGTGACTTGACCTCGGCGGCGTGTGCCCGCCATTCCTCGTGGCCGAAGTATGAGTAGTGCGAGCCGCCGGCCACGATTAGCGTGTCGTAGCCAAGCCGTTCCGGCGCTGGCACCCCGGAAACGGGGCGCAGGTGCAGCTCACGTGCGTCGAGGTCGAGGTCGGCGACCTCAGCCAGCAGGACGCGGACGTTGCGGTCGCGCTTGAAGATCGCACGGAGGGGATAAGCGATCTCGCCTGGGGACAGCGCCCCGGTCGCCACCTGGTACGTGAGCGGCTGGAAGAGATGAAAGTTGCGGCGGTCGACGAGTGTGACCTCGACCGGCGCATGCCGCAGCCTCGAGACGGCCTGGAGACCACCGAAGCCTCCGCCGACGACGACGACGTGGTGACGAGAGCCGGAGGGCACCGGCGCGCCATCGCGCGGTTGGTGGAGGTGACGCAGGCCCATGGCAAGTCGCGGCCGTGACGCAAGTTGGCGCCCTCGTCGCTTCGCGTCAGCGAAACGACCGGGTGTTCGGCTCGCTCGTGCCAGGATCACTCGGCGGTGGTGGCGCCGTGGATCTCGAGGACCTGGATGCCTCGCAGGTCCAGCCAGGCACGGTCACCTGAGCGCACGAGGCGGAGCTGCGCGGCACCACAGGATGCGCAGCGCAACACGATCCCGGGGGCGTCCAGGTAGGCGCGCAGCTCGGCGACGGGGCGGCCGTCGCCACAGATGGCGCACGTCGACACGGCCATGGTGACGTCGAAAGCGAACAGGTCGCCGAGCGCGCCGGCGGCGGCGTTGCCGTCCAGAGATGTGTCCACGTCAACCTCCCGTCGGTCCGAACCGCTCTGTCCTGATTCGCTCCGGTTCATGGCCCAATACCACCAGGGCGTCGGCGACCGCCTCGACGAACGCGGTGGGCCCGCACACGTAGCAGTGCGGCTGCACCGACGGCGGCCAACCCACCTCGGCGAGCAAGCCGGCATCGACGCGGCCCCGGTGCCCGGCCCAGTCCGGCGGCGACTCCCGCGTGAGGGTCAGGGTGACCGCCCGCCGGGGGCCCGCCAGCGCCTCGAGCTCCCGGCGATAGATGACATCACCGGGTGTGCGCGCCGAATACACCAGGTGCATCGCCGCCGTGCTGCCCGACGCGGCATGGTGGCGCAGGATCGCCCGCAGCGGCACGACCCCGGATCCGCCGCCCAGCAGCAGCACCGGGGCGGTGTCGGTGCCGTCCCAGACGAACCAGCCGCCGATCGGCCCGCGCAACTCGAACTGGTCGCCCAGGTCGGCCACGGTGGTCAGGTACGGCGACACCTCGCCGTCGTCGATCCGCTCGACCGTGAGCTCCAGCCGCTCAGATCCCGGAGGGGACGCGATCGAGTAGCTCCGCTGCGTCGAGTAGCCGTCCTCGGCAGTCAGCCGCACGTCGACGTGCTGACCCGCCCGGTGACCCGGCCAGTCCGGCACGTCGAGCCGCAGGGTCACCGCCCGGGCGGTCTCGGGGACCGTCTCGGCGACGGTGGCCACCAGCCAACGCACCGCCGTCAGTCGCCCCAGTAGCGCTGCTCACGCCACGGATCGCCGTAGTTGTGATAGCCGAGGCTCTCCCAGAACCCCGGCTCGTCCTCGTCGCTGAGCCGCAGACCCCGCACCCACTTGGCACTCTTCCAGAAGTACACGTGCGGTACCAGCAATCGCGCTGGGCCGCCATGCTCGGGCTCGAGGTCCTCGCCCTCGAAGCGGTAGGCCACCCACGCCTGGCCGTCCAGGACATCCGCCAGCGGCAGGTTCGTCGTGTACCCACCGTCGCTGAAGGCGACCACGAACTCCGCGGCGGTCTCGATCCCGCCCAGAAGCGTGTCCACCGAGACGCCCTGCCAGCGGGTGCCGAGCTTGGACCACTTGGTGACGCAGTGGATGTCGACCGTGACCTCCTCGGCCGGCAGCTCCCGGAACTCCTCCCATACCCACCGGGCGACGACGGTCCCGGACTCGTCAACGACCGTGAGATCCCAGTCCTCCAACGCGACGTCAGGCGTCGGCCCTGCGCTCAGCACCGGGAAGTCATCCACGAGGTACTGACCCGGAGGCACGAGCCCCGCCCCTGGCTGACGCCGACGACCGTGGAACCCACGACTCACGACCGCCACGCGCGGCTCCTCTCACAGAACGGCACGCCACAACCTACGGCCAGCCCTCGGCCGCAGCAATGGACGAACCCCGCAACAAGATCCTGCAATTGCTTGATCGCCACCGATGCCGTCCGTGCCGACGGTTGGGCGGCCCCGTGCGGCCCTGCGTCACCTTGCTCCGCTCCGCTGGCGGACTGCCTGCGGTGGACTCGACCGACCGGCCCCCTCGGCGCCGCCGGTGCGGTGACGGACCGAGCGCGTCGAGGCGATCGGACCGCCCTCACGAGGACCGGCCCGCCGTGCCGGCCGGCAGCAACGATACGTCGAGCTCGAGATCGACCTCCTCGGCCAAGGCGACGCCGCCGCCCGGGACCGGCGCATTCCACGTGATGCCCCAGACGGCGCGTTGCACCTTGGCCGTCGCTCTCAAGCCGAGCCGGGAATTGCCCAGCACGTCTGGCGCACGGCCGAACAGATCGACGACGAGCCGAACCGGTTGGGTGATGCCACGGATCGTCAACTCGCCGGGCACCGTGTAGCGACCGGCGGCCAGCACCGTCGCCCCCCGCGAGCGGAAGGAGATCGTCGGATGGCGCTCGACGTCGAAGAACTCCTCGCCCCGCAGGTGGGCGTCGCGCGCCGCCATCGCCGTGTCGACCGACGACGCGTCGATGTCGACGTCGACCTGCGTCGCCTCGGCATGCGGCGGATCGATCACGACGGTACCCGAGAACGACGTGAAGCGGCCGCGCACGAGCGTGAACACCGCATAGCGGGCCACAAACTCGAGCACCGAATGCGTCGGATCGACCTCCCACGACCCAGCGAGCGGAGACAGGTCGTCGCCGGCATGAGCATTGATGAGCGCGTAGTCGTCGGACATGCCCGACCTCCGCTTCGTGCATACGGGGTCAGCCATCCTCGCACAAGCTGCTGGGCTGCTCGGGTGCCGCTCGGCGGGGTCCCACACGAAGCCAGCGCGCGGGTGATACGGGCCTCCACCACCCACGCGCCACCCGACGGCCGACGGCACCAACGGGCAGACGGGCGACAGGAAGGGACTGTCCGGTTCGTTGTGTAACCGGGCGTTGGATGACAGGATTCGCAGGTCCATGAGGGGCTTCTCGTCGATCTCTTTGGGTTCTGGCGCCGGGATGACGTAGCGGGACGTGTCAGTTCCCGGTGGTGGACTGGCTCAGCCAGTGGTCGAAGCGGGTCTGGGCGAGGCGGGCGTCGGCGGCGGGCACGAGGGTGCGTTCGTGCAGTTCGGCGCCGAAGTAGGGCGCGTGGGGGTCCGTGACCACGTCGCGGGGGTCGTGGCGTGCGCGCAGGCTCCGTCGGACGAGGTCGTCGAGACGGAATTGTTCGGGCCCCGCGACCTCGATGATGCCGTTCACCGGCGGTCCGACGGTCACCTCGGCCACGGCGCTGGCCACGTCCTCGGCGGCCATGGGCTGGATGAGCACGGGCGCCAGGCGCACCGTGTCGCCGTCGGTGGCGGCGTCGGCGATGCGGTCGACGAACTCGAAGAACTGGGTCGCGTGGACGATCGAGTAGGGGATCGACGAGTCCCCGATCAGTCTCTCTTGGGCGATCTTGGCCCGGAAGTAGCCGCTCTCGGACAGGCGCTCGGTCCCCACGACCGACAATGCCACGTGATGCCCGACGCCGGCGGTCGCTTCGGCGGCAAGGAGGTTGCGGGTCGATGTCTCGAAGAACTCCAACACCGCCGCGTCCTCGAAGGACGGGGCGTTCGACACGTCGACGACCACCGCGGCGTCCTCGAGGGCGGCGGCCAGTCCCTCGCCGGTGAGCGTGTTGACGCCCGAGGCCGGTGACGCCGCCACCGCCTCGTGCCCCTGGTCACGGAGCTGGGTGACGAGCTTGGATCCGACGAGCCCGCTGCCGCCGATGACAACGATCTTCATGGTGACTCCTTTCTGTTGGCTCCGGGTGCTGAAGCCGGTTGTGGACTGGGTCGACGGCTGCACTACCAGCCGCCGTCGTGGTCGGTGAACGTGCTCTGGTCGTGGAGGTCGTGGACGGCCCGGAACCGGTCGTCGGCCCCGCCCATGCCGCTGTCCGTCAGCGGACGTCGGCCGGAGTCGACGGCCACTGTGGTGACCTCGAGCACCCTGTCGTGTGTGACCGAGCCGATGAGCTCGTGGGCATCGCGGAACGGCGTCGGGCAGGTCGTGAAGAAGACGTGCACCGGGTCGGGCCGGCGCGGGAGGTGATCCGCCGGAAGAGCCGGTCCGACTCGGTGACGAGCTGGGCGTAGGCCGCTGCGGCGAGTGGATCGCGTCGACTCGGCGCGTCGATGTATGTGGCGGCGACCTCGCAGGCCACCGCCGGGTAGACGCCCCGGCCGACGTGGCCTCCCCCGGGGTGGGCTGGTGCTGGCGGCATTGGTGGAGTCGGGTAGCCGGAGCCTGATGCCACGCCGGTCTGCGCGGGTCCGAGTAGCCAGCATGGCGTCGTTTCGTGCGCGTGTTCTGATCGTCGGGGGAGATGAATCCGCGGGTGCCTGCGGCAGGTAGTACTCGGGCAGGTCGGTTGAAAGGGAGGGATACGCGATGAAGCGAGCGCTCGTTGTGGTGGCGGTGGTGTTGACGTCCTTTGGGTTTGCGTCGGCGGCTTCGGCGGAACCGAACCAGCCCGGTCAGGGGGAGAACTCGACTGGCCGAAACGACGCCGGGTTCGGCGGAGGC
>DASQUK010000220.1:0-4128 GCA_035641315.1 Acidimicrobiales bacterium | reverse complement strand
AACCGGTGACCGGCGGGCAGCACCACCATGAGCGGCTCGGTGTAGAGCGGAGTCAGGCGCAGGCCGGTCTCGTCGATGGGCAGCCGCACATAGCCGACGTCGACGCGGCCGTCCAGCAGCATCAGGGCCTGGTCGTCCCATTCCATCCGCTGCACATCCACGACCACGTCCGGATGCCGGGCCTCGAACGCCCGCGCCGCCGGGATGACCGGGATGCCGGCCCGAAAGCCGACCACCAGTCGCCGGTTGCCGCGGGCGGCCACGGACACCCGGCGCCGGACCGCGTGCGCGGAGGCGAGCAGCGGACCGGCGTCGTCCAGCAGTTGTCGGCCCGCGTCGGTCAGCGCCACGCCGTGGCTGTCCCTGGTGAACAGCGAGGCGCCGAGATCCTGTTCCAGCGCGCGGATCTGCCGACTGAGCGCCGGCTGCGCGATGTGCAGCTCATCGGCGGCGCGGCCGAAGTGCAGCCTGTCGGCGACGGCGACGAAGTAGCGCAACTTGCGCAGGTCCAGGTCCAGATCCATGGGGCCTCCTGTCCGGCGATGCCTCCAGGGTATCGCCACGGCTGAAAGAGGTCTTGGACACCCACTCAAGCCAGTGGCATCGTCAATGGGGCCCGAGCGAATTCGGTATAAGAATTCGGCATCGGCGCCCAGCACGCCAGCAAGACCCTCACGACCGACTGATCCATACACGACAAAGGGACACACGTCATGACCACCATCAGCATCATCGGCTCGGGCAACATGGCCAGGACCATCGGCATCCGGGCGGCAAAGCATGGCCACACCATCGAGTTCATGAGCCGCGACACCGCCAAGGCTCAGGCGCTTGCCGACCAGATCGGCAACCAGGCGACCGTCGGCACGTTCGGCGCAAGGCCGGCGGGTGACATCGTCATCGTGGCCGTCCTGTACGCCGGCGCGGTTGAAGCGGTGGCGAACTACGGCGATGCGCTGGCCGGCAAGATCCTCGTCGACATCACCAACCCGTTCAACGCCGACGGTAGTGGACTCGTGACTACCGTGGGCAACTCGATGTCCCAGCAGATCGCCGCCGCCGCCCCCGGCGCACACGTCGTGAAGGCATTCAACACGATCTTCCAGGGCGTCCTTGCTCAGGACAAGCCGCTGGACGTGTTCTTCGCCGGCGACAGCGCCGAGGCGAAGGCACGCGTCGCGGCGTTTCTGGAGAGCTTGGACATGCGGCCCCGCGACGTAGGAGGGCTCGGGATGACCCACGTCCTTGAATGGGCCGGCATCCTCGTGGTGGGCCTGGCAAGCAACGGCGCCGGCTTCGACGTCGCCTTGGGCGCCGAGGTCCTCTGAAGATTCGCGACCCGTGCCGGACGGCAACGGGTGCTCCTCCACCGCAACCACGTCAGACAAGGGAGGGTCCTCGTGCCCACGAACCGCATCGCACTGATCACCGGAGCTAACCAGGGCATGGGCAAGCAGGTCGCGAAGGAGCTGGTCTCCGACGGGGTCGCCGTGTTCGTCGGATCCCGCGACCTCGCCCGCGGCGAGAAGGCGGCCGCCGAGATCGGCGACGGTGCCACCGCACTCCAGCTCGATGTGACCGACGCAGCGTCGATCGCCAAGGCCGCCGAGCGCATCCACGAGGAGACAGGTCGGCTCGACCTTCTCGTAAACAACGCAGCCATCTCCAGCACCCGCACTGACGTCGGCACCATGGCCGAGCTCTTCGCCGTGGCGCAGCCGAGCGTCGCCTCGCTCGACGAGGTGCGGGCCGTCTGGGAGGTGAACGTCTTCGGTGCCCTGGCGGTGTACCAGGCCATGCTGCCGCTGCTGCGCAGGTCGTCGGACGCGCGCATCGTGAACGTCACGAGCGTGCAGGGTTCGCTGACCACCATGGCTGAGCCGGCCTTCCCATTCCACTCGACCTTCGAGCCGGTCTACTCCGCCTCGAAGACCGCGCTCAACGCCGTGACGCTGTCCATGATGATCGAGCTGGAGGCGACCGACATCAAGGTCAACCTCGTCTCGCCGGGGTTCGCGAACACCGCACTGGTCAACTTCGAGGGCACGGAGTCGGTCGAGGGCGCCGCCCGCGAGGTGGTGCGAGTCGCCCGCCTCGGGCCGGACGGGCCGACCGGCACCTTCACTCTCTGGGAGGGCGTAGACCTCCCTTGGTGACCGGGCCACGACCAGCCGCTATCGGCCGGTCGGACCGCCTGGTCGCCACCTCGAAGGAGCCGTAGATGCCACTCGATTCTTACGTCACTCTCGGGCGCTCCGGGTTGCGCGTGAGCCCGTTCACACTTGGTGCTATGACGTTCGGGCAGGAAATGGGTTGGGGCGCGACGCCGGAGACCTCGTACGAGATCATCGCTGAGTACCTGGACCGTGGCGGCAATGCGATCGACACCGCCAACTTCTACAACTTCGGCCATTCGGAGAAGATCATCGGCGATTACCTCGCCGCACACCCGGACCGGCGCGATCGGATCGTGCTCGGAACGAAGTTCTTCTGCAACCTGCTCCCGCGCGACCCGAACGGGGGCGGGGGCGGGCGAAAGGGGATCCTGCGCCAGCTCGACGAATCACTGCGCCGTCTGCGGACGGAGTACGTCGACATCGACTGGTTGCACAACTACGACCCCGTCAACCCCATCGAGGAGACGCTGCGCACGCTCGACGACCTGGTGACCGCCGGCAAGGTGCGCTATATCGGGCTGTCGGACAGGGACCAGGCGGGTCAGAGATCGACTTCCGGCCAGGATCGGGATTCCGAACCAGCGACCGCGGCGACGGCTACCGCATGTGGAACCTCCACCGGCTCCTGCCACCCGACGGCGCCAACCACACCCGCATCTACCGCGGCCGAGGCGAACTCATTGACCACGTCCTCGCATCACACCGGCTGGTCAACCCCGACAACATCCCCGCAATCGACATCGTCGCAGCGACCCCGCTGCCGTCCACGACCGACGACCCAACACCCCACACCACCGCGCCATCCGACCACGTCGCCGTCGTAGCCGCCTTCACCCTATGACACACGCGGCTCGCCTACACCGACCGACCACGACAGGGCTACCAGGCACGAGCGCGTTCGAGGGCTACCCCGAAGTGCTCAGTGGCGGGAGCATGCCGTCGATCTCGGCGGCGATCAGAGCGAGCTCGTCCCACCTACGTCGCAAGCCCTCGAAGTCGTCGACCGGATGCGCCAGCGCATCGACGGTGCTGCGGTAGACACCCACGAGCCGGGCCACGCCATCGAGTTCATCGGGTGTCATGCGAACGAATGTACGCCACAGCGACCGACCGCACCACCTACGGCCCAGGCCGCCTTTACGCCATCGCCGGCGAGCTCAACGGGGACCCGGGTCTCCGCCGAGCCGGGTTCAGCGTGGTGGCAACGTGGGAGAGAAGTTCGGGCAACGCCTCAGCGACGCGCGCTATCGCTGACGCTGGTGCTGGAGGCTGGTGGACGTCGTCGTCAACTCGGGGTGGTCTGCGCCGGCACCGACGCCGACAGTGGATGCCTGGCCTACGGGGTCAGCCCCAACGGTCACGGTGGAGCGCTCAGCCGGCATCTGCACCATCGTGGCGATCTGGGTCCCCGACCGCGACCCATCTGCGCGGAGGCTCGCTGAACCAGCCGCTGGCCCTGAAACCCTCTCGCCACGATCGCCCGCGGACATGAGCTGTAGGGACTTCTTTCGCTCCGCGGCGGACGTTTCTGAGCCAGCGGTGGCCTTAGGACCTCAGCGGATAGGCGTCAGGCGGGGGTCCATCGTTTGCGCCAGTCGATGAGTCGGCCGGCGATCAGGATGGCGGTGGCGAGGCAGAGCGCGGCGTGGCGGTGACGCTGGCGGCGGTCGGTGTTGCGGCGGAGCTGGCCGTAGTTCGACCACCAGGTGTTGGTCGCTTCCACGATCCAGCGCAGCCCGAGTCGGACCGGTTGCTTCTTGACGCCGGGCAGCCTGGTGCCGCGTCGCTGGATCTCGAACTGGTCGAGGCCGTGGTCTCGGAGCCGGTCACGCACCGCGCCGGAGTCGTAGCCGCGGTCGAGGTGCAGCGTGCCGATGTCGGCCAGCAGGCCGGCCGCTCGGATGGACGCCAGGGTGGGCTCGAGCATGGCGACGTCGTGGCGGTTGGCCCC
>DASQUK010000219.1:0-17058 GCA_035641315.1 Acidimicrobiales bacterium | reverse complement strand
GGGCCTCTTCGGCTGGGAGTTCGAGGACGTGATGCCACCGGGGTCGCAGGGCAAGTACTTCGTCGCCCGGCTCCGCGGCGGCGACGTGGCCGCGGTCGGGTCGATCCCCGAGGCCGCCCCGCAGCTGGCGATGTGGAACACCTACGTCTCGGTCGACAGCGCCGATGACACGGCGTCGAAGGTTCGCGATGCCGGTGGGGGAGTCATGATGGAGCCGTTCGACATCATGGACTTCGGGCGCATGGCGGTGTTCACCGATCCCGAGGGCGCCGCATTCTGCGTCTGGCAGGCGAGGCAGCACAGGGGCGCGCAAGTCGTCAACGAGCCGGGCTCGCTCAACTTCAACGGTCTGGCCACCCGCGACGTCGACGGCGCGAAGTCCTTCTACGGCTCGGTGTTCGGCTGGACCACGCTTGCCCTCGATGCCGGCGTGATGTGGACGTTGCCGGGCTACGGCGACTATCTCGAGCGCGACAACCCCGGCCTCCGCAAGGCGATCTCAGAGATGGGCGGACCCGTGGGTTTCGAGGACGTCGTGGCCAGCATCAATCCGATCCTGGACGACCAGCCCGACACGCCGGCGCATTGGAGCGTGACCTTCGCAGTGGACGACGCCGACGCCACGGCGGCCAAGGCCACCGAGCTCGGCGGGACCGTGGTCGTCCCGCCCTTCGACGCTCCCTGGTCCCGGTTGACGATCATCAACGACCCACAGGGCGCGACGTTCATCGCCAGCAGGTTCGTGCCCGAGAACAAGGACCTCGGCAGCTAGGACCTCGGCAGCTAGGCGAGTCGTCCGGCCCAACGTCCCCAACGAAACGGCGATCGCCTCGACAGCCCATCGCGTGTCACCGGCCCCGCTGGCCCATTGGTCGCCGGCGCTCCGCCCATGAGGCGCACCAACGCCGTACGGCTGTCTGCTACGCCGGGGGTGTGCGAGCGGTGGTGCAGCGGGTGACGAGCGCCCGCGTCACGGTCGGCGGATCCGAGGTGGGCGCCATTGGGCCCGGGCTATGCGTCCTATTGGGTGTCACCCACGCCGACGACCTCGACCGGGCCGAGCGCATGGCCGCCAAGCTGTGGCACCTCCGCATCTTCGACGACGACGCCGGACTGATGAACCGCTCCGTCGGCGATGCTGGCGGCGAGATCCTGGTGGTCAGCCAGTTCACGCTCTACGGCGACACTTCTCGCGGCCGGCGTCCGTCCTGGGTCGCTGCCGCCCCGCCCGAACAGGCCGAGCCACTGGTCGAAGCGGTTGTCGCCGAGCTGCGCGCCCTGGGCGCCACGGTCGCGACCGGCCGCTTCGGCGCCGATATGCAGGTGGCGCTGGTCAACGACGGGCCGGTGACCCTGATCGTCGGCCTGGAGTGACGGCCGGCAGGGTATCGTCCCCGTCGCTGGCAGCGACCACCGTCGCGCTGTCAACCTCGACGTCGAGCAGGCCGGCGGCCCGTGGTCGCTCCGACTCGCGTCGCCGGCAACGCTGCCGCCAAGCCGTTGCCCAACCCAGCGCCAGGCAGACCAGCGCCACGATCCAGGCGGGCAGCAGCCCCAGGCGTGTGTAGACGGTCGTCCCCTCCCGCATGCCGACGGTCTGCTGGAGGACGGCCGGGTCCGACACCGAGCTGCGCTGGTGGACGGTGCCGTCGGGTCCGACGATGGCCGAGAAGCCGGTCGGTGCGACCTGCAGGACCCAGCGGTCGTTCTCGATGGCCCGCATGCGCGAGGTGGCGACCTGCTGGGTCTGGACCAGGGTGCCCGTGAACGACGAGCCATTCGTGGGGTTGAGGACGATCTCGGCGCCGTCCTCCACGCCCTCGCGGACTCGGTCGCCGAAGAAGATCTCCCAGGAGATGGCGACGGACAGGTGCCCGGCGGGCGTGTCGAGCTCGGCGGGGCGCTCGCCGACGATGGCGTCGCGGCTGGCCAGGTCCTCGCCCCCCAACCGTTCGACCAGCGACCGCAGGGGCACGTACTCGCCGAACGGGACGCGGTGGACCTTGTCGTACCGGTCGACGATCTCACCGTCGGCGTCGTACGCCACGGCGGCGTTGCGGAAGTGGTCGCGACCGGCATCCTCGACCACGCCCACGACGAGCGGCGCGTCCAGCTGCTGCGCCAGGGCGCGCAGCTCACCGCCTTCTCGGGTATCGGCCACGGGGTCTACGACGTCCACGATGTCTTCCGGCCAGACCACCAGGTCGACGGGTGTGTCCACGGCCTCGCTGGCAGCCAGGTGTCGCTCGAACACCTCCCGTTCGTCGGTGTCGGACGCCCGGGTGCCCTGCGGCCCGCCCCCCTGCACCAGCGCCACCCGCAGCGTGCCGACTTGCTCGCCGCGGGGACCGGCGACGGCGACGAGGACCCCGGCCGCCGCTACGACCACGCCGACACCGGCCGCCAGCCAGCGCCGGTTGAGCGCCGCCGCCAGGGTCACCCCCACGATCACGGTCGCTTCGACGAGCAGCAGCGCCCCGCCGATCCGCAGCACGGGGGCCAGCGGCCCCGCCACCTGGCCGACCGCCAGGCTCGACAGCGGAACACCCCCGAACGGCCACGACCAGCGCAGCAGCTCGACCAACGCGATGGCCCCCGGCAGCGCCAACCACCGCCCCGGCGCCGCCGCCGGGACGACTGCGGCGGCCACACCGAGCAGCGCCGCGTAGAAGACGGCGGCGACCGCGTAGCCGGGAGCGGTCATGTCCAGCATCCACGCCAGCGAGGGCACGTAGAGCCCCAGCCCGACCAGCAGCCCCCGCCGGAAGCGCGTCCGTCGCGCCTGGTCGGCGATAAGCCGGTCCAGCCCTACCAGCCCCACCAACGCCAGCGGCCACCAGCCCCATGGGGGCAGCGCGAGGGCGGTCACCGCCCCGGCCGCCAGGGAGGCGACGTCAGGCAGCCGCTCCCGGCGGAACACGGCGCCGACGGTGGGTCGCAGAGGAGTCATGGGTAGGCCGATGATCGCGCGACGGCCCGTCACGGAGCGATGTCGGCGCCGCGACGGCTGCCGGCGCTCGTCAGGTGAAGAGGGCGTCGAGGGTGGGTTGGGGTGACCACCAGGGAGCGCCGCCGCTGCGGGCCTCGGCGGTGTGGGGTGTGATGGTGTGGCCGGCGTTGCGGTGCCGGCGGCGGAGGTGGGTGGTGCCGCGGCTGGGGTCGGGTGGTGGTGGGTCGGGTGGTCTGATGGGGGTGCCGTCGGGTCGGTAGAAGCGGGGGTGGCCGTCGATGAGCGTGGCCGTGTAGCCGCCTTCGTGCAGGAGCCGGTGGTGATGCCGACACAGCAAGCACAGGTTCGCAAGATCTGTGGCGCCGCCGTCGTCCCAAAAGACCAGGTGGTGGGCGTCGACGTGGCGGGCGGTGCAGCCAGGGAAGGCGCAGCCGGGTCCGTCGCGAAAGCGCAGGGCGCGGCGTTGGGCGCGGTTGACCAGGCGGTGGGCGCGGCCCAGGTCGAGGGGTTGGCCGTCGCGGTGGACCAGGGGGCGGATGCGGGCGTCGCAGCACAGCCGCCGGGCGGTGTGGCTGGCGATGGCGGGGCCGTTGTGGAGTTGGCTGCGGCCCACCTCGGCGTGGAGCGACAGGACGTCATGATCGACCACCAAGAGGACTTCGGTGAGGTCGTCGGCGTCGTCGGGCCGGTCGCCGGCGGCCAGGGCGGCGCGGGCCAGCGCGACGAGGGCGTCGACCCGCCGCGACGCCACCGGATCACGGGCCGCCAGGGTCGGGTCCACCTCGCTGGGCCACGCCGGCTCTCCGGCACCAGCATCCACAGGCGGTGGCGGTGCCGCCCCGGCGCCGACGCCGGCGCCTGCGGCGGTGGACGCCGCGTCGCTGGCTGCGCCGCCGGTGGTGGCGTCGTCGGGATCACCGGTCGTGGGTGTGCTGGGGGCGGCGTCGTCGGTGGGACGGGCCGCCGTGTCGTTTGCCGGTACGTCGCTGCGGGCCGGTGCCGCCGGGTGGTCGGCACCCGTCTCGGCGGGATCGTCGCCGGTGTGGTCGTTGCCGTCGTGGCGCCAGAGGCGCTCGCCTTGGGCAGCGAGGCCGGCGCGCAGCACGGCGGCGTCGTCGGGTTCGAGCAGGCCGGTGACGCGCACCAGGCCGTCAGGTTCGTCGAACAGCCAGATGCCGCGACGCTCGCGGTGGTTCTCAGAGCGGTCGGGGTCGTCGGTCTCGGCCGCCCGCCGATACGCGCCCACCACCCGAGCGAGTTGACCCACCGACATCTCCCGGGCCAGCTCCAGCCACTTCTTGTCGCTTTCGGGTTCGGCCACCTGGGCCACCAACCGCAGCTTGGACCAGCCCAACTCACCCGCAGTCGCCGCGGCGGCGATGGCGGGCAGCTCCTCGAGCTGGCGGCCCACCTTGGCCTGAAGCGAAGCGGTGCGCAGGTCGATACCCAGATAGATCGACGCCCAGTGGCCCAGCGAGCGGATCCCCACGCCTTGCCAGCCGTCAATGGCATCGAGCCGACCTAGCAGCCGCACCAGCTCGGCGGTCGCGGCATGGATGTGCCCGGCCAGCTCGCACAACGCGGCGCTGAGCCCGTCGACCTCGGTGCACACGACGGCGGCCGTGGTGGCTGACGGTGTTTCGGGCATGTTCGGATAGTAAGCGAACAGGTGTTCGCCAGTCAAGATAACTTTCAGTGAATCAACGCTCCTCCGGTACCGGCCCACCTTGTGCCCCGATGCAGCGGGACAGCAGACTCGGCAGACTCTTCGAGGAGCCCTTGTGTCGACCCAGGCTGCGCTGAGCACCGCCGAGCACGCCCGCTCCCGGCTGGCCCGCGCCGCCGTCGTCGGCTTGGTGGCGGGCTTCCTGTCCGGGCTGTTCGGGGTCGGCGGGGGCATCCTCATCGTGCCGGCGTTGGTGCTGACCATGGCCATGGACCAGCGGCTGGCCCACGGCACCTCGCTCGCCGCGGTGCTGCCCATCGCCGTGTCCTCCACGCTGGGCTACGCCCTGGAGGACAAGGTCGACTGGCCGGTGGCGGCGCTGCTGGCGGGTGCGGCGGTCGGCGGAGCGCTCATCGGCACCCACGCGCTGCACTGTCTGCCGCAGCGGGCGCTGGCATTCGCGTTCGCCGGCGTGCTGACCGCGACGGCGGTGCGGCTGCTGATCGACCATTCCGACGCCGGCGGGCGCGCCGACCTCGACGTCGCCGCGGTGGTCGGACTGCTCGTGCTGGGTGCGGCGAGCGGGATCCTCGCCGGGCTGCTGGGCGTCGGGGGCGGGATCATCATGGTGCCGGCCATGGTGGTGCTGTTCGGGATACCGCCGGCGGTCGCCAAGGGCACGTCGCTGGCGGTCATCGTGCCGACGTCGATCATCGGCACGTGGCGCAACCGCCGGAACGGCAACGCCGACATCCCCATTGCCGTGATCGTGGGCCTGGCCGGGGTGGTGTCGGCGTTCGTGGCGTCGCAGGTCTCGGTGGGCATGTCGGAGACGACGTCGAACGTGCTGTTCGCGCTGCTGCTGATTGCCGTTGCCGCCAGGTTGCTGTGGCAGTTGCGGGGCCAGCGGGCCCAGACCCGGCCCCCGGCCGGGGGTGGAGTCACCGACGCCACGGGTGATCTCTAAGAGCCCACCAACCGGAAGTGGGCGACGATGCGCTGGGCCGCCGATCCCTTGGGGTGGCAGGCGAACAGCGTCGCCGTCGGCTGCGACGTCTGGTCGACGATGTGCATGGCGTCGGGCGCCACGATCTCGGTGCTGGTGAGCTCGTAGGTCGAGCGGGTGCCGTCGTTGAGCGTGAACACCAGCGGGTCGCCGGGTCGCAGCTGGTCGAGGTCGTAGAACGGCTGGGTGTGGGTGACCCGGTGGCCGGCGACCACGACGTTGCCGGGCTGACCCGGCATGGCGGTGCCAGGCCAGTGGCTCGGCCCCCGGTCGATGGCGGTGAGCGTGACCCCCTCGTGCAGCGGCTGCTCCACGCCGATGGTGGGCAGGGCCAGGGTCCCGTGGACGACGACCGGGCTGGGGGCGTCCTCGTCGTCGGGCACCGGCTCCGGCGTCGGGAGCGTGACCGGCGGAGCTGTCGTGGTCGTGGCCACGGTGGTGGTCGTCGCCAGGGTCGTCGGGGGTTCGGTGCTGGTCGTCGTGGCGACGGCGGCCGCCGTCGACGCCTCCGGGCGCGGCCCGTCGTCGGCCGTGACCGCCCATCCGCTCACGCCGACTGCGGCAGCCAGCAACACGGCGCTGACGACGGTCAGCGGAAGACGTCCGGATCGCTCCGCCATGGTCCACGGTTGTAGCAGCACTCGATCCATTTGCGTAGGGCTACGCAAGACAGTCCGTGCGCCCGCCCCTACCGTCCGAGAATGGCCAAGGCACTCCTGAGCAACAGCGTGGCAACGCATCCCGTGCAGCTCGCCAACAGCTACGCCACGCTGACGTCGCTTACATCCGACTCGATCACCGTCATCACGGCGCAGTCGCAGGTCGACGTCCGGGCCGCGCAGCTCCAGGCCAAGCTGGCGGCACTGGGCATCAGCGACGTGTCGGCGGAAGGGAAGCTGGTCCTCGGCGTGTCGGTGGGGATCACGCCGGGCGACGACGTTCAGCGGCGCACCACGACGCCGCCGTCGTGGCCGCACACCGCCGAGAGGCCGGTGAGGCCCGCCGGTTGGCCAAGGAGACGTTCGCCGCCTACGACACGCTCGGCGCCGACCAGCTCCACGCCCGCCTGCGCGCCGACCTGCGCGACGACGGGCTGGCCATGCGACCCCGGCGCGTGGCCGTGCGTGCCACCCAGGGGTGGGTGAGTCTCACGGCGTCCGAGCAGGCGATCGTCGGGCTGGTCGGCGAGGGCCTCACCAACACCGAGATCGGTCAGCGCCTGTACATCTCCCGGCGGACTGTCGAGTCCCACCTCGGTCGTGTGTACGCCAAGCTGGGGCTCACGACCCGGGGTCAGCTCGTCGCCGCGGCTGGCCGGCATAGGGAAGGGGACGGGGACGAGACCTGACGTCCGGACGGGGCTAGCCGTGGGCGCTGGCCCCGGCGGCGACGGCGGTCCGTGCGGCGCGGATGCAGGCGGGGATCCCGACACCCAGCGCCCAGGCACCGGTGACGGCCACACCGGGCGCTCGCACGGCCACCGCCGCGTGGGCGGCGGCGAGGGCGTCGAGATGTCCCGGGCGCGGCTGGGGGAACGAGCGGTGCCAGCGGGTGACACGGACACCGGTGGGCTCGGCCTTCAGGCCCACCGTGTCCCGCAGGTCGTCGACGAGCGCCGCCACCAGCTCCCCGTCGGACATCCGCAGGGCCCGGTCGTCGCCGGCCCGTCCCGCCGAGGCCCGGAGGATGGCGGTGGACGGGTCGACGCCGAGGTGAGCCCACTTGGAGGTCATCCACGAACAGGCGGTGAGCAGTCGGCCCGCCGACTGGGGGACCAGGAAGCCTGACCCGTCGAGCGGGTGATCGATGCCGTGGCGGGGCACGACCAGCACCGTCAGCACCACCGACGCGTAGTCGATGCCGCCCAGGAAGGCCGCGGCGTCGGGCGCGACGGTCGTGAGCAGGGGCGCGGTGACGTACGCGGGGGTGGCCAGCACCACCCGGTCTGCCGAGACGGCCGCGGCGGCGGGACCGTTTCGACCGCCGCTCACGAGCCGCCAGCCGGGGCCGTCCGGCTCGAGGGCGGTCACCGGTGCGCCGCACCGCAACCGCTCGCCGAGGCGGTCGGTCAGCGCCGCCACCAGGCGGCCCATGCCGCCGCGGGGGGCCAGGAACACCGGGTTGTCGCCGGTGCCGTCGTCGGCCGCTTCGGCGCGCACCGCCGCCGCACCCCGGATCAGGCTGGCGTCGCGGTCGCGGGCGGCGGCCAGGTTGGCGGCGGCGACGCGCAGGGACAGCCGGTCGCAGTCGCCGGCCCAGATGCCCCCGATCAGTGGCGCCACCAGGCGGTCCAGCACCTCGTCGCCGAGCCGGCGCCGGACCAGCGTCCCGATGCTCTCGTCGCCCTGGCCAGTCCCGGACGGCCGGTCGTCGGGTGACGAGAGGTCGGCACGCGCCCGCTCGACGCCGGCGGGCGACAGGATCCCCGACGCCGCCACCGCGTCGATGTCCGTGGGAACACCCAAGAGCTGCTCCGCGGGCAGCCGGCGGAGTGCGCCGTCGCTCCACACGTACGCGGTGCCGGTGGCGGGCGACACCAGGTCACCGCCCAGCCCCAGCTCGTCGCACAGCTCCACGGCCTCGGGCACCCGGGCCAGGAAGGCATCCGCGCCCTCGTCCAGCTCGACGCCGGCGCCCGGAACGGGTGAGGTCCGCAGCTTGCCGCCCGGGGCGTCACCCGCCTCGAGGACGACCACCTCGGCGCCCTGCCGCACCCCCTCCCAGGCGGCGGCGAGGCCGCTGATCCCCCCGCCGACGACGGCGAGGTCGACCTTGGCGGTCACGAGCGCAGCTCGTGACCGGTCGACCGCGCGACCGCCAGGGAGCCGGGCGGCGATGGGGTCCGGGGGCGCAGCCCCCGAGGAGACACGGTCACGGCCTCGCGTCCACGGCCGGCGCCTCGGCGACGGTGCGCCGCACCAGTCCGGCCAGCGCGGCCATCACCGCGGGGTCGTCGTTGATCGACGCCGTACGGGCGAAGGCCAGGCCGCCCCCCTCGGCCACCCGCCGGGCGTCGACGTCCAGGTCGTAGAGGACCTCCAGGTGGTCCGACACGAATCCCTGCGGGCAAACCAGCACCCCCTCGGCCCGGCCGGTGGCCGCCAGGTCGCGGATGACGTCCGCCACGTCAGGGCCGCGCCAGGGCTCGGAGGTGCGGCCGGCCGACTGCCAGGCGAGGGCCCAGCCGTACCAGGGGTCGAGTCCGGCCCGGTTGGCGATGGCCGTGGCGGACGCTCGCAGCTGGTCCGGGTACGGGTCGTCGACCAGGGCACGCTCGGGGAGGCTGTGGGCGGTGAACAGCACCTTGGCCTGGGCGGGGAGCGCGTCGAGCGCGGCACGCACCCGGGTCGCCTGGGCGTCGAGCCACGCCGCCTCGTCGTGCCAGGTGTCGATGCTCACATAGGCGATGCGGTGCTCGGCGGCCGCGGCCGCCGCCCGGTCGTGGTACTCGCCCACCGAGGCCCGCGAGTAGTGGGGGGCCAGCACCAGTCCCACGATGCGCTCCGGCCGGTCGCCGCTCCCGGGGCCGTCGGCGAGCTCCGCCACCGCGTCCTCGACGAAAGGGGGCGCGTGCTTGTTTCCCAGCGCGACCCGCCACGTCCCGGGTTCGGCGGCATCGAGCGCGGTGCCGATGGCGGCCACCTGCTCTCTTGTCCGTTCCGCCAGCGGCGATACGCCTCCGATCGCCCCGTAGCGCCGGATCAGGTCGGCGAGCTGCTCGGGCGACGGAGCCCGCCCGCGCCGGATGTGCGTGTAGTAGGCCTCCACCTGGTCGGGCGCCGCGGGCGTCCCGTAGGCCATGACAACCAGGCCCCGCCGGGTGGTCATGAGCGCAGCTCGTGACCTGAGCCGGGCGGCGATGGGGCGCGGGGGCGCAGCCCCCGAGAAGGCACGGTCATCGGCCCGCCTCCGGCTCCCAGGAGTGCACCAGCTCGACCAGGCGTTCGAGGATCAACGGGTCGGTCTCGGGCAGCACGCCGTGCCCGAGGTTGAAGATGTGGCCCGGACGTCCGCCGTTGCGGACGAGCACGTCGCGGGCGCGCTCGGCCACCGCGGGCCACGGCGCCAGGCACACGGCGGGATCGAGGTTGCCCTGCACCGCGACGTCGGGCCCCAGCCGCTGGCGGGCCTCGTCCAGCGGCACCCGCCAGTCGACGCCGACGACCTGCGCTCCCGCCTTGGCCAGCAGCGCCAGCAGCTCGCCGGTGGTGACCCCGAAGTGGATGGCGGCCACGCCGAGGTCGGCCAATGCGGCGAACACCCGGGCGCTGGCGGGCAGCACCGCCCGCTCGTACAGGTCGGGGCTCAGCGTCCCCACCCAGCTGTCGAACACCTGCACGGCCGCCGCTCCCGCCTCGATCTGGGCCCGCAGGGTGGCGGCGGCGATGTCGGCCAGGCGGTCGAGCAGCCGGGACCACAGGTCGGGCTCGCCGAGCATCAGCGCCTTGGTGCGGGCCAGCGTGCGCGACGGTCCGCCCTCGATCAGGTAGCTGGCGACCGTGAACGGGGCTCCGGCGAAGCCGATGAGCGGCACGTCGCCCAGCTGCTCCACCACGGCGCGCACGGTCCGCTGCACCCAGGGGCAGTGCGCCTCGGGGTCGAACGCCCCCAGGCGATCGAGGTCGGCGGCGCTGCGGAAGGGACGCTCGACGACGGGGCCGACGCCCACCACGATCTCGACCCCGAAGCCCAGGGCCGCCACCGGCACGACGATGTCGCTGTAGAGGATGGCGGCGTCCACCCCGTAGCGCCGCACCGGCTGGAGCGTGACCTCGGCCGCCAGCTCGGGGTCACGGACTGCGTCGAGGATGCTGCCCGCGCCCCGGAGGGCGCGGTACTCCGGCAACGACCGCCCGGCCTGGCGCATGAACCACACCGGCACCCGCTCGGCCGGCAGGTTGCGGCAGGCCAGCAGGAACGGGGCGTCAGCCGGCGGGGGCATCAGCGGTCACGCTACCGGTGCCGCCGCGGGCGACCCGAGCCAGGTCCCAGCCAGGGCCGGGGGCTCCCCACAGCTGCGCTGACCCGGTAGCATGGTCCGTTCCTCGACCAGCGGAGGAGCGCTTGGCCACTCACCCCGACCTGGCCGCCGAGCAGGCGTACATCGACCGTGCCTACGACGGCCTGGAGCGGGCTCGGCAGTCCGCCACGAAGCTGCGGTCGATGGTCGAGGTCGGCAGGGGTGGCACCGAGCAGGCCCGCTGGGAGCGGGAGATCATCGAGGGCAACATCGCCAGCCGCCTCGACTACCTGCACCTGGGCGACGCCAGCCTGGTGTTCGGTCGCATCGACAAGTCCCGCTCCGAGGGGGGCGACACCTTCTACATCGGCCGGGTCGCCGTGGCCGACGAGAACCAGGAGCCGCTGGTGGTCGACTGGCGGGCGCCGGTGGCCGAGCCGTTCTACCGGGCGACCGGCCGGGCCCCGATGGGTCTCGTGCGGCGCCGCCACTTCGCCACGCGGGGCCGTCAGCTCCTCGGCATCGAGGACGAGCTGTTCGGCGAGGGCGCCGGCATGCTCGACGGCGAGTTCCGGGTCGTCGACGACGGCGACGGCCGTGAGGCACGCGAGGTGCGCGGCCAGAGCGCGCTGATCGCGGCGCTCGAGGAGGCCCGCACGGGCCAGCTGAGCGACATCGTCGCTACCATCCAGGGCGAGCAGGACGAGGTCATCCGGTCCGAGCTGGCCGGGGTGCTGGTCGTGCAGGGCGGCCCCGGCACGGGCAAGACCGTCGTGGCCCTCCACCGGGCCGCCTACCTCCTCTACACCCACCGCTTCCCCCTCGAAGGCCAGGGCGTGCTGGTCGTGGGGCCCAACCGGCTGTTCCTCGGCTACATCGAGCGGGTGCTGCCCAGCCTGGGCGAGGCCGGGGTCGAGCTGGCGGTGCTGGCCGACCTGGTCGACGACGTCCGGGTCAGCGGCTACGACCGGCCCGCCACCGCCCGCATCAAGGGCGACGCCCGCATGGCGGCCGTCCTGGCCAAGGCGGTGCGGGACCGTGAGCGCGGCCTGCGCCGGCCACTGCGGGTGCCGTACGGCCTGCAGACGCTGGTGCTGCCCGCCGAGCGCACGGCCGAGATCGTGGCCGAGGCCCGCCGCCGCTTCCGGCTGCACAACGCCGGCCGGCGGTTCGTCGAGTCGCAGCTGTTCGTGGCGCTGGCCGAGGTCAGCCGGACCCCGACGACGGCGGACGAGGTGCGGGAGCGGCTCCGCCTCACTCCCGAGGTGCGGGAAGCGCTGGAGCGGATGTGGCCGGTCCTCACCCCGGCCGAGCTGCTCCACGACCTGTACGGATCGCGGGCGCTCATCGACCTGGCGGCGGCCAAGCACCTCGACGACGACGAGCGCGCCGCCCTCGAACGACCCCGGTCCGACGACGTGACCGGCGTCGTCTGGACGCACGACGACGTGCCGTTGCTCGACGAGGCCCGGGCGCTGCTCGGCCCCAAGCCCCGGCGACGGCGTGATCGCAACAACGGCGCCGACGCCGACGACATCCGCACCTACGGGCACATCGTGGTCGACGAGGCGCAGGACCTGTCGCCGATGCAGCTCCGCATGCTGACCCGCCGGTCGCTCAACGGCTCGATGACGGTGGTGGGCGACATCGCCCAGGCCACGGGCGTGTGGGGGCACTCCGGTTGGGACGAGATCCTGACCCACCTGCCCGACAAGCGCCCCTCTCGCCACGCCGAGCTGACCATCGGCTACCGCATCCCCAAGCCCACGATGGACCTGGCGGCCAAGGTCCTCGCCGTGGCCGCGCCCGACCTGCAGCCGCCCGACTCGGTGCGCCAGCAGGGCGATCCGCCGCGGGTCGTCGAGACGACGGTCGACGAAATCGCCGATCGGGTCGCACGGGTGGCAGCCGAGGAGCGCAACGCCGTCGACCCCGGCAGCGTGGCCGTGATCGCCCCCCAGACCCTGGTCGACGACGTCGCCCGGGCCCTGGACCGGGCCGGCATCGAGTACGGCCGGGCCGCCCGCAACGGGCTGGAGGCCCAGGTCACGCTCGTGCCGGTGAGCCTGGTCAAGGGCCTCGAGCTCGACGCCGCCGTGGTGGTCGAGCCGGCCGCCATCGTGGACGAGGAAGCGCAGGGGCCCAGGGCCCTCTATGTGGCGCTCACCCGGGCCACCAAGCGGCTGGCCATCGTCCACGCCCGGCCCCTCCCCGAGCCGCTGCGCTGAGGGTGCTCGCGTCCCGTTCTGTCAGCGCTGAATCGCCACATCGCGCGTGAGCACTGACAGAACGGTGGGCACGATGCGCGACCGCTATGACGTCGTGATCGTCGGGGGCGGGCACAACGCGCTGGCGGCCGCCGCCTACCTGGGGCGGGCGGGACTGTCGGTCTGCGTGCTGGAGCGGGCCGACCACGTGGGCGGCGCAGCGGTGAGCGGGCGCATCTTCCCCGGGGTGGACGCCCGGCCGTCGCGCTACTCGTACCTCGTCAGCCTGCTGCCCGACCGCATCGTCGCCGACCTCGGGCTCCGGATCACGCTGGCGTCCCGGCCAGTCGCCTCGTTCACGCCGGTGCGCCGCGAGGGTGCCGACCTCGGCCTGCTGGTGGAGCGCCGCCCGGGTCCGGCGATGGCCGAGTCGTTCCGGGCGCTCACCGGGTCCGACCGCGAGTACGCCGCCTGGGGCAAGTTCTACGACGACGCCGCCCGCCTGGCCGAGGCGGTGGCACCCACGCTGCTGGATCCGCTGCCCGCCGCCCGGGACGTGCGCGAGCGCCTCGGTCACGACCGCTGGAAGCGGTTCGTCGCTCGCCCGCTGGGCGAGACGCTCGAGGAGACGTTCCACGACGACACGGTGCGGGGCGTCGTGCTCACCGATGCCCTGATCGGCACCTTCTCGTCGGCGCACGACCCCAGCCTCCGGCAGAACCGCTGCTTCCTCTACCACGTGATCGGCAACGGCACGGGTGAGTGGCGTGTGCCGATCGGCGGCATGGGGGCCGTGGCCGCCGAGCTGGAACGGGCCGCCCGCACCGCCGGCGCCGAGCTGGTGACCGGCGCCGACGTCGTGCGGGTCGACGCCGACGGCCGCGACTCCGAGGTCTTCTACGTGGACCACGGCGGTGCCGGCGGCGAGCGCCGCGTGGCCGGCCGGTTCGTGCTGGCCGGCGTGGCGCCCGCGGTGCTGGACCGGTTGCGGGGCGGCGCACCCACGACCTCGCCCGCGGGCGCCCAGGTGAAGATCAACATGGTGCTCGACCGGCTGCCGCGACTGCGCAGCAGGCACGACCCCGCCGTCGCGTTCGCCGGCACCTTCCACATCGACGAGGGCTACGAGGCGCTCGGGTCGGCCCACGCCGCGGCGACCTCCGGCCGGCTGCCCGATCCGTTGCCCGGCGAGGTCTACTGCCACACGCTGACCGACCCGACGATCCTGGGTCCGGACCTCGCGGCCCGGGGGGCGCACACGCTGACCCTGTTCGGCCTGCAGGCGCCCGCCCGCCTGTTCGGCGGCGACGCCGACGATCGCGCCGCTGCGCTGCTGGATGAAGCCGTGCGGCGCCACCTGGCCGGCCTCGATGCCTACCTGGCCGAGCCGCTGGCCGGGTGCCTGGCCTGCGATGCCGAGGGCCGGCCCTGCGTGGAGGCGGTCGGTCCCCGGGAGCTCGAGGCGAGCCTCGGCATGCCGGGCGGCCACATCTTCCACGGCGACCTGAGCTGGCCCTGGGCATGCGAGGACGACGCGCCCGGGCAGGCACCCGGGAGCTGGGGCGTCGAGACCGACGTCCCCAACCTGTTCCTGTGCGGCGCCGGCGCCCGCCGGGGCGGCGGTGTCAGCGGCATCGGCGGCCACAACGCTGCGATGGCGGTCCTCGCTCGCCGCCTCTGAGGGGAGAAGGCACGTACACCTTCCGAACTTCGGGTTGCCACCGGTACGGTGTGAGGCACGATGAACGCACCGGTGGCGATCGACGTGCGGGGGGTGTCCAAGCGCTTCGGCGCGGTCGAGGTGCTCCGGGACGTCGACCTGCGGGTCGAGCCGGGGCGGGTGGTGGCGCTGCTGGGGTCGAGCGGCTGCGGCAAGACGACCCTGCTGCGCACGATCGCCGGGCTGGAGCGCCCCGACACCGGCGAGGTGCGGGTGGGCGACCGGCTGCTGTCCGCCCGCAACCACGGTGAGCGGGACGTGCATGTCCCGCCCGAGAAGCGGCGGGTGGGCATGGTGTTCCAGGACTGGGCGCTGTTCCCGCACCTGACCGTGGCCCAGAACGTCGGCTACGGCCTGCCCCGCGCCGAGCGCCAGGGCCCCAGGGTGGCGGCGGCGCTGGACATGGTGGGGCTCGACCGGTTGGGCGATCGCCAGCCGGGGACCCTGTCGGGCGGTCAGCAGCAGCGGGTGGCGCTGGCCCGGGCGCTGGCGCCGCAGCCGGGCGTGCTGCTGCTCGACGAGCCGTTCTCCAACCTCGACTCCGCGCTGCGGGTGCAGGTCCGCACCGAGGTCCACCAGCTGCTCGCCGAGCTGGGCGTCACCACCGTGTTCGTCACCCACGATCAGGAGGAGGCGTTCGTCCTCGGCGACGAGGTCGCGGTCATGGAGGCCGGGCGCATCGTGCAGCAGGCCCGTCCCGCCGACCTCTACGCCCGGCCGGCCAATCGCTGGGTGGCCACGTTCGTGGGCGACGCCAACCTGGTGGCGGGCGAGGCTCGGGGCGACCGCGCCACGACGCCGGTGGGCGACGTCGTGCTGGACGTCACCCGGTCGGGCCCGGCCCACGGACGCGTCGAGGTGGTGCTGCGCGCCGAGCAGCTGCGCCTCGACCCGCTCGACCCGGGCGGAACCGCCGGCGCCGGCGTCCCCGCCACCGTCGAGCTGAGCGAGTACTACGGCCACGACACCGTGTACCTGGTGCGTCCCGATGGTGGGGCGTCGGTGCGCGCCCGCGCCGCCGCCACGCCCCGGTTCGGGCGGGGCGACCGGGTCGTGGTCACCTTCGACGGCCCCCCGGCCGTCATGTTCCCGGTCCCACCGGATGGCGCAGCCGCCGAGGCGGGGGCGGGAGCCGATCCTGGCGTCAGCGATGACGTCGATCCCGCCGACCGGGTCCTCAGCCGCCGGTGATCGCAGTCGTCGGGGCGGGCCCCGCCGGGCTCGCCGCCGCTTGGCGGACCGCGGCCGCTGGGCACCAGGTGGTGGTCGTCGAGCGGGCTAGCGCGGTCGGCGGCATGGCCGGGTCGTTCGAGGTCGCCGGAATGCGGGTCGACCAGGGCAGCCACCGGCTCCACCCCGCGACACCGGCGCCGATCCTCGCCGCGGTCCGGGACTTGCTGGGCGACGACCTGCAGATGCGCCCGCGGCACGGGCGGATCCGGCTGCTCGACCGCTGGCTAGCCTTCCCGCTGCGGACCGCCGACCTGGTGCGCCGCACTCCCCGGTCGTTCGCTGTCCGCGCTGCCGCCGACGCGGTGACCGGTCCGCTGCGCCGCCCCCGGCAGGACACGTTCGCCGAGGTGATACGGGCCGGCCTGGGTCCCGCGGTGCTGGACGCCTTCTACGCCCCGTACGCCCGCAAGCTGTGGGACACGTCGCCGGGCGAGCTTGCCGGCGAGCTGGCCCGGCGCCGGGTCAGCGCCTCGTCGCCACTCGACATCGTGCGCCGCCTGGCCCGCGGTGCCCGTCCCGAGGGGCGGACGTTCCTCTATCCCCGCCGGGGCTTCGGCGCCATCCCCGAGGCGCTGGCCGCCGCCGCCCGAGGGGCCGGGGCGGACATCCGCCTCGGTTGCGGGCTCCAGGCCCTGTGCCGGCGGCCGGATGGCGGCTGGCGCCTCAGGCTGGCCGATGGCACCGGCCTCGACGCCGGGCATGTGTGGTCCGCGGTCCCTCTCGCGGCGCTGGCCGGCATGGTCGACCCGCCGCCGCCCGCCCCCGCCCTGGCGGCCGCGGGCTCGCTTCGGCACCGCGCCATGGTCCTCCTCTACCTGGTGCTCGACCGCCCGCAGTGGACCGAGTTCGACGCCCACTACTTCCCCGGGCCCGAGGTGGGCGCCTCCCGGGTGTCCGAGCCCCGGAACTACCGGGACAGCCCCGACGACCCCGCCGACCGCACCGTGCTGTGCGCCGAGATCCCCTGCTGGCCGGGCGACGAGGTTTGGCGGTCGGCTGACGCCGACCTCGCCGCCCGCCTGAGCCGCGGGCTGGCCGCGGCCGGGTTGCCCGAGCCCCACGCCGTCGAGGTGGCGAGCCGCCGCCTCCCGCACGTCTACCCCGTCTACCGCCCCGGCTTCGCCGACGACCTGGCGGCGTTGGAGCGCTGGGCCGCGGACGCCGGCCTGGTCACCTTCGGCCGCCAGGGCCTGTTCACCCCCGACAACACCCACCATGCCCTCGCCATGGGCTGCGCGGCCGCCGACGCCCTGCGCTCCGACGGCACGTTCGACGAGGTGGCCTGGCGGGCGGCACGGGACGGGTTCCGGCAGTTC
>DASQUK010000218.1:0-13354 GCA_035641315.1 Acidimicrobiales bacterium | reverse complement strand
CTTGCCGTCGCGGACACCGACGCTGCCGTCGCGCTCGCGCTCGACGACCGTACCCTCACGCCACCGCCCGTCGAGCCGGTCGCGCCCGCGGACGCGCTCGCCGGCCCACAGCCCGCGTGCCGCCAGCTCCGGACGCGGAGGCGCTGCCACTGGGTCGGCCCGGCTAGGCGTCGGGTGGCCAGGCTCCACAGCTCGTCGAAGGTCGCCCCGTCTATCTCTACCTCGACCTCGCTGCGCTCGAGGCCCCGACCACCCTTGACGCCGAGCACGAGTGTGCCGCCTCGGTCGCGCACCCGGACCTCGATGTCTCCATCCACGGCCAGGTAGGCCTGCCGCAGACGCGTCCCGTCACCTAGGGGGTGGGGAACGTCGTGGACGCGGAACTTCCGTTCGATTTCAGGCATGCCGTCCTCGGAGGCATCGTGACACGCCGACGGGAAGGATCCGATCACGCCGTGAGGCGGGCCCATGGACAAGCAGCAGCCATGGCTCCGGCGGGACCCTCGTCACCGTCCCGCATCCCCCGGCCCGACGCCGCCGCCTCCCACGCCGCAACCGGTCGCCTACGTTGCTGTTCCGGCGGCTAGGTGATTGGGCGTACGAGTACGATGCGGCACGCTGGACGGCCAAGAGAGGATGTGTGGGCGTCGGACTCGGGGAGCAGCTGGCGACCGGGAGCAGGTCGGCTGTGTTCGCGTGGGGACGCGATGCCGTGGCGAAGGTGCCGTTCGCAGCGACACCGGAGGCGTGGATCCACTTCGAGGCGCTCTTCACAGCGGCCGTGCACGATGCCGGGGCGCCCGCACCGCGGTTCTACGGTATCGAGATGATCGGTGGCCGGGCGGCGAGCATCTACGAGCGTGTGGACGGCAAGTCGATGTGGGAGCACATGCTCGAGCAGCCGGCTCAGGTGCCGGCCCACACCAGGTCATTGGCGGAGTTGCAGGCTCACTTGTTCACGCTCGTGCCACCCGTGTCGCTGCCGGCGCAATTGGATCGACTCAGGTGCAAGATCCGTGATGCGTCCCGTGTCGACCTGTCGCTCGTCGCCGCGCTCGAGCTGCTCCCGCTCACCGTGCCGTCCCGGGTATGTCACGGCGATCTGCATCCCGGCAACGTCATCATGGCGGGCGACGGCCCGGTGATCATCGACTGGTTTGACGCAGCGCGTGGCGATCCGGTCGCCGACGTCGCCAGAACGTCTCTGTTGATGTCGGCGCGAGGTCACGGTGTAGACGGGCCTGGGCATCTCCCGGGGGCCCAGCCTGAAATCCTCGATCTTGCGCGCGGCTCGTACCTCCAGGCCGTCACCGACTTGATCGCCGTCGATCCGGATGACGTTCAACGCTGGGAGGCCGTGGCCGCCGTCGCTCGTGTTGCCGAGGGCATCTCCACCGACGCGCTGATCGCCATCTGGCAAGAGTGGCGCTCGGGCTCGTCGGTGCACCTCAGCTCGCAGTGCTGATCATCGCTGTTCGACAACGGTCCGCAACTCGTCGAAGACCGCCGGCGTGGCGGCGATGACGAGACCGTCGTTCTCGGGGCACGGCAGCTCGGTCACGGCCCCGGCCTCGCGAGCGATCAGCGCGCCGGCGGCGTAGTCCCACACCTTGGTGTCCCGTTCGAAGTAGGCGTCGGCGCGGCCGGCTCCGACCCAGCACAGTTGTAGCGCTGCCGACCCGAAGCAGCGGATGTCGCGTGCGGCGGGAAGTAACGAGTGCACGATGTGTCCTTGGCGGCCCCGGATGTTGGCCCGGTAGGAGAACCCGGTCATTACCAGCGCCTGAGCCAACGACTGGCAGTAGGAGATCTTGATGGGGCTGCCGCCCAGACGAGCCCCTTGTCCGGCCGACGCGGAGAAGGTCTCGTCACGGAGCACGTCGACGACCGCACCGGCGACGATGTCACCGTCGACCGCGGCGGCCACGCTCACGCCCATCACCGGGAGGGCATAGAGAAAGTTGACGGTGCCGTCGAGCGGGTCGACCACCCATTGCAACCGTGCTGCGTCCCCGCCCTGGGTCGGAGTCTGCCCACCTTCCTCGCCGAGGATGCCGGCACCGGGTGTGGCGTCGGCGAGCAGCCGGCGGATCAGCGCCTCGGCCTCCAGATCGGTCCGCGTGACGACATCCGTCGGTGACGTCTTTTCAGCCAGACCGGTGGCCCTGCCGACGTTGGCTCTGATCAGGGCGGCCGAGGCCCCGGCGACCGATGCCGCCACTGTCTCGAGCTCACGGGGGTCGTGGGTGGCGGATGCGATTGTCGCGAGGTCAGGCACGCCTGACCTCGATGTCGTGCTCGGCGAGCACGCTGAGGGCGTCGTCATCGGCCCGGGTGTCGGTCACCAGGACGTCGATGTCGTCGAGGCTCGCGTAGCTGAACATCTGGTCGTTGCCGAACTTGGACTGGTCCACCATCGCGACAACTCGGCGTGCGCTCTCGATCATCGCTCGCTTGAGCAGGCTCTCGTCGCGATACGGCGTGGTGAGGCCTCTCTGGAAAGACAGCCCGTCGCAGCTGATGAACAGCACGTCGACGCGCAGCGCCCGAACCGCTGCCGGCGACGCGGCGTCGACCATGGCGAATGTGTTGGTCCGGACCCCGCCGCCGAGCACGGTGAGCTCGGTGACGCCGCGTCGGACCAGTGTCGATGCGGTGATGAGCGAGTTGGTCACGACGTGAACCCGGCGATCCACGGGGAAGACCTCGGCGAATCGCTGGCCGGTCGAGCCGGAGTCGATGATCACCGAGCCGTGCTCGGGAACGTCGTGGATGGCTTCCCGCCCGATGCGCAGCTTCTCCTCGGCGTTCTGCATGTCGCGCGCGTGGACCATCGGCTCGTGGTGGAGGCGCTCGAAGGGCACCGCGCCGCCGTGCACCCGGCGGAGCAGCTGGCGCTCCTGCATGTCCGACAGATCGCGTCGAATCGTCTCCGTGGTGACGTCGAAGCGCCGCGCCAGGTCCGAGACGTCGACCGAGCCGCTCCGCAGGGCGAGGACGTAGATCTCCCGTTGGCGGTGGTGCTGGAGCTTGGTGCCGCTGCTGCCGCCGTGGCCAGCGCCGCTGGTGCCGTCGGGTGTCGTCATCGGTGCTGCACCGTCCCTGCTAGAGACCGGGAGCGTAGTGTCACTCCCCCATCGCGACGAGGGGGCCCACGTCGCCGAGACGCTGCCAGGCGGTGGCGAACGCGACGCGGAACCGAGCGCTGTCGCGCAGCGTCGTCGAGAACACCTCCGCGAAGTCCAGGAAGCGCGTGGGCTCGTCCGTGGCCCGACGGGCGTGCCGCCGCGCCGCGTCCCCGCTGGCATCGAAAGCTTGCCGGTTGCGCGGAACTGTGGCCAGGTACCGGGCCCAACCGGCCAAGGCCAGGGCGGCGTGGGCGATGGGTCCGTCGTGCTCGAGCTGGAGCGTGATCGTGGGGAGCAGGAACGTAGGGAACTTGGCGCTGCCGTCGATGCACAGGCGAGCGATCTGGTCGTGGACACCGGTGTTGGCGAAGCGTTCGAGGACGGTGGCGACGTACTCGCCGGGCGGGTGGCCCGGGATCTGGGTGAGCGTGGGGACCGCCTCGTCGTGGAGCAGGTGGTGGAGGAAGCGTCGCACCTCCGGGAGCGCCATGGCCTCGTCGACGTACGTGATGCCCGCCAGCGCCGCGAGGTAGGCCATGCTCGAGTGGCCGGCGTTGAGCAACCGCAGCTTGTAGATCTCCCAGTCGTGGACGCGATCGGTGAAGAGCACACCGACGTCCTCCCAGCGCGGCCGGCCGTTGGCGAACTCGTCCTCGATGACCCACTGGCGGAACGGCTCGGCCACCACCGGCCAGCGGTCCTCGACGCCGACCGAGTCGAGGAGCCACGCCCGATCGGCGTCCGACGTGGCCGGTGTGATGCGATCGACCATGGAGTTGGGGAACGCACAGTGCCGGTCGGTCCAGTCGACGAGCGACGCGTCCCGCCGCCGGGCGGCGGCGAGCGTCAACCGTCGGGCGGCATCACCGTTGCGAGGCAGGTTGTCGCAACTCACGATCGTGAGCGGGGGATAGCGCTGCTTGCGCCGTCGCTCGAGGCCCATGGCGATGACGTCGAACGTCGTCGGGGTCGATGACCGGGCGGCTCCGGCGCCATCGCCGTAGCCCGCCTCGGTGATCGTCAGCGACAGGATGGCCACGCCGGGATCGGCCGCCAGCTCGGCGGCACGCGCCGGCTGGTCGTGGGCCAGCCGGTAGTCGATGATGCTGCCCACGATCTGGGAGCGGGGGTCGCCGCCGCCTCGCTCGATGAGCGTGTACAGGTGGTCCTGCGGGGCCAGGGCTTGGGCCATGTGCACGTCATGGCGGAGGAGACCGATACCACGGATCCCCCAATCGCTGCCGGCCTCGGCGAGCTCGTGGGTGTAAAGCGCCAGGTGCGCACGATGGAAACCGCCGACGCCCACGTGGAGGATGCGTGGCTCGAGCCGGCGGCGGTCGTAGGTGGGCACGGGGACCCCGCGGGCGGCGATGTCGGGCAAGGCCGCGTCGCGCAGCCGAATGGAGGAAAGCCGGCCGCTGCCATTCACAGGAGGCACGATAAGCGCAGGGATAACAACATGACAAGCGTGGATTCATGTTGTGATGGCCTTGCAAACCAACACAAACGAATACATAATGGCCGTGTCGGGGGTCACATCCGACAGACCCCGCAGCTGAAGGGGGACCCCGCTATGACTGCGACCTCGCACTTGACCTGGCGCCGACGCAGCAGCCGCACGTTGTGCGTCCTGGCCGTCGCCGCCCTCGGCCTGGCGGCGGTGGCATGCGGTGACGACGATGACGACAGCGCCGAGCCGGGCGCGACCGGCGAGGCCCCGTCGGGTGATGGCGGCGCGATCACCGTCGCCATCGTCGGCAACCCGCAGATGGAGGACATCTCGGCGCTCACTCCCGACCTGTTCACCGCCGAAACCGGGATAGAGGTGAACTATTCGGTGCTCGAGGAGGGCACCCTGCGAGAGGTCGTCACCCGTGACATCGGGGGCGGTGGCGAGCAGTTCGACGTCGTGATGATCGGCAATTACGAGGCCCCCCAGTTCGGCGCCAACGGCTGGCTCGTCGACCTCACGCCCTACGCCGAGGAGGACGACAGCTACCAACTCGACGATCTGATCCCGACGGTCCGAGAGGCTTTGACGGTCGAGGACCAGCTGTACGCGTCACCGTTCTACGCCGAGTCGTCGTTCCTCATGTACCGCACCGATGTGCTCGAGGCCGCCGGGCTCACGATGCCCGAGAACCCGACGTGGGACGAGGTGGCGGAGATCGCCCGCGCCGTCGACAGCGACGAGATGGCTGGCATCTGTCTGCGGGGCAAGCCGGGCTGGGGCGACCTCGGCGCGTCGTTCACCACCGTGCTGAACACCTTCGGTGGCACCTGGTGGTCTGCCAACGACGACGGCACCGTCGCCGAGGCCCAGGTCGACCAGCCCGAGTTCAAAGAGGCGCTCCAGTTCTACGTCGACCTCATCCACGACGCCGGCGAGGACGACGCCGCCAACGCCTCGTACAACGAGTGTCTCGCCCAGTACCGCGACGGCCAGGTGGCCATGTGGTACGACGCGACGGTCGCCGCCGGCACGCTCGAGGCCGACGACAGCCCCGTCCAGGGCATGAACGGCTACGTCACTGCCCCCGTGAAGGAGACCGAGGCGTCCGGCTGGCTGTGGACCTGGGCGCTCGCCATCCCCCAGAACTCGCCCGACCCCGACACGGCGTGGGAGTACGTCTCCTGGGCGTCCGGCCCCGACTACATCGCAGCCGCCGGCGAGCAGGTCCCGGGGGGGTGGGCGGCGATCCCGCCTGGGACCAGGGCGTCCACGTACGAGATCCCGGAGTATCAGGAGGCCGCGGGTGCGTTTGCCGACGTCACCCTGGAATCGATGGAGGCGGCCCCGATCGACAACCCCGGGACGACGCCGAGGCCGGGCGTGCCGGGCGTGCAGTTCGTCGGGATCCCGGAGTTCCAGGACGTCGGCACCCGCTGCACCGAGCAGTTCTCTAGTGTCATCTCCGGGAGTGTCGACATCGACGCGGCGTTGAGTGCCTGCCACGACATCGCCTCCGAGGTCGGAGGCTGACCCGCCGAAATGCAGGTGGACACCGTGCGGCAGGAGCCGGGCGCGGCGCTGGGGACCGCGGCCCGCCACGACGAGCTCCGCCGGCCGTGGCGGCGGCGCCTTCCGCTGCTGCCCGCGCTGGTCTTCACGGTGCTGCTCACGCAGATCCCGTTCCTGATGAACATCTGGTACAGCCTGACGGACTGGACCATCGTGCCGCCGTCGTCGCGGAGGTACATCGGTCTCGACAACTACGGCGACCTCCCCAGCGACCAGTTCTTCCGCGATGCCGCCTGGGTGACCGTGGTGATGACGGTCTCGGCCGTGCTCGCCTCGCTCGTGTTCGGAACGCTGCTCGCCGTCCTGCTCGACCGCAAGTTCCTCGCTCGAGGTATCGCCCGCACGTTGCTGATCACGCCGTTCCTGATCATGCCGGTCGTGGCCGGTCTCATCTGGAGGAACCAGATGTTCAGCGGCCTCTACGGTGTCGTGAACTGGGTGACCGCCCGCGTCGGCATGGACTCGATCGAGTTCGTGTCGCGCTATCCACTGGGGTCGATCGTCGTCGTGCTCGTGTGGCAGTGGACGCCGTTCATGATGCTGATCATGCTCGCCGGCCTCCAGAGCCAGCCCGCCGAGGTGCTGGAGGCGGCCAAGGTCGACGGCGCGAGCCCGTTCGGGACCTTCCGCCAGCTCACCCTGCCCCACCTCCGGCCCTACATGGAGCTCGGCACGCTCCTCGGCACCATCTACCTGATCCAGGTTTTCGACCACGTGGCCGTGATGACCGGTGGCGGTCCGGATTCGACCAACATCCCCTACTTCGTCTACCGGCGCTCGATCGGCGGCGGCTGGGACTTCGGGAAGGCGTCCGCCTTCAGCATCGTGGTGGTCGTCGCCTCGATCGTCGTCGCCACCGTCGCCCTGCGGGTGCTGTCCCGTTTGCTGCGGGGGGAGGAGATCGCCTGATGGCTGGATCGGCTGGAGCGCGGCTCGGCGTCGGAGAGCGCCGCTCGGTGAACGCCGTGATGGGCGTCGTGGCCTGGATCGCCGCCCTGCTGTTCTTCTTCCCCGTGTTCTGGATGATCCTCAGCTCGTTCAAGGAGGAGCAGGACGCCAACACCAGTCCCAAGCTGTTCTTCAGCCCGACGCTCGATCGCTACAGCGACGTCACCGAGAGCACCACCGGCCTGCTGTCGTTCCGCGAGGCGTTCTTCAACTCGTTCTGGATCGTGATGGTCAGCACCGTGGTCGTGCTCCTGCTGGCGATCCCGGCGGCGTACGCCCTCGCCATCAGGCCCGTGCCGAAGTGGCGCGACGTGTTGTTCTTCTTCATCTCCACCAAGTTCCTCCCCGTGGTGGCGTCGATCCTGCCGCTGTGGATCCTCGCCCGGGAGTTCGACCTGCTGAACACCCGGCTCGTGCTGATGATCCTCTACACCGGGATGAACCTCCCCCTCGCGGTGTGGATGCTGCGCTCGTTCTTCCAGGAGATCCCCCGTGAGCTGGTCGAGGCAGCGGAGATCGACGGTGCCGGGTTGAAGGGCCAGCTCGCCTCGGTGATCCTCCCCATCGCCGTCCCGGGCATCGCGGCCACGGCGCTGCTGTGCGTGATCTTCGCGTGGAACGAGTACTTCTATGCCGTCCAGCTCAACCCGGCTGACGGCTCGACGATCCCGATCTGGGTCACGACGAACATCAGCACTCGCGGCGACTTCCTGGCCAAACTCTCGGCGGCGTCGGTGCTCGCCAGCGTGCCTGTGGTTCTCGCCGGCTGGGTGGCGCAGAAGCGCATGATCCGTGGCCTCGCCATGGGTGCGATCAAGTAGGAGGCAACGGTGGCATCGGTCCAGTTCGCGGCGGCGACTCGGTTCTACCCGGGTACCCCCCAGCCCGCCGTCTCGCATCTCGATCTCGATATCCGCGACGGTGAGCTGATGGTGCTCGTCGGTCCCTCGGGCTCGGGCAAGTCCACCGCGCTGCGCATGGTCGCCGGCCTCGAGCCGCTCGACGAGGGGGCGATCTTCATCGGCGACCGCGACGTGAGCGGCGTACGGCCCCGCGACCGGGACATCGCCATGGTCTTCCAGAACTACGCCCTGTACCCACAGCTGACGGTCGCCGAGAACATGGGCTTCGCCCTCAAGCAGCACAAGGTCCCCAAGGAAGAGCGCACGGCGAGAGTGCGCGAGGTGGCGCGGGTGCTCGACCTCGAGCCCTTCCTCGATCGCAAGCCGAAGAACCTCTCGGGCGGCCAACGCCAGCGCGTCGCCATGGGCCGAGCGATCGTCCGCCAGCCGCAGGTGTACCTGATGGACGAGCCGCTCTCGAACCTCGACGCCAAGCTGCGGGTGCAGACCCGGGCCGAGCTCGCCGAGCTCCAGGCCCGGCTCGCCGTGACAACGGTGTACGTCACCCACGACCAGGTCGAGGCCATGACGATGGGCCACCGCGTCGCCGTCCTGCGCGACGGGCTGCTCCAGCAATCCGACACGCCGTACGCCCTCTACCACGAGCCGGCGAACCTGTTCGTGGCGGGCTTCATCGGGTCACCGGCGATGAATCTGTTGCCGTGCCCGTCGGGTCAGCCCATCGGCGTCGGTGGGTGCGCGCTCGAGGTCGACACCGGGGTGACGTCGCTCCTGGCCTCCTTCGGCGGCGATCGCGTCGTCGTGGGGTTCCGTCCCGAGGCCGTGCGCGTCGGGGAGGGTCCGGTCGCGGCGCACATCCGGACCGTCGAGGATCTCGGCTCCGAGGCGTTCGTGCACGTGGCCTTCGACCACGAGGGTGAAGCGGTGTCCGCCGTGTCGAAGATGCCGGCGCCGTTCAAGGGCGTGACGGGCGACCCCATCGACGTGCGGTTCGCAGGAACCGTGCATGTCTTCGACCCCGCCGGAGCGCGGATCGCCAGCGGGGCCGCTCGCTGCGCAACCTAGGGCCGCCTCGTGGACGACGAGCGACTCGTCGCGCTGGTCACCGGAGCCGCCGGCGACATCGGGCGGGCGACGGCGCGACGTCTCGCCCAGCAAGGGTGGTCACTGGCGCTGGTCGACCACCCGAGCGTGTACGAGGCGCTGGACGAGGCCCGACGGGAGTGCGCGAGCCTGGGGGCGCGGGCATGGATCGACGCGTTCGACGTCACCGAGGCGGCGGGGGTCGAGCGCTCCGTGGGCGCGTGCCGAGACACGATCGGGGTGCCCACGGCCTTGTTCAACAACGCTGGCTACCAGGGCAGGTTCGAGCGTCTCGACCGCTACCCGTACGTCGACGCGCAGCGAGTGTTCAAGGTCAACGTGCTCGGTGCGTTCACGGTGCTCTCGGTGGTGAGCGCGGCGATGGTCGACGCGGGGGTGCCAGGCTCGATCGTGTCGTCGGCGTCGCTGGCCGGCGTCACCGGCGCCCCCAACATGTCCGCCTACTCGGCGTCGAAGGCAGCCATCCTCGGCCTGACCAAGAGCGCCGCCAAGGACCTCGCGCCCGTCGGCATACGCGTGAACGCGGTGTCGCCGGCATTCATCGGACCGGGACGCATGTGGGACAACCAGGTGGCGTCGCAGGCTGCTACCCCGAGCCCCTACTACGCCGACGATCCCTCCGAGGTTGCCCGCCAGATGATCCGAATGGTGCCGCTCGGCCGCTACGGCTCCACCGACGAGGTCGCCCGCGTCGTGGCGTTCCTGCTGTCCGACGACGCCTCCTATGTCACCGGCGTCAACATCGAGATCTCCGGTGGCTCCGCATAGCCCCGCCATCGACCTCCCGATAGCTGTCGTCGGCGAAGCCCTGGTCGACCTCGTCGTGGCCGCCGACGGGGCGATCACGGCGACGACGGGAGGCGCGCCGTGCAACGTGGCACGAGCGTGCGCCCGGCTCGGCGCGCCAGTCAGCCTGGTCGCCGCCGTATCCACGGACCGCTTCGGACAGCGCTTGATGGCCGACCTGGAGGCCGACGCCGTGCACACCGAGCAAGTCCAGCGCACCGAGGAGCCGACCACTCTGGCCGTGGCCGAGTTGGACGACGTTGGAGCGGCGACGTACCGGTTCTACCTCGAGGGAACGAGCGCCGTCGCGCTCACGATTGCGCCATTGCCCGCAACCACGCCGGCCGTTGTGGCCGGCGGGCTCGGGCTCGCCGTCGAGCCGATGGCAACCGCTGTCGAACGCATCGTCCTCGACGCCGGCAACGACGTCCTCGTGCTGCTCGACCTCAACTGCCGCCCCAGCGCAATCGCAGACCGCGACCGCTACCTCGTACGCCTGGGGCGAGTGCTGGCCCGGGCCGACGTGGTCAAGGCGAGCACCGAGGACCTCAGCTACACCGACCCGACGACGGCGCCTGCGGTTGCGGCGGTGCGCCTCGCAGCCGGGCACCCGAGGTCTGTGTTGGTCACGGCGGGCGCGGCGGCCACGACGGTCGTCACGGTGACCGACACGCGCGCCGTTCCGGTCACCGACAGCCCGGTCCTCGACACCATCGGCGCCGGTGACAGCTTCACGGCCGGCTTTCTCACGTGGTGGATTGCGAGCGGTCGGGGCGTCGACGACCTCACCGACGTCGAGGCCGTCGTGCCCGCCGTCGAGGCCGCCCACCGGGTGGCCGCCGTGGTCGTCGGGCGGAGGGGCGCCGATCCACCGCACCGGGGCGAATTGCCGCCCGACTGGGTACCTGGTTGAGCAGCGCCACCGGCGCATCCAACGAGTGGCCCGCTACCCGGCCACTTCACCGACGAACGACGCCGCCAGCCCATGACGCTCCGCCACCGAGCACTAGGGTCGCTTCGAACCCCTGGAACAAGGACTGGCGCCAACCCGGCGCACAATGTCCGACTACGTCGCGCTCGTCACCCCCGGCGGCCACGCACCCGAGTACATCCGGAACGATCCGGACTGCCGCCGCATCGTCGAGCACTTCTTCGGGGCCGACAAGCCGATCGCCCAGCTCTGCCACGCCTCGCTGGTGCTGTCAGTGTCCTCCACCGCATCGTGAAGCGCCGCGACGATCTGGTCGGCAGGGTTGGCGAGCGAGAGCATGACCCTCAACGGGTGGAAGATGTGGGGCTCCCGCTCGGGGGATGGGTAGCACTGCCCGCGATGAGCACGAGCGGCCAATGCGATGGCGTCCTCCACCGACGGCACCTCGCACCTTCCAACGGTACGGCGCGGCCCGACGCCGCCCCGCGCGCCGGCCGCTGATGAGAGCGTCACATATGTGCCGGTAGGGGGCACGGAACGCAAGCACAGAATGTCGTCGGACTGGCCCGCCCGACGCCACGCAGATCTACGCATCTATCACTGGCCTGGCAACCGAGCAACGGGCGTAGAACGACCGATCGCGAGCGCGTTTCCGGGTGATCGCCTTGGGTCAGAAGCGGACCACGCCGGTGGATGCGGCGGATCTGCGGTGGCGGCGTTCGCCGTCAGCTCGGGTGGTCGGGGCGGGTGTCGTGGCCGCTGGGGTCGACACGAGCCTGCAACCCTGCTACCAGGTGTTTCTTCCCGCACAGGACAACGTCTGGCTTGTGCTGGAACCGATTTCGCGCGTTGTATGGCGGCAGCATGGCGGCAACCGTCAGGCGTGCCAGGGCCTGGCCCGCTGGGTCATCAGACGCCCCGGTCCCGACCGGTCACCACCACCACCCGGACCTCGGGGTCGGCGTCGACGGCGTCGAGCGCCGCGCACAGCTCGCGCTGAATGGTGGCCGTGAAATGCGTTGAGCCGGTCCGGACGGTCCAGCGTGATGGTGGCCACGTGGTCGGCCACGTCGTAGGCGATCTGGGTGTAGGTCATGGGCGCAGCAGCTCCTGTCGGCCGGGACGTGTTCGCCCGGCGGGTGGTCCCGAGCCCTGCCGCCTCAGCGGGCGTCAAAGCCATCACGCCCGGTTAAACAACGAACCCGAGTCCCCACAGCGATGTGTCAGGGTCGTGCGGCTTTGACGAGGATTTCGGTGAGCGCGGTGTGGGCCAGTTCGACGGCGAGGAGGCACCGGTTCTGCCTGTCGGGTTCGACGCTGTGGCGGATGGTCGAGCGCAGGTCGACGAGGTGCTCGACGATGTGGTCGACCCGGTCGGTGAGGAAGTCGAGCTGATGGGGGTCGGGGACGTCGTTCATCGGGCGCCGCCGCTGTTTGGCTCGTCGGGGCCGCTGGCGTTGCTGGAGGTTGGAGCGTGTTGAGTGGGCATGTCGGGCTGTCGCGGCTCAGCTGGCGCTGTGGGCGCGGGCTGGGGGCCGGGGGTCTGTTGCAGGGTGGGGGCGAGGGCGAGGCAGGTGTCGCTGAGGTCGAGCTGGCGATACCAGGTGGCGGGGATGGCGTCGAGGTTGTCGCGTAGCCCGACGAGTCCTGCGGCGGCTGCGGCCACCGGGGGACTCGAGGTGGCGGTGAGCTTGCCCAGCAGTTCGGCGAAGCTGGCGGGTTGGGTCAGGGCCCAGCCCCCGAGGGTGAGGCCATCGGTGGCGTGGCAACCGGTCTCGAGGGGTTGTTCGGCGGGAACCGAGAGGTCGGTGACGTCGGCGATTGCCGCCCGTACGGGTTGGTGGGCGACGATGTGGGCGGCGAGGTTGACATAGGCGACACAAGCGTCGACCTCGTCGGTGGGGACGTGGCCTCGAGCGACCAATTCGGCGATGTCGGGGGCGAGCCCGGTCGATGGGCCCGGGACGAGCGCGAGGGGGAGCAGCCAGGCCGGCCCAGCGACACGGTGGTGACGGTCGGCGCTCTCGCCGAGTCGGTCTGGTGTGGTCGCCCTGGTGAGGCTGCGGGCCAGGTCGACCATCGCGGCGGCTATCGGGGCCCGGCCGCCGGGCGCCGGCGTGGAGCCGATCGGCCAGGACTCCGCGACCAGGACTCCGAGCATCCCGGCGGCGCAGCGCCCCACCGTTGGTGACCAGCTCGCGTGGATGTCCCCGTTCGGTTGTCGGCGCCGGTGACGGCGCACGAGCGCGGGGCGTGGCATGACCATCCTCCCGGTTGAGGTCTGCCCGCGCGCAACACTGGGGACGACCAGTGAGAGGGTCATGAGCTGGACATGAGACTCCTCTCACCTGCAAGTGGCGGGGCGGGGCGACCCTGCGCCCCGGAAGAAATGAGAGTCTTCTCATCTCCAGCTCATCTTGGTGTCGTGACGGCACGTCAGAGTGGCCGGTGATGTCCCGCGTGCGCGTCTTGGTTGTCGTCGTGGTGGCTGTGGTGGCTGTGGTGGCGTTCGTGGCGGGGCGGCTGTTCGCGGGTGCCGCCGACCCTGACCTGCCTGAGCCGATCGTGGTGG
>DASQUK010000217.1:0-2299 GCA_035641315.1 Acidimicrobiales bacterium | reverse complement strand
ACGACCGAGTACGACTTCGGGCGGATCGAGGCGAGGCTGAACGCCGTCCCGCAGTTCACGACCGAGATCGACGGGGTGGAGATCCACTTCATCCATGTGCGCTCGCCGCGCACGGACGCGCTGCCGCTGATCATGACGCACGGCTGGCCCGGCTCGGTCATCGAGCTGCTGGACACGATTGGCCCACTCACCGATCCGGCCGCACATGGCGGACGCGCCGAGGACGCGTTCGACCTGGTGCTGCCGTCCTTGCCCGGCTACGGCTTCTCGGGCGAGCCGACCGAGCTCGGCTGGGACTCCGCCCGCGTCGCACGCGCGTGGGCGGAGCTGATGCGCCGCCTCGGCTACACCCGCTACGTCGCCCAGGGCGGCGACGTCGGTGCCCTCGTCACGGACCTGATGGGCCGCCAGGCGGTCGAGGGTTTGGCCGGCTACCACCTGAACCTGCTCACGGCGGTGCTCGCCATCGGCGATCAACTGCCCAAGGAATCCGAGCAGGAGCGCGCAGCGGCCGAGGCGCTCGCGGCGTTCAGGCAGGACGGCTTCGGCTACTTCCTCGAGATGGCAACGCGGCCAGAGACGATCGGCTACGCCCTGCTGGATTCACCCGTCGCGCTGGCGGCCTGGCTGCTCGACCACGACACGGACAGCTATTACAAGATCTCCCGCGCGTTCGTCGAGGGCGAGCCCGTGAGCAGTCTCACCCGGGAGAGCATCGTCGACAACATCACGCTGTACTGGCTGACCGGCACCGCAGCGTCGGCGGCCCGGTCGTACTGGGAGGACGGACGAGCGCTGGCCGCAGCGCTTGCGAGCGGCCAGGCTCCTCCGGCGGTCACCGTGCCGGTCGGCTTCACGACGTTCCCCGGCGAGATCTGGGCTGCCCCGCGGAGCTGGGTCGATGCGGTCTACCCCGACCTCGCCTACTTCAACGAGGTCGACAAGGGCGGCCACTTCGCCGCCTGGGAAGAACCCCAACTCTTCTCCGAGGAACTACGCACCGCGTTCGCCTCCCTGCGATAACGCGTCAGTCGAGGCGGCGGCCAGCTAACGCGCGTCGGCCCACCCGACAAACGAAAACCACCAGCACACCGACTGCCCGCTTTGAGCGCCTGCTGCCCACCCGATGCCCGACACAGAACGACAGGGCGCAAGATCGGCAGCTCTGTACTTAGCGCCTGGCGCGCCGAGCGCGGAGGTACGCGCCTGCGTCGACCGAGGTGGAGGGGCGCCTGGTGAGCGCCGATACGAGGCTGGCCAGGTGTTCGTCGGCGGCGCTACCCAGGACTTCGCGCGCGGCTTCCTCGTAGCTGACCATGTTGGGGTTGGGTCGCATGGTCAGAGACGCCCACACTTCCGGCCCTCGGGCGCGGGTCCTGCGGTGGACAATCTCGTGGGTCAGCTCGACGGTCTCGAACCCGGCATCTACGAAGTGGCCCACGAGGTGGCGGTCGTCGAAGCCTCTCATCGCCCCGCCGGGATCACCTTCGCTCTGCCAGCGTTCCAGGACCCGGCTGCGAGCGGGCTCCAGGTCCGACAGGTCAACGTCCGCGAGCGACTTGTATTGGCTGTTGATCGGCTCGAACAGCGACACGCGCCCGCCGGAGCGCAGCACCCGGTGGAACTCGGTGGCAGCACGCGCTTTGTCCGCGACGTAGATCAGTACCGAGCGCGTCACCACCACGTCCACGCACTGGTCCGGCAGGGGTAGGGCGACGGCGTCACCAGCGACCAGACCGAGGGCGAGGCCGGGCCGTGCGCACTCGGCGAGCGCGTCCGTGGAGATGTCGAGCGCGATGACACGGCCGGACTCGCCCAGGCGCCGACGCGCCTCGACCGCGAGAAGTCCGGTTCCCGCACCCACGTCGAGCACGCTCACGTCCTTTCGCAACCGGGCTCCGGCCAGCACCCGGTCTCGCACCCGCCGCAGCTCCTTGGCGAGCGCCCGAATCTGACGTTCGTCGAAGCCGCGCTGACGGCCGCGGATCAGCCAGTCGGCCCAGCGGTCAGGAGGAGCCACCCCACGCAGAATGCCCGCTCGGTGCTCGTGCTGCCACGAGCACCGACCGCACAGAACAACGTTCCGGAAGTGTCCCCTACCACCGGCTCGGGGCCGACATCCCAGCGACGCTCCTCCCGCGCTGACCACACTGAGTAGTGGCCGCCGATGGGAAGCCACGGGCCACCGGCGCCAGCCCAACTGGCCACCGACAGCTACGGGGCGTTTAGGGGGCGACGAGATCATGGCGACGCCCAACTTCAGGCCAACTCGGTGATCACTGCCACGCCGGGAGCGTGA
>DASQUK010000216.1:0-29683 GCA_035641315.1 Acidimicrobiales bacterium | reverse complement strand
ACCAACCCCTACAAGCAGGACGGCGGGCCCGAGGCGGTCAAGGCCACGCTGGTGGGCAACGACATCGACGCCCTGGTGGCGATCGGCGGCGAGGACACGCTCGGCGTGGCATCCCGGCTGGCGTCCGAGGGGGTGGCGGTGGTCGGCGTGCCCAAGACCATCGACAACGACCTGTCGGCCACGGAGCTGACCTTCGGCTTCGACACCGCGGTCCAGGTGTGCGTCGACGCGATCGACCGGCTGCACACCACGGCGGAGTCCCACGACCGGGTGATGGTGGTCGAGGTCATGGGCCGCCACGCCGGCCACATCGCCCTGTGGTCGGCCATCGCCGGCGGCGCCACCATGGTGCTCGTCCCGGAGCGCCCCTTCGACATCGACGAGGTGTGCCGGGTCATCCAGCACCGCCACGAGCGGGGCCGCTGGGCATCGATCGTCGTGGTCGCCGAGGGCGCCCAGCCCGCCGAGGGGACGATGGCCACGGCCTCCCCGGAGGTCGACGCCTTCGGTCACGTGCGGCTGGGCGGCATCGGCGACCAGCTCGCCAGCGCCATCGAGGAGCGCACCGGCTACGAGACCCGGGCCATCGTCCTCGGTCACATCCAGCGCGGCGGCACGCCCACGGCCTTCGACAGGGTGCTCGCCACCCGCTTCGGCATCGCCGCCATCGAAGCCGTCCACGACGGGGACTTCGGCACGATGGTCGCCCTGCGCGCCGGCGACATCGTTCGGGCGCCGCTGGCCGAGGGCACCGCCGAGCTCAAGCTCATCGACCCCAAGCTCTACGACGTGGCGTCGGTGTTCTTCGGATAGGGCGAGGGCGCGAGCTCAGTCCGGCTCGGCCAGCAGGCGCCGGTAGTCCCGATCGCACGTCACCTGCTCACTGTTGCCCGTGTCGGTGGATGCATCGATCGGCTCACCTTCGACCGCGAACCGCACCGCGTCGACCCCCTCGAGCTCGTCGGCGGTGCACACGATCTGGCCGAAGGCGGCACGCTGGGGGACGCCCTCGACGTCGTAGATGCCCCTCGTCAGGTCGATCAGCAGCGTGCCCGCCTGCAGCTCCGGTTGCGAGGCCAGCCGGGTCGTCTCGGGGATCAGGTTGGTGATGCCCTCTTCCTGCTCCTGCTCGTCGGCAACGGCACCCAGCAGCACCTCGAGCACCGCCGCCGGCTCGGCGCCCGACGAGGCGCCCTCCACCGGCACGGGACGCTCGACATCGACCAGGCGGGGGTCCTCGTCGGGCGACTGGACCAGGAAGATCGTGGTGTCGACCGTGGGCTGGGGGGCGGTGGTTTCGGTGGTGGCGGCGGCGACCTCGTCCGGCACGTTCTCACGGGAGATGGCCCGGGGCCCGTCGTCGGTGGGGATGCCACAGCCGGCCAGCCCCAGCACGCCGATGGCGGCAGCCGCGAGCGTGCCCCGCACCGAGTGGGTCACGACGCCTCCGCCGGCAGCTCGATCACGAAGCGGGCACCCTGCTGGCCGTCGGATCGGTCCTCGACCCATACCGAGCCGCCGTGCAGGCGGACGTGCTCGGCCACCAGGGCCAGGCCGAGCCCGATGCCGTCCACGTCGAACCGGCGGCCGGCCCGCGACCCGCGGTTGAACCGGTAGAAGATCGCCTCCCGGTCCTCCCTGGGCACGCCCGGGCCGTTGTCCTCCACGGCGATCAGCACGTTGTCCCCATCCTTGCGCAGCTGCACCCGGCTGGCTCCGTCGCCGTACTTGGCGGCGTTGTCCAACAGGTTGGCGATCACTCGCACCAGCCGCCGCTTGTCGGCCTTGAGGACGACGCCGGCCAGGTCGGCGTCGATGTCCACCGGCACGTCGGCGTCGGTCGACGCCATCACCGCCTGCATGACCAGCTCCGCCAGGTGCACCTCCTCGAGATCGAGGTGCATGACCCCGGCGTCGAACCGCGAGATCTCCAGCAGGTCCTCGACCAGCTGCCGGAAGCGGTCGATGTCGGCGACCATCAGGTCGAGCGCGGCCTTGGCCCGGTCGGGCATGTGGCCGCGCTGGTTCTCCAGCACCTCGATCGATGCCGACAGGGTCATCAGCGGCGAGCGCAGCTCATGGCTCACGTTGGAGGCGAAGCGGCCGTCGCGCTGGATCCGCTCTTCGAGGGCGGCCGCCATGTCGTTGAACGAGTCGGCCAGCGGCGCCAGGTCGGCGTCGGCGCTGGCCTCGACGCGGGTGTCGAGCCGCCCGGTGGCGAGCGCGTGGGCCGCCTCGCGCACCCCGACCAGCGGCCGCAGCACCCGCCGGGCCGCCCACCATCCCAGCGCCGCGCCCGCCAGGGTGGTCAGGAGCGATGCCGCCAGCAGCGAGATGGCGATCGACTCGAGCGTCTCCTCCAGCTCGTCGAGCGACACGATCTCGAAGTAGGCGCCGTTGACCGACTCCAGCGGCACGCCGACAGCCAGCTCGGTCTCGTCGTTGAACCGGAAGCGCATGCGGGCGGGCTGCCCCGAGCCAACCAGCTCGCTCAGCTCCTCGGGTATCACGTTCTCGCTGAACTCAGCGTTGAGCGCGTACCAGCGGCCGTCGAACAGCAGCACGGGGTTGGAGCCGGTCGGTGTCACGAGGGACTGCACCACGACCAGCGGGTCGCCCACGTCGGACTCCAGCTGGTTCCGCACGTTCTGGGCGTTGGTGTAGGTCTGGGCGGTGGCGGCGGACTCGCGCTGGTCGAGCAGGTTGCGCCGGGTCAGGCCGATGGTGGCCCCGGCCAGCACCGCCGACATGAACAGCGCACCGACCGCGAAGGCGATGGTGATGCGGGCTCGGAGTCCCAGCCGCGGGAGGAAGCGCCTCACCCGGGGCCCGTGTCACGCCTGGAGCTTGTAACCGAGGCCGCGCACGGTGACGACGTGGCGGGGGTTGGCGGGGTCGGCCTCGACCTTGGTGCGCAGCCGGCGGACGTGCACGTCGACCAGGCGGCCGTCGCCGAAGTAGCCGTAGCCCCACACGCGTTCGAGCAGCACCTCGCGGCTGAACACCCGGCCGGGGCTCGTGGCCAACTCGACCAGGAGCCGGAACTCGGTCTTGGTCAGGTGGATCTCCTCGCCGCCCCGGCGGACCACACCTTCGTCGGGGATGATCTCGAGGTCGCCGAAGCGCAGATGGGTGGCCGTGGCGTCGGTGGAACGGGCACGCCGCAGCAGCGCCCGGATGCGCGCCGATAGCTCCTTGGGTGCGAACGGCTTGGTGAGGTAGTCGTCGGCGCCGGCCTCCAGCCCCGCCACGACGTCATGGGTGTCGGCCCGCGCCGTCACCATGATGATCGGCACGTCGGAGGAGCGCCGGATGGCCCGGCACACGTCGAAGCCGTCGATGCCGGGGAGCATGATGTCGATCAGCACGACGTCGGAGGGTTGGCGCTGGAAGGCGTTCAGCGCCTCCTCGCCCGTGTCGGCCTCCTCGACCGCCCAGCCCTCGTCCTCGAGCGCGAGCTTGACCGCCGTCCGAATGCGCTCGTCGTCTTCGACCGACAGGATCCGTGTACCCACGGTCATGATGGTGCCTCATCGCGCGCGGGCGCGCCGAACGGTTGGGGTTTTCGGGGCGGCCGGCGGCGGGCCGGCCGGCCGTCGGTCAATCGGCGAGGCCGTCGGTCTCGAGGTCGCGGTAGGCGGTCAGCAGTGCTTCGCGACCCGGCCCGCGGTTCGTGCGGTAGTGGAGTCCACCGGGGAGTGGTGACCCGAGCGTGCGGCAGGCGACCAGCGCGTGCGCCCCGTCGTCGGTGAACGACTCGACGCCACACAGATCGATGTCGAGACGGGACGGGCCGGTGGCGACGGCGGCGGTGACGGCCTCGATCAACGCCTCGCCCGTCGACTGGTCGAGGCTCTGCTCGACCGCGATGACCACCACTGAGCTGTCGGATGAGACGTTGATGGTGGACTCGGTCATGGAGGCGGGTGCGTCGCTCCCGGCGGCGGTGGGCCGCGTGGGCGACCCTGCGGTTGCGGCGGACATCTGCAGAAGGATGCCCACCGGTCGTGACGGCGCGGGGCGCAAGTGCGTTGCGATCCGGTGACGACTTGCCATCTCGGTGACTCACGACACATCGTGTGCGCCCAGAGAGCTGAGGAGGTCACGTAGCGCGGTGAAGATGCCGGGGCCGGCGGCCACGATCGAGCCCGCCCCGGCCCCGGCCGGTCCCCCGTCGATGGCGGACACCAGCGCGCCCGCCTCTGCCGCGACCAGCCCGCCGGCGGCCAGGTCCCACCACTGCAACCCCCGCTCGAAGTAGGCGTCGACCCGCCCGCAGCCCACCGAGCAGAGGTCGACGGCGGCGGCGCCCATGCGCCGGATGTCGCGGATGCGGGGCAGCAACCGGACCAGCACCTCCGCCTGGGCACGGCGGCGGGCCGCGGCGTAGCCGAAGCCGGTGGCCACCAGCGCGGTCGCCACGTCGTCGAGCGCCGAACATGCGATGGGCTCGCCGTTGCGCCGCGCCCCTCCGCCCCTGGTGGCGGCGAAGACGTCGCCGTGCATCGGGTCGACCACCACGCCGGCGACCACTCCCTTGTCGTCCTCGGCGGCGATCGAGACCGCCCAACCGGGGTGGCCATACAGGTAGTTGGTGGTGCCGTCGAGGGGATCGATCACCCACCGCAGCCCGCTGGTCCCCGGGGAGGCGCTGCCCTCCTCGCCCACCAGGCCGTCGTCGGGCCGCGCGGCGAGCAGCGTCGACACGATGAGCTCCTCGGAGGCCCGGTCCATCTCCGACACCATGTCGGTGACTGTCGACTTGGTCTCGATGGCGGTGCGGGCGAGTCCCAGCCCGTCGAGCAGCAGGTCGGCGGCCCGCTGGGCGGCGTCGGTGGCGAGGTCGAGCAGCGCGGCGGCGTCAGGTCTTGGAGCGGAGGGCGCGCTCATGGCGGGCGACGGTACCGTCCGGCCCGACCCCGACCGCCACCCCTAGCGGCGTCGGTCTACGACCGACCCATACTGTCTTCGAGATGGCCCCCGACGCCCGTGATGTCCTGGATGTGGTGGATCTGCGCAGCGACACCGTGACCCGCCCCACCCCCGCGATGCGCCGGGCGATGGCCGAGGCCGAGGTCGGCGACGACGGGTTCGGCGACGATCCCACGGTCAATCGCCTCCAGGACGTGTTCGCCGAGCGCATGGGCAAGGAGGCGGCGCTGTTCGTGCCCTCGGGCACCATGGCCAACCAGATCGCCCTGCGGGTCCTGGCTGCGCCGGGGTCGCTGGTGGTGGCCGGCCGCCGGCAGCACGTCGTGACCCACGAGGGCGGGGCCTTCGGCGTCAACCAGTCCACCCAGCTGCACGTGGTGGACGACGACGACGGCAGGCTCGCCGCCGCCGACGTCGCCCACCTGGTCGCCGGCAGCGAGCACCGCTGGCCGCCGCCGGGAGCGGTCGTCGCGGAGAACACCCACCTGGCGTCGGGCGGCCGCCCCTGGCCGCCCGGACGACTGGAGGACGTCGCTGCCGTGGGCGTCCCGGTCCACCTCGACGGCGCCCGGCTGTTCAACGCCGCCGTGGCGACCGGCGTGGCGGCCGCCGACCTCGCGACGCCCGCCACCACCGTGACCGCCTGCCTGTCCAAGGGCCTGGGCGCGCCGATCGGTTCGCTGCTGGCGGGCCCGACCGATCTGATCGGCCAGGCACGGCTCGAGCGCAAGCGCCTGGGCGGGGGGATGCGCCAGGTGGGGATCGTGGCCGCCGCCGGATTGGTGGCGCTGGACACGATGGTCGAGCGACTGGCCGACGACCACGCCCGGGCTCGCGAGCTGGCCGAGGCGGTGGCCGAGCGCTGGCCCGACGCCGGCTGCGATCCCAAGGAGGTCGAAACCAACATCGTGCTGTTCCGCCATGCCGATCCCGCAGCGCTGCTGGGGGCGTTGGCGGACGAGGGGGTGTGGGCCGTGACGCTCGGTCCCCAGACCGTGCGGTTCGTGACCCACTGCGACGTCGACGACGCCGGGATCCGCCGGGCCGTGGCCGCCATCCGGCGAGCCCCCTGAAGTGCGAGCGAAGCGAGCGCTGCAAGCCGACGGCGCGAGCGCCAGCTCGCCCGGTGGCAATGGGTGCGGGGTGCAGCCCCACCGGAGACAGTAGCGGTGGCCGGCGCGAGCCCGAACCCGCCGCCGCCGACGTTGCTCGGTGAGGCGCCGGCGCGGGCGCTGGCCGTGTACGCCCACCCGGACGATCCCGAGGTGTCGTGCGGGGGGACGCTGGCGCACTGGGCGCGCGCCGGGGCCGACGTCTGGTTGGTGGTGGTGAACGCCGGCGACAAGGGATCGCCCGACGCCGCCACCGATCCCGCCGAGCTGACCGAGCGGCGAGCTCGTGAGGTCGACGCCGCCGCCGCGGTCCTGGGGCTCGCCGGGGTCGAGCGGCTGGGCCTGCCCGACGGCGAGGTAACCAACGACCTGGGCCTCCGAGGCCGACTCGTGGAGCTGGTCCGCACCCACCGGCCGGAGGTCGTGATCTGTCCGGACCCGACGGCGATCTTCTTCGGCGACAGCTACGTCAACCACCGGGACCACCGGGAGGTGGGCTGGGCGGTCATCGACGCCGTGGCCCCGGCGGCAGGCAGCCCGCTGTACTTCCCCGAGGCGGGGCCGCCCCACCAGATCAGCGCGCTGTTGCTGTCGGGCACCTACGAGCCCGACGTGTGGGTCGACATCTCCGACTCGCTCGAGGACAAGGTGGCGGCGGTGCAGTGCCACGAGAGCCGGGTGGGCGGCGATCCGGCGCTGGTGGCCGAGCTGTTGCGGACCCGCACCGCCGAGTCCGGCGCCCAGGCGGGCGTCGACCACGCCGAGTCGTTCCGCCGCCTGCGCTTCGGGTGAGTTTCGCCGGTGAGCTAGCGCTCCTGACCGTCGGCCGTGCCCTCCGGGCGGTGCTGGATCGTGCGCCACTCGCCCATGGCCCGCAGCGCCAGGGTGGCGACCACCGCCACGCCCAGGGCGCCGATGATCGCACCCCCGAGGCCCGCCAGCCCCGCCAGCACATCCGACTCGCCGTCGGACTGCAGGTCCACGAACGCCCAGCCGATCAGCCCGCCGCACAGGCCCCCCACCAGGATCGCCACGAACGCCAGCGCCCGGGCCAGCGTCGAGGGCAGGGCGCTTGGTGCGTAGTCGCCATCCGTCGGCGGTCGTCCGGGATGCGCCATCGAAGGGACTCTAGGGGTGTCGCAGGGGAGGCGTGCCACACTGGGCCGATGCGGGATTGGCTGGTCGGAGGTGGCCTGATCCTCGACAGTGAGGGGCTGCTCCTCGTCCGCAACCGGCGCCGCAGCGGCGAGCTGGACTGGACCCCGCCGGGGGGCGTGATCGACGCCGGCGAGACCCTCATCGACGGGCTGACCCGCGAGGTCGCGGAGGAGACCGGCGTGAAGGTGTCGCGCTGGCGGGGCCCGGTGTACGAGGTCGAGGTGCTGGCGCCGGGCCTCGGCTGGCGGCTGCGGGTCGAGGCCCACTTGGCCCTCGAGCACGGCGGCGCGCTGCACGTCGACGACCCCGACGGCATCGTCGTCGAGGCCGCCTACGTCGCCCCCGAAGCCTGCGAGGGGCACCTCGCCGGCTGCCACCCGTGGGTCAGCGAGCCGCTGGCCGCATGGCTATCGGACCGCTGGCTCGACGGTCGGCGGTTCAGCTACCGCGTCGACGGCGACGACCCCCGCACGGCGACGGTCAGCCGACGGTGAGCGAGCAGAGCGAGCGAGCAGGCCGGGTGAGCGAGCGCCAGCTCGCCGTCCGGCGATGGGGTCTGGGGGCACAGGCCCCGGCGGAAGTTCGGTGACCGCCGGTCCGTCTCGCGTACGAAGCCGGACGATCCTCCACGTTGACATGGACGCCTTCTTCGTGTCGGTCGAGCTGCTGCGCCGGCCCGAGCTGCGGGGCCAACCGGTCGTGGTGGGCGGCACCGGCGGTCGCGGGGTCGTGGCGGCGGCCAGCTACGAGGCCCGGGCCTACGGCATCTTCTCGGCCATGCCCAGCGTCCGCGCCCGGCGGCTGTGCCCGCACGCTGTGTTCCTTCCCGGCGACCACGCCCACTACGGCGAGGTCAGCGAGCGGGTGATGGGGATCTTCCGGTCGTTCACCCCGCTGGTCGAGCCCATCAGCCTCGACGAGGCGTTCCTGGACGTGACGGGCGCCAGACGCTCGCATGGCGATGGGGCGGTCGTGGCGCAGCGGATCCGTGGCGACGTGCTGGTCCGGGAGGGCCTCACCTGCTCCGTGGGGGTGGCGCCGTCGAAGATGCTGGCCAAGCTCGCCTCCGAGGCCGCCAAGCCGCGGGCGTCGATCACCGGCCCGGTGCCGGGGGAGGGTGTCCGCGTGATCGCCCCGGGTGAGGAGCTTGCCTTCCTCCACCCGCTGCCGGCCCGGGCGCTGTGGGGCGTTGGCCCGGCGACGCTCGCGCGGCTCGAGCGGCTGGGTGTGCGGACGGTCGGCGACATCGCCGACCTGCCGGAGGCGACACTGGTCGGCGTGCTGGGGTCGGTCCACGGCCGGCACCTGGCGCTGCTGGCCCAGGGGATCGATCCGCGCCCCGTCGAGCCCGACCAACAGCTCAAGTCGATCGGCCACGAGGAGACGTTCGCCCACGACCATCACGAGCACGAGACGCTGGCCAGCGAGGCGGTGCGCATGGCCGACGCCGTGGCGTGGCGCCTGCGCCGTGCCGGGATGGCGGGTCGCACGGTCACGCTCAAGGTTCGGTTCGCCGACTTCCAGACCATCACGCGCTCGTCCACGCTGCCTGCCACCGTCGACGACGGCCCGGCGGTGGCCCGCGCTGCGCTTGCGCTGCTGGCCGCCGTGGACCCCACGCCGGGCGTCCGCCTGCTCGGCGTCAGCGTCTCGGGACTGGCGACCGGCGCGGCCCAGCAGCTCAGCTTCGAGCATCTCGACAGACCGTCGTGGCACGCGGTGAGCGGGGCGGTCGACGCCATCCGCGAGCGGTTCGGCGACCGAGCAATCGGCCCCGCGTCCGGCGTCGACGAGCGGGGGCTGCGGGTGCCCCGGCGGGGCGAACAACAGTGGGGCCCGAACGACCATCAAAACCCTGATCCCCGGGCTGGTGCGTGAGAAATTTCCCTGGGGTCCACGCGTTGTCGTTCCTGGCGGCCTGTGGAACACTTGATCGTGCCGGTTCGGTCAGCTGTGCGACAAGGGGTTCCGGTGCCGCTTTCCGAGGACGAGGAACGCATCCTCCAGGAGATCGCCCAGCGGTTCTACGAGGACGATCCCTCGTTCGCGCGCGAGGTGAGCGAGACGACGCTCTACCGCCACACGGTCGGCCGGATGAAGTGGGCGGTCGTCGGTCTCGTCGCCGGGGCCGTGTTCCTCGTCGCCACGCTGTCGACGTCGTACTGGCTGTCGTTCATAGGCTTCCTGTTCATGCTGGGCAGCGCCCTGCTGTTCGAGCGCAACCTCCGCAAGTTGGGGCGCGCCGGCCTCGACCAGCTCTCCAAGTCGGTGCGGGCCAACGGGCTGCGCGAGGCCCTGGGCGGCGCCGGCCGCCGGGTGCGCGAGCGGTTCCGCCGCGACGACGACCCCGAGGACCAGTAGCCGGCTACCCGCGTCAGCGTCCGGCCGGGACGACGGCGGAGTGCTGCGTGATCAGCCGGGCCCGTCGGTCGCGGGGCCGTAGCTGGCGGATGTCGAAGTAGCGCAGCAGGCGCTGCCACCACGGCTCCCAGCGCCCGAGCTCGGCCTTGACCGACGCCCACGCACGGTGCGCCTCGGCCACCTGGCCCGGCGTCGGTCGCTCCTCGGCGTAGCTCACCCGTTCCATGGTGCGGGCCAGCCCTTGGATGGCGCTGGCCGAGGCGGGCAGCGCCGCCGCCAGCCGGTCGGCCGTCTCGGCGATCGTGAGCGACGCCGGCAGGCCGATGCCGGCGGCCTCGGCCCGCTCGGTCGCCTCGCGCCAGGGGAGCCGCACCTTGTCGGCCGGCGCTCTCGCGCGGCGGCGCCGGATCAGCCGGCGGCCGACGATCGCGAGCGGGACCAGCGCCAGGTATGCGACCACCACCAGCCCGATGGGCTTACCGGCGTTGCGGACCTCCTCGGGCACCAGGCCGCCGTCGGTGTCGCCGTCCTCACCGGGAGCTCCGGCCGTGTCGAGGAGCTCGGAGTTGACCCCCCCGGGGTCGCCGGCGGCCAGGCCATCCCCCTGCGTTCCCGCGTCGGTGCCGTCGCCGGCGTTGGCCGGGGCCGCGGCGGCGGCTCCGCCGGTGGCGTCCTGCTGGCCGCCCGACGGCAGGTCGTCTCCCAACCAGCGGTTGGCGCCGACCGGCGCCCGCCCCGGGGTCGGCTCGAACGGCACCCAACCGAAGCCGTGGAAGTAGACCTCGGGCCAGGCGTGGGCGTGGATGCCGCGCACGCGGTAGAGGGTCGGCTCCTCGGGGTCCTGCGCGCCCCAGGTGAACCCGATGGCCACCCGGGTGGGCAGTCCCGCCGCCCGTGCCAGCGCCGCGAACGACCCGGCGAACTGCTCGCAGTAGCCGCGGCGGGTCCGGAACAGGAACTCGACCAGGGCGTCGCTGTTGTGGCCCGGTCCCACCGTGTCGTCGTAGACGAACGGCTCGTTCCGCAGGAAGGCCTGCAGTGCCATGGCCCGGTCGTAGGGCGTGGTGGCACCAGCGGTGAAGGTCTCGGCCAGCGCCGTGATGTTCGGCGACATGTTGGCCGGTAGGGCGAGGTACTGGTCGGCGATGTCCTCGGGCAGCTCGTCACCGACGGTGCGCAACTCCTCGGCGGTCCATCGGGGGACGTTGGACGTGACGTTGTAGGCGAGACCGTCGGACGTGGGCACGTCGCGGTCGACGATCAGGGTGCTGGAGTCCTCGTCCCAGCCGACGTCGGTGCCCGGGGCATCGAGGGAGTGCGGCTCGAACGCTGCCGGGAGCCACACGGCGTTGAGCGCCTCGATCGTGACCTGCTGGCGCACCGTCTCGGTCTCGACCGCCGAGTCGACCGCCCGGGGCAGCTCACCGTCCGCGCCGTCAGTGCCGTACGACGACTTCCACAGCGTCCCGTCGAACTCGTCGAGGGCGGTGAGACGCCAGTAGGAAGCGACGTCGCTGCGGACGGTGAACACCTCGACGTTGGGTTGCTCGACGAGGCGGGTGCGCAAGCTGATCATCGGGCTCGGCACCACCCGGGTGGGCTCGTCGTCGCCGATGTCGCGCCAGTCGATGACCGCCTCGGCCTCGGCGCCGGGCAGCCGAGGGCCGGTCACCGCGCCCGCCACCACGGCGATCCCGGTGAGCGCGGCGCCGGTGCCCAGCAGGGACCAGCGCCCCCGGGCCCGGTGGCTCGCCGCCCAGGTCGACGACTCCTCCTGCGCGTACGTGCGGTGGAGCAGCACGAACAGCAGCGCCGCGGCCGCGAACACGGCTGCGGCGGGCACCCGGTCGCCGGGTGCGCCCAGGGCGGCGGCGAACAGGAACAGCGTCGTGGCCGGGAGCAGCGCCTCGAACGCTGCCCGGGCGCGGAAGGCGGCCCAGTCGGCCACGAACGCGAGGATCCAGATGGCGGCCGCGGTCGCCACGATGAACCCGTTGAGGACGGTGACGGGGGCCTTCTCGTCCCCGAACAACTGCCAGGCTCGATCGAGGTCGTCGCCCACGGCGGTGAGCGTGCCGCTCGTGGGCAGCAGATAGCCGACCGTGTCGCCGAAGCGTGTCCAGGTGATGAACAACACGGCGGCCACGGCGGTGAGGCCGGCCGCTACCAGGAGCGGGACGCGCCGCCGGCGCAGCAGGGCCACCACCAGGTGGGCGGCGATGGCCTGCAGCGCGAGCGGCCCGCGGTACGAGCCGTCGACGAACAGCCGGTGCATGCCGATGACCGCCGCCAGGGTCACCAGCGCCAGCGCCACCTCGGTGGCCAACAGCATGTGGCCGCGCCGGGTCACGAGCCGCCGCCCACCGGAGTGTCCCTCACCGGGATGTCCCGCACGGGGCCGATCGGGGAGTCCGCCGCCGGCGGGAGACGGATCGGCCGGCTGGCCGTGATGGCCCGGTCCCAGGCGTCGCCGAACGGCGTCGTCGGTGTGACCCGCAACAGGGTGGCTGCGCTGCCCAGCGGCGCCGGTGCCCGCCCCGCGCCTGCGCTGCTGTCGACCTGGACCACCACTAGCGAACCGAAGCGGCGACGGAGCCGGGTCACGTTCGACAGCTCCGCCGAGGTCGTCTGGGCCAGGACGACGACCAGGGCACCGCCCCCGCTGCGGTGCAACAGGTCGAGCATGGTGCGCAGGCTGGCGCTGCCCGCGGCGTCGATCACCGCCAGGTGCTCGAGCTGGGCCTCGATGTGTGCCGTGCCCACGCCGAAACCCGAGTCGGTGCCGTCGGTGGTCACCAGGCGCACCAGGTCGCGGCGGGCGCCGTTGGCCATCAGCACGCTGGCGGCCGCCGAGACGGCCAGCTCCAGCGAGACGCTGTCGTGCGCGGCCCGGCGCACGTCGAGCAGGACCGTGGTCCGCCCCTGCCAGGGCTGCTCCTGGTGGCGCACCAGCAGCTCGTCGTGGCGGGCGGTCGACGGCCAGTGGATCCGGCGCAGGTCGTCCCCGACGACGTAGGGGCGCAGGGCGTAGAAGTCGTCACCCGAACGGCCCAGGGCGTGGGGGCGGATGGCACCCGCCAAGGGGTCGTGCCCGGACGTGAACGGGACCGGCCGGATGTCGTCGACCGCCGGGAACACCGTGACGTCGACCTCGGGAGCGCCCACGCTGCTCGCCTGCACCAACCCGAACGGGTCGCTGACGACCACCCGGAGCGGGCCCACCCGCACGATGCCCCGGCGGTCGGTGGGCAGCCGGTAGGTGGCGAGCGTGGCGGCCCCCCGGTCGAGGGGCGGCACCAGCAGCTCGGCGCCGGCGGTGCCGGACACCGGGTCACGCAGCCGCAGGACGGGCGTGTCGGTGCGGCGCAGGTTTCGCAGGCGCACGTCCACCCGGCTGACCTGGCCGGCGTGCACACGAGCGGGGTGCACCGTGCGGTCGATCTCGACGTCGAGCCGGGTCAGCCGCACGTACAGCAGCGCGAACACCACCAGGCCCAGGGCAACTGCGCCGAACACGTACAGCTCGCTGATGCCGAGCAGGCGAGCGAGGGCGACCAGCGCCACCCCGCCCCAGACGACCAGCCAGCCCTGCCGAGTCAGCAACGGACGTGGTCGCTTGTCATCACGCGTGGCCTAGTGCCCGCCCGGGACGGGGACGGCGCGCAGCACCTCGTCCAGGGCGTCGGACGGGGACAGGCCCTGGAGCTGGGCCTCGGGGGTGACGAGCAGCCGATGCGCCAGGACCGAGTTGGCCAGGGCCTTGACGTCGTCGGGGATGACGTAGCCTCTGCCCTGCGACGCCGCCCGCGCCTTGGCCACCCGCAGCAGCGCCAGCGTGGCCCGGGGCGAGATGCCGAGCGCGAGGTGGGTACTGCGGCGGGTCGCCTGGGCCAGGTCGACCAGGTATGCCTTGAGGCTCGGTGCCACGTGCACGCCCTTGGCGGCGGCGGTCAGCCCCAGGACCTCGTCGTTGCCGATGACCGATCCGATGTCGCGGTAGGCGTCGTGGTCGCCATGGGTCTCGAGGATCTCCAGCTCGGCGTCGGGCGACGGATAGCCCACCGACACCCGCATCAGGAACCGATCGAGCTGCGACTCGGGCAGCGGGTAGGTCCCCTCGTGCTCGATGGGGTTCTGGGTGGCGATGACCATGAACGGCCGGCTCAGCGGGTAGGTCACGCCGTCGACCGTCACCTGGTTCTCGGCCATCGCCTCCAGCAGAGCGGCCTGGGTCTTGGGCGAGGCCCGGTTGATCTCGTCGGCCAGGACGACGTTGTTGAACACCGGTCCGGGCCGGAAGTCGAACGAGCCGTCGCCCCGGTTCCATACGGTGATGCCCACCACGTCGGACGGCAGCAGGTCGGGCGTGAACTGCACCCGGCCGAAGCTGCACTCGATCGAGGTGGCGAGCGACTTGGCGAGATTGGTCTTGCCGACCCCCGGCACGTCCTCGAGGAGCAGGTGCCCCTCCGAGACCAGGCACAGGAGCACGAGCTCGATCACGTCGCGCTTGCCCTGGATGACGCGCTGAACGTTGTCGACGACGCTTTCGTAGTAATCGGAGAACGTCGCCCCCCGGGCAGCCGCGGTCTGGCTGGTGGCCACAGCCTCGTACTCCCTCCGTCGTTGGGTGAGCCACGTCAGGTTAGGCCGCCGACGACGTAAGGCGGGCGCGAGGACCGGCTCAGGTAGGGATGTAGCTTCCGCTCCCGATGGCGCATATGGCGTTAGGGGTCGACATCGGGGGGACCAAGCTGGCCGTCGCCCGGGTGGACCGCGACGGCCGCCTGACCGGACGCCGGACGCTGTCCACTCCACGGGACGAGACGGCCGAGCAGCTGTGGGACGTCCTGGCCGGGCTGGTGGCGTCGGTTCGTCGGGGCGACGAGGTGGTCGTGGGCGTCGGTTGCGGCGGGCCCATGGAGCCGGGCGGGGCCACGGTGTCGCCGCTCAACGTCCCCGCCTGGCGGGGATTCCCCCTGCGCGACCGGCTGCGCGTCCTCACCGGACTCCCGGTCCACGTCGACAACGACGCCAAGGCCCTGGCGCTGGGGGAGGGCTGGGCCGGCGCCGCCCGGGGCGCCCGCGACTACATCGCCATGGTGGTGTCCACCGGGGTCGGCGGCGGGATCGTGCTGGACGGCCGCCTGCTCGACGGCGCCACCGGCAACGCCGGCCACATCGGCCACGTCATCGTCGAGCCCGGGGGCCGGGTCTGTGCCTGCGGGGCGCAGGGCTGCCTGGAGGCGGAGGCGTCCGGCCCGTCGATCCGGGCGGCGACCGGGCTGAACCCCCAGGACGTCGGCGAAGACGTGCGGCGCCGCGTCGGCATGCTGGTCGGCCGGGCCGTGGCCTCGGTCGCCAACCTGCTCGACCTGCGCTTGGCCGTGGTCGCCGGCTCCGTGGCGCTCGGTTACGGCGAGGCCTTCTTCGCCGCCGCCCAGGCCGAGCTGGACGCGCGGGCCCGCATCAGCTTCGCCCGCGGCGCGCGCATCGTGCCCGCCGGGCTCGGCGACGCCGGGCCCCTCGTGGGCGCCGCGGCCGTCGGCTGGCGCGGCGCCGGCCACGACCTCGGACTGTCCCGGTGACGGCCGGGACCGGCGGGACTCGTGCAACGCAGTTGCGGTGGACGGCACGGGCGGCGGCGGCGGTGGCCCGCCATCCGTCGCTGTGGGCCACGGGCGTGCGCCAGGCGCTGGTGCTGGCGGCCCCGGGGTGGTGGCGCCGCCGCCCGTTCCTGCCGCTGCCCACGCCCGAGTACCTGCGGTTCCGGCTCCAGACCGCCTACGGCGGCGAAGGCGACCGCGACCCGGATCCCGACGACCTCGTGACCTACCTTCGCTGGTGCCGGGAGCAGCGGTCGCACCAGAAGTGGCGACGGAAGCGGTCCCCTCACCAGTAGTTTGTGCGCCACATGAGCGAGCGTCAGCGAGCGAATCATGGGCACAGTGCCCTACCCGCCGCGAAGGGGCGGTTGCTCACCGGTGGACCGGGGGCACGCCGATGAGCCGGGCGTTGGTGCTCAATGCCACCTTCGAGCCGCTCTGCGTCGTCAGCGACCGCAGGGCGGTCGTGCTCGTGCTGGGGGAGACGGCCGAGATGCTGCACGCGAGCGACGCCGTCATGCACTCGCCTCGGTTCGCCGTGGCCGTGCCGTCGGTGGTGCGCCTGCGGCGCTTCGTCCGGGTGCCGTACCGGTGGAGCACGCCGCTCAACCGCCGCTCGGTGTTCGCCCGCGACGACCACCGCTGCCAGTACTGCGGGGCGTCGGCCGAGAGCATCGACCACGTGGTGCCGCGCAGCCGCGGCGGCGAGCACTCGTGGGAGAACGTGGTGGCCGCTTGCCGGCCCTGCAACGTCCGCAAGCGCGACCGCATGCTGCAAGAGACGTCGATGCGGCTGCTCCGAACGCCCAGCGTGCCGCGGGGCACGACCTGGCTGACGTTCGCGCTCGGGGCGGTTCCCGAGACGTGGACGCCGTACCTGCTCAACGCCGCCGCCTGATGGCGTGACGGTGCTGCCGCCGGGCTGGGAGCTGCGGCGGCTCACCGGGCCCGCGGCCGACCTCCACGCCGAGCCGCTGCCGGAGGCGCCGGGCCGCGCCGTGTGGGTGCTGGAGGCCACTGCGCCGGCGCTGGTGCTGGGCTCGACGCAGTCCGAGGACATCGTCGACCGCGAGGCGGCGGCTGCCGCGGGGATCGAGCTGGCCCGGCGGCGGTCGGGCGGCGGGGTGGTGCTGGTGGTGCCGGGGGAGACGACATGGGTCGACGTCATCGTTCCGGTGGGCGATCCGCTGTGGGATGACGACGTCGGCCGCGCCGCCCACTGGGTCGGCCGGTCCTGGCAGGCGGCGCTGGCCGAGCTGGGCATCGGACCGACCGAGGTGCACGATGGCCCCCTGGCGTGCGGTCCCCTGGGGCGGTTGGTGTGCTTCGGCACGGTCGGCGCCGGCGAGGTGACGGTGCCCCGGGCCGAGGCCGAGGGTGACGGCGAGGGTGGATTGCGCAAGGTGGTGGGGATCAGCCAACGCCGGACCCGGGCGGCGGCCCGGTTCCAGTGCGCCGCCTACCGCCGTTGGGATGCGGCGGCGCTCGTGCGCCTCCTGCGCCTCGGGGACGACGGCCGCCGGGCCCTGGCCGACGCCGCGGTCGGCACCGGCCGGGACCCCGCCGAGCTGGTCGACGCGTTCCTGCGCCACCTGCCCGCGTAACCCCTGCGCTCTGCCCGCGCTCACTGGCGATATGCGCGGTGAGCGGGGGCAGAACGCGGGGTGCCTTGTCGTGTGGGTAGTGGTGGGGTAATTTCCCACGAAGTGGAGCAACTCGGTGGACCGGGAAGCGAGCAGGCCGTCGTCGCCGCCGCGCGCCCCGACGCCCCCCGGTTCTTCATGGGCTCCTTCGAGCACTCGGTCGACGACAAGAACCGGCTCGTCCTGCCGGCCAGCTACCGCTCCCGCCTGGCCGACGGCGCCTACCTGGGTCCGCTCGACGCCTACCTGGGGCTCTGGCCGGCGGCGGCCTTCTCATCGGTGCTCGAGAAGTGGGAGGACGGCGTCACCCTCGGCATGGTCTCCGAGGAGGCCTACGATGCCTTCTCGGCGGCGACCTTCGAGGTCCAGCCCGACGGCCAGGGCCGCATCGTCGTCCCCCGGTCCCTCCGCAGCTTCGCCGAGCTGACGGGCCCGGTCTTGGTGGTCGGCGCCCGTCAGCGCGTCGCTGTGTGGGCCCGCGACCGCTGGGACCAGCGCATGGAGACGATCCCCGAGGGGCCCGACGGGGCCGTTCGCCAAGCGGCGAGGGACCTGAAGCTGTGAGCCGGCTTCGCCCGACCGCGCCCCTCCGCTCACAGGTCCTGTCGCCTCCGGTGCGGGGCCTACCGCCGTCGGCGCCGATAAGCGCCGACAGCGGCCCCGCATCCTCGCCGCCACCCGTTCGCTACCCGCCCTCCGCCGGAAGGCAGGAAGCGGCCTCGGCCTGCGGCCGAGTCGAGTCATCCCACGGTGCTGCCCCGCCCGCCGGCCGGTCCCCGGACGGCGCGGTGGAAGGCCCCTCCTCCGCCCGCTTCCCATCGAGCCCGTCCCGGGGAGACATCCCGGCGCGCGCCGCCGGACGGGGACGCCGGTGAGTGGGGCAGCACCACAGGGGCCAGGGGCCAGGAGAGCCGGTGAGTTCAGCCACCGGCCGGTGCTCGTCGACCTGGTGGTCGAGCTGTTCGCGCCCGTCCCGCCGGGGGTCGTCGTCGACGCCACGCTTGGCGGGGGTGGCCACGCCGAGGCGCTGCTGGACGCCCACCCCCACCTGTCCGTCGTCGGGCTCGACCAGGACCCCAACGCCATCGCCGCCGCCTCGGCCCGCCTGCGGCGCTTCGGCGACCGGGCCCGCACGAGGCACAGCCGCTTCGACCAGTTGCGGGCGGTGCTGGGCGATCTCGGCCACCGCCACACCAGCGGCGCGCTGTTCGACCTGGGCGTCAGCTCGCCCCAACTCGACCGGCCCGAGCGCGGCTTCAGCTACCGCTCGCCCGGCCCCCTCGACATGCGGATGGACCCCACCCGACCCGTCAGCGCCGCCGACCTGGTGAACGGCGCACCCGGCGCGGAGCTTGCCCGGTTGCTGCGGGCCTACGGCGACGAGCGCTACGCCGCCCGCATCGCCGGGGCGATCGTGGCGGCGCGCCCAATCACGTCCACCGAGCAATTGGCCGACGTGGTGAGGGACGCCGTGCCGGCGCCTGCCCGCCGCCGGGGCGGACACCCGGCGCGGCGGACCTTCCAGGCGATCCGCATCGCCGTGAACGACGAGCTCGCCATCCTGCCCGCCAGCCTCGACGACGCCATCGACATGCTGGTCCCCGGCGGCCGCTGCGTGGCGCTGGCCTACCACTCGGGCGAGGACCGCATCGTCAAGGACCGCTTCCGGCACGCCGCCAGCGGTGGCTGGACCGGGCCGTCCCACCTGCCGACCCCGCCAGACGTGCGCCCCACGGTGCGGCTGCTGCGGCGGGGTGCCTGGCGGCCCAGCGCCGACGAGATCGCCGCCAACCCCCGTGCCGAGGCCGCCCGCCTGCGGGCGGTCGAGAAACTCCAGGAGGTGGCGTGATGGCTACCGCCCGCGTCGTCCAGCTCCCCAACACCCGGCCGCTGCCCGGCCGCGATCGCGATCGTGACCACCGCGACCGGCACCTGCGGGTCGTCCCGCCGGCCCGGCCGTCGCGCGGCCTCGGCGTCCGGCTCAGCCCCCGCGCCGGGGTGATCCTCACCGTGCTGCTGTTCGCCGCCCTGTTCTGCGTGGCGGTGAGCCATGCGCTGCTCATCGAGGGCCAGGCCAAGGTCGACGAGCTCGACCAGCAGGTGGCGGCCGAGCAGGCGCGCTACGAGGAGCTGCGCCGCGAGGTGGCCGAGCTGGAGTCGCCACAGCGCATCCTCGGCGAGGCCACCGGCGAGCTGGGGATGGTGCCGGCGGGGGATCCGGTGTGGCTGTCGCCCGACGAGCCGGCGCCCACCGACGACCTCCCCGAGGACGAGCCCCCCGAATCGCCCGACACGAGCGCCGCCCGGGTCAAGCCCTACATGGAGCCGGCCGGTTGAGCCGTGCCGGAGCCCCACCCAACGCGTCGTTCGAGCAGCCATATCCGATCGGGCGGGGCAGGCGCGCCAGTCGCGGGCCGCGCCTGCTCCGGCCCGGCGATCCCCGTTACCGGTCGCTGAGCCTGCTGGTCGTCCTGGGGCTGCTGTTCGGCGTCGTGGTGCTGCGCCTCGGCTACGTGCAGACGCTGGGGGCGCAGCAGTACGTCGCCTACGGCGAGGAGCAGCGGATCGAGCCCATCGCCCTGCCGGCGGCGCGGGGCACGATCTTCGACCGCAACGGCAAGGACCTGGCGCTGTCGACGCCGGTCAGCAGCATCGGCGTCGACCCCAGCGTGGTCACCGACCCGCGGTCGGCGGCCCGGCGCCTGGCACGCGTCCTGGGGCTCGACGAAAAGGAGGTGGCCGCCAAGCTCGCCAGCGAGGGCCACTTCGAGTACCTGGCACGCCAGGTCGACGACGAGGTGGCCGAGCGGGTGGCGGCGCTCGACATCCCCGGCGTGATCGTCTTCGACGAGTCGGCGCGCCTGCTGCCGGCGGGCGACCTGGCGCGGGGCGTGCTCGGCAGCGTCGACCCCGACAACGTCGGCGTGTCCGGCCTCGAGCAGCGCTACGACGACCAGTTGGCGGGGGACCCGGGGGAATACATGGTCGAGCGTGACCTCGACGGGCGCACCATCCCGGGCGGGCGCCATCTGATCGATCCCGCTGAACCGGGCGACGACATCGTCCTCACGATCGACCGCAGCCTGCAGTACGCCACCGAGGGCATCCTCGCCGAGCAGGTGCGGACGGTGGGCGCCAAGGCGGGCTGGGCCATCGTCAGCGATCCCCGGACCGGCGAGATCCTGGCGCTGGCCAACGTCGAGACCGACCCGAAGACCCACGAGGTCGGCAACACCGGCAACAATCGGGCCGTCACGGAGATGTACGAACCGGGGTCGGTGAACAAGGTGATCACCATGGCGGCGGCGCTGGAAGAGGGGGTGGTCACGCCCGAGACCGTGCTGCAGGTCCCCGACACCCTGCAGGTGGCCGAGCACACCTACGGCGACGCCCACTCCCTGCCGTCCGAGATGACGGCGAGCGATGTGCTGGCCCAGTCGTCGAACATCGGCACCATCAAGATCGCGCAGCGACTGGGGACGGAGCGCGTGGACGACTACCTTCGTCGCTTCGGGTTCGGCCAGGAGACCGCCCTCGGGCTGCCGCACGAGGCACGGGGCCTGCTGGTCGATCCCGACAACTGGTCCGGCACGTCGATCGGCTCGATCCCGATCGGCCAAGGGATCTCGGTCACCGCCATGCAGATGCTCCTCACCTACAACACCATCGCCAACGACGGCGTGTACGTGCCCCCCACCCTGCTGGAGGCGACGTTCGACGCGGAGGGCGAGCGCCACGAGGTGGCGGCGGGCGAAGGCCGGCGGGTGGTGTCGCCCACCACCGCGGCGCAGGTCCGGGAGATGCTGGCCGAGGCCGTGGCGTCGGGGACCGGCGAGGCCGCGGCCATCGACGGCTACGAGACCGCCGGCAAGACCGGCACGGCCCGCAAACCCCAGCCCGGCGGCGGCTACCGGGACGAGCAGGGCAACTACCACCACGTGGCCACGTTCGCCGGGTTCATCCCCGCCGACGATCCCCAAGTGTCGATCATCGTCGTCATCGACGAGCCCACGACCTCGCCCTACGCCGGTGACGTCGCCGCCCCCGCCTTCGCCAACATCGGCCGCCAGGCGCTGCGGACGCTGGGGATCGCACCGCCGGCCGCCACCGACGCGGTGGGGCCGCCGCTCGAGGAGCCCAAGGTCCGTGCGCAACCCGCGGCGCCGCCCACCACCGCCACGACCGTTCCGACCACCACCACGACGGTCCCCGGCGCGACCACGACGACCGCGCCCGGCACGTCCCCGACCACCACGCTCGCGACCACCACGCTCGCGACCACCACAACGTCCGCCCCCGCCCGCGGGGGTTAGGGGTTGCGGCTACGCGACCTGATCGCCGCCTACCCGGCCGCCTCCATCGGGGGTGCCGACGGCGACCGTGAGCTCCACACGATCGTGCACGACACGCGTGACGTGGGCCCGGGGTCGCTGTTCTGCTGTGTGCGGGGAACGCGGGTCGACGGCCACGACTTGGCCGCCGGTGCCGTGGGGGCGGGGGCGGTGGCGCTGGTGGTCGACCACGCTCTGCCGCTGGCGGTGCCGCAGGTCGTCGTCCCGGACGTGCGGCGAGCGATGGGCCCCCTGGCGGCCGCGTTCTGGGGGCACCCGTCACGCGACCTCGCCGTCGTGGGGGTGACCGGCACCTCGGGCAAGACCACGGTGACCCACCTGCTGCGCCCGGTACTGGAGGCGGCGGGGCTGCCGTGCGCTGTCATCGGCACCCTGTCCGGCGCCCGCACCACGCCCGAGGCGACCGAGCTGCAGGCCATGCTCGCCTCCGAGCGCGACCGCGGCCTTCCCCGAGCGGTGGCGATGGAGGTGTCGTCGCATGGCCTGGCGCTCCACCGTGTCGACGGCATCCGCTTCGCCGTCGCCGTCTTCACCAACCTGTCGCAGGACCACCTCGACTTCCACCACACCATGGACGCCTACTTCGAGGCCAAGGCGGCTCTGTTCACCCCGGAGCTCACCCACCGGGCGGTGATCTGCGCCGACGACGCCCGGGGGCGGGAGCTGCTCGACCGGCTGGGCAGGCCGGGAGCCGGCGTCGCCGCCACCGCCTACTCCCTGGCCGACGCCGACGACCTGGCGCTGATGCCGGCCGGGGCGTCGTTCCGCTGGCGGGGCGAGCCGGTCGAGCTGGGTCTGGCCGGGCGGTTCAACGTGGCCAACGCGCTGGCCGCGGCCGCGGCCGCCGAGGCGCTGGGGATCGAGCCCGCCGTGATCGCCCGTGGCTTGTCGGCGTCGACCGTCCGGGTGCCGGGAAGGTTCGAGGCCGTCGACGCCGGTCAGCCGTTCACGGTGCTGGTCGACTACGCGCACAAGCCCGACGCGCTGGACCAGGCGCTGCGGGCCGCCCGCGAGCTCGTCCCGGCGGGGGCAAGGTTGGTGGTCGTGTTCGGCTGCGGGGGCGATCGAGACGCGGCCAAGCGGCCGTTGATGGGCGAGGTGGCGGTCCGGCTGGCCGATGGGGTGTTCCTGACGTCGGACAATCCCCGCTCGGAGGACCCGCTCGCCATCATCGATCAGGTACGGGCCGGTATCCCCGACGGCGCCGTCGACCGAGTGGTCGTGGACCCCGACCGGCGCCGGGCCATCGAGCGGGCCGTCGCCGGCGCCGGGCCGGGCGACGTGCTGGTGATCGCCGGCAAGGGCCACGAGACGACCCAGACCATCGGCGACGAGGTCGTGCCGTTCGACGACCGCGAGGTCGCCCGCGCTGCGCTCGCCGCGCTCGCCCACGGGACTGGGGGCAGCGCCCGATGATCTCCCTTCTGCTGGCCGGCGGGATCGGCTTGGCGCTGTCGCTACTCGGCACCCATTACCTGATCGACTGGCTTCGGGCCCACCAGGTGGGCCAGCCCATCCACGCCGACGTGCCCGACGGGCACACCCCCAAGGCCGGCACCCCCACCATGGGCGGTGTCGCCATCGTCGTCGCCGCCGTCCTCGGCTACGCCATCGCCCACATCCGCGGGGGGCTGGCGTTCACCCGCAGCGGCGTGCTGGTCATGCTCGTCATCGCCGGTGCCGCGGTGGTGGGCGCGATCGACGACTGGATCAAGGTCAGCCACGAGCGCAACCTCGGACTGTCCATGCGGGCCAAGATGGGGGGCCTGCTGGTGGTGGCCATCGGCTTCGCGGTGGCCAGCGTCACCTGGACCGACGTCGAGACCACGCTCAGCTTCACCCGGGCCTCGGAGCCGGGGTGGGGGCTCGGCGACGTGGGCTGGACGATCCTGGCCGTGCTGCTCATCCTCGGCACCACCAACGCCGTCAACCTCACCGACGGGCTCGACGGGTTGGCCGCGGGCTCGTCCATCTATCCGTTCCTGACCATGACCGTGGTGGCGTTCTGGGCGTTCCGCCACCAAGACGTCTACGGCGTCAACCACGCCCTCGACCTGGCGGTGGTGGCCGCCGCCATGGTGGGCGGCATCACCGGGTTCCTGTGGTGGAACGCCCCGCCGGCCCAGGTGTTCATGGGCGACACCGGCGCGCTCGCCATCGGCGCCGGGCTGGCCGCGCTCGCCCTGACGCTCAACGTCCAGCTGCTCCTGCCGATCGTGGGGGCGCTGTTCGTGTTCGAGACGCTGTCGGTGATCGTGCAGGTCGGCAGCTTCCGTATGTTCGGCCGCCGGGTATTCCGGATGGCGCCGGTGCATCACCACTTCGAGCTGATGGGTTGGCCCGAGACGACGGTGATCGTGCGGTTCTGGATCCTGGCGATCATGTCGATGGCGGTGGCCCTGGCCATCTTCTACGCGGACTTCGTGTCGATCGGGGTGCCCGACTGATGGCCGTCTCACGGCGAGCCGCGCAGCTGACGCTCGGGCTGCGACCCGGCGGGGGGTGTGGGGGGCAGAGGCTTCCGCCGGAGCCCCCCACCGTCGCTCGAGCCGGCTTCGCCGGTCGAGCGACAGGAGAGCGACGCCGCCGCCAGGCGGCGGCCCAAGGCTCGCCGAGCAACCTCTGGTTGCGAGGCGAAACATGAAGGTGCTCGTGGTCGGGCTCGGCGTCACCGGCGGGGCGGTCGCCCGGGCGCTGATCGCGCACGGCCACGACGTGGTGGCGGCCGACGACAGCCCGGGGCAAGCCGCCTTGGCGGTGGCCGACGAGCTGGGCCTGAACCTGTCCGTGGCCCCGGACAGCGACGAGCTGGCGGCGCTGGTGGCCGCGACCGACGCCGTCGTCCCGGCCCCGGGATTGCCGGCCCGCCACCCCGTGTTCGCCCGCGCACGGGCCGCCAGGGTGCCGGTGCTGTCGGAGTTCGATCTCGCCGTCCGCTGGGACGACCGGCCGCTGCTCGCCGTCACCGGCACCGACGGCAAGACCACGGTGACGACCCTGGTGCGGGACATGCTGGCCGCCTCCGGGCTGGCCGCGGTGGCCGTGGGCAACACGCCCGTCCCGCTGGTTGCGGCGATCGACGACCCGTCCACCGACGTGTTCGTCGTGGAGGCGTCGTCGTTCCGGCTCGAGCACTCGCAGCGCTTCGCGCCAGCGGTGGCGACGTGGCTCAACTTCGCCCCCGACCACCTCGACAGCCACCACGACCTGGCGTCGTACGAAGCGGCCAAGGCCCGCATCTGGCGGGACCAGTCGGCCGCGCAGGTCGCGGTCGGCAACGCCGACGACCCGGTGGTGGCCCGGCACCTGGCGGCCGCGCCGGCCCGGCACGTCACGTTCTCGTTGTGCGACGACGGCGGCGCCGACTTCCGCCTCGTCGGGGGATTGGGGCCGGACGGACGGCTGGTCGGCCCGGGCAACGGGCACGCCCTCGTGGAGATCGCGCGGGTCGGGGAGCTGCCGCGGGCGTTACCGCACGACATCGCCAACGGCCTGGCGGCGGCGGCGACCGCCCTGGCCGGCGGCGCCAACGCCGAGGGCGTGCGGCGGGGGCTGCTGGAGTTCCGGGGCCTCCCCCATCGCGTGGCGCTGGTGGGCGAGGCTGGAGGGGTGCGGTTCTACGACGACTCGAAGGCGACGACCCCGCACGCGGCGGCGACCGCCATCGCGGGGTTCGAGTCGGTCGTGCTGATCGCCGGCGGGCGCAACAAGGGCCTCGACCTCGGGGGGCTGGCGGCGTCGGCGTCCTCGATCCGGGCCGTGGTGGCGATCGGGGAGGCCGCGCCCGAGGTGGCGGCCGCGTTCGACGGAGTCCGACCGGTCGTGCGCGCCGGGTCGATGGACGAGGCGGTGCGGGCCGCCGTCGAGCTGGCTCGCCCGGGCGACGCGGTGCTGCTGTCGCCGGGCTGCGCCAGCTTCGACTGGTACGGCTCCTACGGCGAGCGGGGTGACGACTTCGCCCGCGCCGTGCGGGAGGTCACCGGAGGTGGGGGCGCAGCGCCATGATCCCGCACCGAGCCCGAGGTCACAGGTGTCACGCACCCGAGCCCGAGGTCATGGGTTCCGATTCTGAAACCCATTGCCTCGCCCTCCCGGCCGTGAAACTCATTGCCTCGGGACGAGGGGGGCGGGCGTGACCACGGCGCTCCGGAACCGGCCCCCCTCGCGGGCTGATGCCGGCGCCCGGCGGCGCCACCCCACGGCCCGGCCGCCCCGGACCAACGCCACCGGCGCGGGCATGTTCCTGGCCCTGGCATTCCTCATCACCGTGTTCAACCTGCTGGGGCTCGTGATGGTGATGTCGGCGTCGTCGGTCGTCGCGCTCGACGAGTACGGGTCCTCCTGGTACTTCGTGACCCGGCAGGCGGCGTGGGCGGCGGTCGGCGCCGTGGCGCTGCTGGTCGTGGCCCGCATCGACTACCACGCCTGGCGGCCGCTGGCCTCGCGGCTGCTGCTGGTGTCGCTGGGCCTGTTGTTGGTCGTACTGGTGCCCGGTATCGGCGTCGGCGCCAACGGCGCCACCCGCTGGATCGGCGTCGGCCCGCTCACCTTCCAGCCGGCGGAGCTGGCCAAGTTCGCGTTGCTCGTATGGGTCGCCGACCTGTTGGCACGCCGGGCGGGCTACATGCACAACACCCAGGCCACGCTGCGGCCGGTGATCGTCGTGCTGGCGGTCATGGCGACGCTGCTGATGCTCCAGCCCAACCTGGGCACGACCATGGTGCTGGCCGCCATCGCGCTGACGCTGTGCTTCGTCGCCGGGGCGCCCCTGGGTCCGCTCGCCAGCTGGGCGACGTTGGGCATCACCGCCGCCACCACGCTCGCGCTGACGGCTCCGTACCGGCGCACCCGGGTCCTCACCTTCCTCGATCCCTGGGCCGACCCCACGGACAAGGGCTACCAGAACATCCAGGCACTGGTGGGCGTGGCCTCGGGCGGGCTCTTCGGCCGCGGGCTGGGGGCGAGCCGGGCCAAGTGGGGGTTCCTGCCCTACGCCCACACCGACTTCATCTTCGCGGTCATCGGCGAGGAGCTCGGACTGGTCGGCGCAGCGGTCGTCGTCGGGCTGCTCGTGCTGCTGGTGATCATCGGCATCCGGGTGGCGTTGCACGCGCCCGACCGCTTCGGCCTGCTGCTGGCCATCGGGGTGACGGCTTGGTTCGGGGTGCAGGCGTTCGTCAACATCGGTGCCGTGATCGGCATCCTTCCCATCACCGGGGTCCCGTTGCCGTTCGTCAGCGCCGGCGGGTCGTCGCTGCTGTTCACAATGGCCGCCGCCGGCTTGCTGCTCTCGGTCGCCCGCCAGGCGCGGGCCACCACCCTGCCGCCGCGGGCGCCGACGCCCCCGACGCACCCGGCACTTCCCGCCAGCCGGCAAGCGCGCCCGTCGGGTCGCCCGGGTCACGAGTCATGAGGCGCGGCCGGCACACCCAGGGCTGCTTCGCGCTGATCGCCGGCGGCGGCACCGCGGGGCACGTGCTGCCGGCCATCGCCGTCGCACGGGCGCTGGTGGACGAGGGACACCCGGCGGCGTCGATCGAGCTGGTGGGCAGCGAGCGGGGGATCGAGACCCGGCTGGTGCCGGCGGCAGGGTTCGAGCTGACCGTGCTGCCGGGCCGCGGCTTCGAGCGCAAGCTCAGCCTGCGCAACGTGCGCTCGGCGTTCTCGCTGCTGGTCGCCCTCGGCCGCGCCTGGCGGCTGGTGGGCCGGCGCCGACCCCAGGTGGTGGTGTCGGTGGGCGGCTATGCCAGCGTGCCGTGCGCCCTGGCGGCCGTCGTGCGGCGGCTGCCCATCGTGGTGGCCGAGCAGAACGCCGCCCCCGGGGCGGCCAACCGCCTGGTGGGCCGGTTCGCCAAGGCGTGCGCGGTGTCGTTCGAGGGCACTCCCCTGCCCCGGGCGGTGGTGACCGGCAACCCGGTGCGGCCCGAGGTGCTGGCCATCGACCGGGCGCGTGACCAGATGACGTGCCGCACCAAGCTCGACGTCGAGCCCGGGCGCCGGATGGTCCTGATCTTCGGGGGATCGTTGGGGGCGTTGCGGCTCAACCGGGCGGCGCTGGAGGCCGCCCGGATTTGGGCGGCCCGGGGGGATCTGCACTTGCGCCACGTCGTCGGGTCGCGCGACTGGGACGAGATCACGGGCGGGGGACCGCCCGTGCCCGCCCATGCGCCTTTGCACTATCAGGCCGTCGAGTACGACGACGACATGCCGACCTCGCTGGCGGCCGCCGACGTGGCCGTGTGCCGCTCGGGCGCCAGCACCAGCTTCGAGCTGTTGGCGGTCGGTCTGCCCGCCGTCCTGGTGCCGTCGCCGTTCGTGACCGCCGACCACCAGACGACCAACGCGCGGCACCTGGAGCGAGCCGGTGCCGCGGTGGTGGTCCCGGACGCCGAGCTCGACGGCGAGCGCCTGGTGGCCGAGGTGGATGCGCTTCTCGCCGACCCGGGGCGGCTGGCGGAGATGTCGGCGGCCGCCCGGGCGGCCGCCCGCCCCGACGCCGCGGCCGCCATCGCCGCGTTGGTGGAGGAGCACGCCCGTGGCTGAGCCGGCCACCCCCGGTTCTGCCCGCGCTCACGGGCGATATGGCCAGCCAGTGCCGGCAGAAGGGGCGTCGGACACTGGGCTCGACCTGAGCCGGCCCCGGCGGCTGCACGTCTGCAACGTCGGCGGGGCCGGCATGAGCGCCGTTGCCACGCTGCTGGCGGAGATGGGGCACCGGGTCAGCGGCCACGACCCGGCGCCGACGACGCCGTTCCTGCCCATGCTGATGGAGCGGGGCGTGGACGTGTCCACCGGGCCCGTGCCCCCGGCCCTCGGCGACGACGTCGAGGCCGTCATCGTGTCGACCGCCACCCCGAGCGACGATGCCGACGTCGTGGCCGCCCGGGCCCGCGGCATCCCGGTGGTGCACCGCTCGGCCGCCCTCGGGGCCATCTGCGCCCGGCGGACCACCGTGGCGGTGGCCGGCACCCACGGCAAGACCACGACCTCGGCGCTGCTGGCCACGATCCTCGCTGGCACCGGGCGGGAGCCGGGCTACGTGGTGGGGGCGACGATCCCGCAGTTCGGCGGCAGCGCCGCCTGGGGGGGAAGTGGCCCGCTGGTGGTGGAGGCCGACGAGAGCGACGGCACGTTCCTCGCCCTCGGGGCGCACGCCGGGATCGTGAGCAACGTCGAGCCCGACCACCTCGAGAACTGGGGCGGCGAGCAGGCCCTGCGCCAGGGGTTCGAGCGGTTCGTGGCCGGGCTGACCGGCCCGGCCGTGCTGTGCGCCGACGACCCAGGCGCGGCGGCGCTCGCGGCCCACGCCAAGGAGCCGGTCAGCTACGGCATCGCGCCCGACGCCGACTACCGGGTGAGCGACGTCGTGCCCGAGGGTTCGGGCGTGCGCTTCGCCGTGGACCACGCGGCGACCGGCGAGCGGGCCGACGTCGTGGTGCCGGCGGCGCCGGGCGCGCACAACGCCGCCAATGCCACCGGGGCCCTGGCCGCGGCCCATCGCCTGGGGGTGCCGCTGGCCGAGGGGGCGGCGGCGCTGGCCGGCTTCCGCGGCGTGGCGCGGCGGTTCGAGCACCGGGGCGAGGCCAAGGGCGTCACCGTGGTCGACGATTACGCCCACCTCCCCACCGAGGTGGCGGCGGCGCTGGCGGCGGCGCGTTCGTCCGGGTCGTGGCGCCGCGTCGTGGCGGTGTTCCAGCCGCACCGCTACAGCCGCACCGAGGCGCTGTGGCGCGACTTCGCCCACGCCTTCCGCGACGCCGACCTGCTGGCCGTCACCGACGTCTACGCCGCTGGCGAGCCTCCCCGCCCGGGGGTGTCGGGCAAGCTCGTGGTGGAGGCGGTCTTGGAGGCGGACCCCTGGGCGCTGGTCGCGTGGCTGCCCCGGCTCGACGACGTGGTGGCGTGGCTGCGGGCCGTGCTGCGGCCGGGGGACCTGTGCCTGACGCTCGGGGCCGGCGACCTGACGACGCTCGCACCCCGCATCCTCGAGATGTTGGAGGAGCGTCGGTCGTGAGCCGACTTCGCCCGCCCGCGCCCCCCCGCTCACGGGTCCTGTCGCCTCCGGTGCGGGCCTACGGCCGCCGGCGCCAACAAGCGCCGGCAGCGGCCCGCATCCTCAGCGCCACCCGCTCGCTACCCGCCCTCCGCCGGAGACGGGAAATGGCCTCGGCCTTCGGCCGAGTCGTGGTTTCCTGATGAGTGCGGCGGTCGACCGGGCGGCCGGGATGCTCGACGGGCTGGCCCGGCGGGACGTCCCGTTGGGACCGTTGACGACCTACCGCGTGGGCGGCCCGGCGGCGCTGTTCGTGGAGGCGTCCACGCTCGACGACCTGCAGCGCGTGGCCGAGGCCGTCGCCGCCAGCGGACTGCCCACCCTGGTGGTCGGGAAGGGCTCGAACCTGCTGGTTGCCGACGCCGGCTTTCCCGGCGTGGCCGTCGCACTCGGCCCGCCGTTCGCAGAGATCGCCATCGACGGCACGCGGGTGGAGGCGGGCGGCGCCGTGGCCCTCCCGGTGGCG